>JBKPPH010000001.1:0-14557 GCA_046733535.1 Acidobacteriota bacterium
CCGAGAACTACACCGAGACCAAGTCGTCGGCAGCGTCAGATGTGTATAAGAGACAGATTCTCCCCAATACTTCGCGCTCGTCGGTCCGTGAAAACGAACGTAAGCAAACTTCGCGGTGACCTCATTAGGTATTTTCATGTCCGCGAAGTCGTGTATGCAGAACGCCGCATTGTGCTTCCGCAATAACGCGTACACTTCCGGAACCAGCCAACTCTCATCGCGAAACTCGAACGCATATTTATGCTCGGGAGGCAAGGACTCGATAAACGATGCGAGGCGTTCGGTATTCAACTTCCAACGTGGCGGGAGTTGAAACAGGATTGGTCCCAACTTCTCCTCCAACCGTTCCGCCACCAGAAAAAACTTCTCCGAAGAGCTCTGCGGCTCTTTCAACTTCTTCATGTGCGTGATGAAGCGGCTGGCTTTTACGGCGAAGAGAAAGTTGCGTGGTGAGGATTCTCGCCAGGTGTCGAATGTGTTTGCGGTGGGCAGTCGATAGAAACTGTTGTTGATCTCAACGGTATCAAAGTGGCTGGCATAGAACTGAAACATCGCGGCGCCTTTTACACCCGGAGGGTAAAAGACGCCGCCCAGCCAATGTTTGTAATGCCACCCTGACGTGCCGATATGAAACTTCACCGGACCACAAAGCACAAAAAGCATCAAGAGTTTAGTGAAAACTTTTGTGCTTTTTGTGCTTCTTTGTGGCTTTTGAATTTTGCGGCTTCAGTTACGTGAAGTCTGAGACTTCCCGCCAATATACTTCTCGAACCATTCGAGATTCGCCTTCATCGTGATCAACTGCATCTTCGGTTCGTTTGGTCCGTGCGGTTGCCGCGGCAACACGAGCATTCGCGTGGGCACGCCCTTCACCTTCAGCGCGTTGTAAAACTCATAACCTTGCGAGATCGGCACACGGATGTCTGCTTCGCCATGTTGAATCATCGTCGGCGTGGTGACGTTCTTCACATTGAACATCGGCGAATGCTTTTGATAGATGTCGAGTGCTTCCCAGAACTGCCCGCCGAAATAATCAGGCACAAACGCGGGAATGTCGGCGGTGCCGTTGAAGCTCATCAGGTTTGTCACCGGCGCGCCGGCGGACGCTGCTTTGAAACGCTGTGTCTGCGTGACGATCCACGAGGTCATAAAACCGCCGTAACTCCAACCCATCACGCCTAGCCGATCCGGATCGGCGACGCCCATCTGGATCACTCGATCCACGCCCGTCATCAAGTCCTGATAGTCTCCGAATCCCCAGTCGCGTATGTTCGCGCGCCGAAACTCGGCGCCGTAGCCGCTCGAACCGCGCGGATTCGGACGCAGAATCGCATAACCGCGTGACGCGAATGACGCGAGCGGGTAAACACCGCGGCCGCCGACAAACGTTTGCAGGAACACGCCGGCGGGTCCGCCGTGCACGTTCAGAATCAACGGCACGCGCTGGCCGGTTTGATAACCGACCGGATAAGTCAACAAGCCTTCGATCTGTTTCCCGTCTGTCGACTTCCAGGTGATTACTTCAGTACGCCCGATAGGCGGCATTTGCACGTCTGCATTGACGCGAGTGATTTGAACGGGCGCGAAGTTCGCTACGTTCGCGACGAAAACATCGGGCGGAGTATCGGAAGTTTGCCGTACCATTCCGAACGTCGTGCCGGAACGATTGAGACTCACGGCAGTAAACACGGCCGGATCGGATTTGATCTCCTCGATGCGATTGGCTGCGATGTCGAGTGAATAAATGTTGGTTCCCGTACCCTTCGGTTCGCTGAAGTAGATGCGGTTGCCGTCGGCGGACCATCCGGCGATCGCCGGCTGAGCGTCAAAGGAAGCGACGAGGTTCTTTGGCTGACCGCCGCTCGTGGAAAAGACTTGGATCACGCCGGACTGTGCCCAGCGCGGCGGATTGTCGCTCGCAAGGATCGCGATTGACTTGCCGTCGGGCGAGTAAAGCGGATCGCTCTCGGCAGCGGGAGTGTTAGCGAGTGGCGTGATCTTCGCACTCGCGACTTCGATGATCGAAACATCGGAAGTGGTCCAATCATTCGCGATTGGCGATTTCGTATGACCGAAGGCGATGCGCGAACCGTCACTGGACCAATCGAACGCGTCGACGTTGTAGTTTTCCGTCGTGAGCTTACGCGGCTCACGTTTGCCGTTCGCGTCCTTTTGAATAGTGATCAGGTAGAGGCGTGAGAGTTTGACGTTTTCATCGATCCAGCGATAGTCGTTCTTGCCCTTGTCGTTCTTCTCTTCGTCTTCCGTCTTCGGATCAGTCATCGTGAAAGCGATCGAGCGACCGTCAGGCGACCAGGCGAAGTTGGAGACGCCGCTTTTGACGTCGGTCAGCGGCTCGGCCTCGCCGCCGTTCAGGTTCAGGAGATAGAGATTGTTTTTGTTGTCCTTGCGGTTTGACGTGAAGGCGATCCAGTTTCCGTCGGGCGACCACTTCGGATTGGTCGATGACTTCTCGCCAAACGTGAGTTGCACGTTCTGTTTCGTGTCGAGATTAGCCAACCAGATCTGAGTGACAAACTCGCTCTTGTCGGGCGTGGTCACCGCTTCGTTGACCGTGTAGACCATTCTTTTGCCGTCAGGAGAAACTCTCGGCGAGCCGACGGCTTTGAGTTTCAATTGCATCTCGGGCTCCCACGTTTGCGCGGCAGCGGCGGAGACAAAAAGGACAACAAGCGAGAGAGCTGTGGCCAGGTGTTTCATGATGTTTCTCCTGAGTTTGGGTATTCGGTCGGTGCTGAGTTTTTACTCGCGAGCGTCGTTTAAAGTCAACAATTTTGGGACCGAAGGGTGGGTAAAGGTGATAATGTGGCCGCAGATTAACGCAAATGACGCAGATCAGATCTGCGTGATTTGCGTTAATCTGCGGTTAAACCAAAATCGGAAGAATGATCTCGTTATCTGCAATTGAAGAAGCACGGCGTGTGATCGCGAACACCGCGATTCGCACGCCGCTCATCCGTCTTAATGTTCCTTCACCGCCCGCTGAGATCTATTTGAAGCTGGAGAACCTGCAACCGATTGGCTCGTTCAAGATTCGCGGCGCTGCGAACGCGATCGCTCGCTTGAGTCCGGAGAGACTCGGGCGAGGAGTCGTCACTGCGTCGGCGGGAAATATGGCGCAAGGTGTTGCGTGGTGTGCACGGGAGTTGGGAATTCCGTGCACGGTGATCGCACCGGCGACTGCGCCCGAGACGAAGATCAACGCTATCGAGCGACTGGGTGGACGAGTGATTAAAGTGTCGTTTGAGGAGTGGTGGCGAGCGTTTGAAGAACGTGCGTATCCGGGTGTCGACGGCACGTTCATTCACGCGTTTGACGATCCGGATGTAATGGCCGGCAATGGAACGATCGCCCTCGAGATCCTGGAGGACTTGCCTGATCCGGATGCGATTGTGATTCCGTGGGGCGGCGGCGGACTCACGTGTGGGATCGCTTCTGCAATGCGTCAACTTCGTCCCACGTGCAAGATCTTCGCGGCCGAAGTCGCCACTGCGGCGCCCCTCACCGCTTCGTTATTGACCGGCATTCCAACCCCGGTCGAATACACAGCATCGTGGGTCGACGGCATCGGCGCGAAAGCCGTCTTCCCACAAATGTTCGAACGCGCTCGTGCTTTGATCGACGGCTCCCTCGTCGCCGATCTCGATTCGGTCGCCAACGGCCTCCGCCTCATGGTCCAACACAACCACATCATCCCCGAAGGCGCGGGCGCCGTCCCCGTCGCCTGCGCCCTCTCCGGCCAAGCCGGCCCCGGTAAACTCGTCTGCATCGTCTCCGGGGGCAACATCGATACCTCAAAGCTCGTCAGTGTACTTACTGAGGTAAAAAGTTCGTTCTGAGGCTGTTGACATTCATTAAGGGTGAACACACTCACAACCTCATTTCCAACTCACGAGCCGCCTTGCAGTTTGCCGTGCAACTAAGTTATTGACGTAACGAAAATGACGGCTTAAAGTAAGCTCGCCTTTTCCATCACGCAGTTGTTCAGCCTTTTCTAATGCACCAACTTTAGGTGCAGAGACCAATCACCACAGTTGAAGCCCGAGAATCCTCAAAAGAACAAACGTCGCTTTGCCAGGCTACGCCATGTGCGTGTGACGCTCTTTGGTGCAATTGGCATTTTACTGCTTGGTTTTCTCTCTTTTGCTTTGAGATACCGCGCCCATGAAATTTGGGCATTTGTTTGGCCACCGAAAGACGATGAATTGCAGTTGTCTATTAAAAAAGTAAATGAATCTCCAGGCCCATTTAGCGCAGTGCACTCAGTAGATAAACCGATCATTCCTATCACCGGAAGCACAAATAAACCTTGCCAAATCGAACTTTTCTTAGATGGAGAACTCACCAGCCGCACAGCAACAGACATCAGCAATGAGTTCGAATTTGCCCAGGTAAGGCTTCATCCCGGTCAGAATTTTTTATTTTTGAAAGCCAGACTAATTCGCGGAGCGTCCGGTACTGACGAAGGGGAAGATGTCGGTAGGTCTCAAACGATCGATTGGACCCCAAGGGATGAGACTGATCCCGTGCTGTATAGAGTTCCGAAAAAAGTAACTACTCAGCAGTTGCAGGTTGAGGGAGCGGCGGTTCCGGGTAAGCCCGTAGTATTGAGTATCATCGCTAAAGACAAACTTGGTTCTGACTACAAAAAGGCCGCTCCGGATGTAGTAGTAACGGCGGACGACCAGGGACATTTCAAAGGCGATCTATTATTTCCCCAGCCTGGCCGCTACTTTCTGTTCGCACATCGCTTAACTGATGAATCGATTCCGAAATATTATAGGTATGACCGGTCATTTATCAGCTTCGTACCAAACAGTCGCAGCCGAGTCGTTTTATCAATTAACTATGATCAAATCCTGGTCGATCTTCAGGACACCCGTCTTAAAAATGACCCTGCTGCGGAGGACCTTATCTCAGGTCACAGCAGCCTCGCAGAGTTTATTCATCGGGAGTTTGATCTCCAGCTTAACGGCTCACCTATCTCGTATGAATTTATCGATGTTGTTCCTGAGATCAGTACCAACGAAGACCAAATCACCGTTCGAGCACAAGCTCCGATCAGTCGTTCATGGATCTTTCCTGTCCAGAGTGGCAATCTGGAAATATCACGTGGTTATGAAGACGATTATCCAGTCCAAGGACCTGACGATACTCTGGAAGTTGTAGTCAATGATTACACGACGCAGGCTTACAGCCCCGCTCCGAACTCGCTCAGATACCCATCCGCAGTTTGGACAGGTCAGCGAAGCGCTCTGGACGGTAATCAAGCCATCCAGGTGTCCATTGCCTTCAATCCAACAAAGAATCCTCGCAATGTCTTTAGGGTTTTGAGTCTGTCGCCTTACCAGTTGTTCAGCTACAGGGCAACTTATGTGTTTTCCTTTCTGACCAGCTTTCTCTATGCCGTGCCTATCCTTTGGTTCTTTTACCTGCTCCAAAAATATCCGAACCTCTCCTGGATTGATCCCGGGTACATCAAGCGATTCAAACGATTTGGTAGCGTCTTGCTCGGCTTCCTATTACTCCCAAGCATTCAGCGTTTTGCTTCTGATATTACAAATGAAATTTACAACTCGCTTTTCGAATTAATTTCAACCGACCGTATTCAATTACCAATCCGCCCCTACTCACCAGCGCATCCAGTACTCCTTGCCTGCGGCGCCCTTGGCTTTTGGCTTGTATCAGTCCTCTTGCTCACGATTATCGGAGCACTGGTGCGTAGCCCTTCGGTGCGCAGTTGGTTATCTAAATACACGGACGGTATTACTACTGCGTGTTTTCTATACTTCTTGCTGTTGATTTTTTATTGGATCGTTTTGATCGCCTCACAAAACGCCGGGGAGTCCTTTATGCCGACTACCGTCGTCGCCTTTGTCGTTCTCGCATTCATGGCTCTGTCCATCGGTAAGTTGGCTCGTGCCGGTCGGCTTCGGCCAATTTCCTTCGCCTATTTGGCTGCGGTGCTTGTTCTCCTGGTGGTCATGGCTTACCCCGCAAACAGGAGCATTTACTCTCTCGACACGAACAAGTTTTCAACCTGGGAGGTAACACGTTCGAATCTGACTTACTTCTTCGGAATGATTCAGGATTTTGTGCCCTACATTTTCCTGGTGGGAATACTTCAATTCTTGAGAGTGGCTAACCGCCGGCAGGACGAAATTCATCCATTCATTTCCGCCGTCGCATTACTTTTATTTTCGTGTTACGTGATTAGCACGACTTTGAATTGGTTCATTGTTCCTATTCCTTTTTTGCTGGCACTCAAACTGTATCCACAGTTTCTCGCGATCCCACTCCGAAAGGTCAACGCCCTAAATTATCTAAAACCGCTGGCTGTCGAGCGAAGGCGATGGTTTCTCGATAGAGTCTTTGATCTCTCACTATCTCGAAGACTACTCAGCTCAATTGATCAAATGGAAAAGAAGATCGCTGCGGGTGATTTAGCTGTAGAAGAATTCCTACAGCGACGTCTAAAACTTGAAAAGTATGCTGCTGGAGTACGGGAAGAGAACGATTTCTTCTATGATCTGGAGGCTAAAGATCTGGCACTGACTTTGGGCCCACACCGAACAAATTGGCTCAACGGCATCCATGCCGTGAAACGCGGACTAATCATTTCGCTGCCATTCATCGTTTTTTACCTGCTGACCTTTTTAATTAAAGAGATTCGTTTGAACGCGCCGTTTGTTTTTCTGTGGACCAGCCTGCGCATCATTACTTTCATACTTGACTGGGCTATCTATGCATTCTTCTTTGGATATTTTTTCAATCAACTTAAGGGAGAGTCAGGACTGAAAAAAGGATTGAGAGTGGCATTGGTAGTGATAGCGTGCCTGTCGCCCGTGTGGTTGACCTCAGGAGCCTCAAGCGTGGAACTGAGTGCAACGTTCCTACGTGCCGGTCAGATATTTATGTTTTTTACCGTCTTGGGCGTTTGGGCTTTTGATTATCATACTTTCCGCAAAACTCTACGAGATCAGTTTTCGTGGAAGAGGTTTGCCCAGTTTGGAGACATGCCAAGCTTTACAGCGGTTGTATCCGTATTGCTTACTAGTGCTGGCGTTGCGTTTACTTCTGTTCTCAAGGGTCAATTCTTGGAACTTGCTACACAGCTCGTGTCTGCAATCTTTCCTGAAGCTCCCAGAGTCACTCCTAAGTGAAGGTTTAATTTCGTAGCTCTGAAATTGACCACTCGGCCTTGCCTGATCACGAGCGTCACCGCTCCCGGTATCCGGCCTTCATCAACAAAAGACTGAAGGCGCAGACCGATCTTGGTTCGGTTTTGCGCGTTAACTTCTGTGAGAAGTATTAGAAAAGCAATAATATGACGGCGACGGACTTCTTTTCCTCGTTTTACGTGTGCGTCGATGCGCGGGCGGCGTTATGACGCGATGTGCGCTGCGCAGGCTGCCTAGCGCGGTTGCGATAACTAATCTAAAATAGCCGCGCTTCATAGAACCCAAACTCCCCCGGATGAAACCCCTTGTCGTTCCCCGCGCGCAAAACGATTGGCCGCTACGAAATCTGCTCGCAACTCGGCGCGGGCGGCATGGGTGAGGTTTACCTCGCCCACGATACCAAACTCGATCGCAAGGTGGCGCTGAAGGTGCTCGCCGCCGGCGTCGTTGCCGACAACGACGATCGCGTCCGGCGCTTCGTGCAGGAAGCAAAAGCCGCCTCCGCACTCAATCATCCAAACATTCTCACCATCTACGAGATCGACGAGATTGATTCCGAACAGTTCATCGTAACCGAGTTCGTCGACGGCGAGACGCTGCGCGATCGCATCAGAAACGCGCCGTTGCAGCCAGGCGAAGCTGTCGACGTCGGAATGCAAATCGCCAGCGCGCTTTCTGCAACTCACAGCGTGGGTATCGTTCATCGTGACATCAAGCCCGAAAACATCATGCTGCGTCGCGACGGCATCGTTAAGATCCTCGACTTTGGTCTTGCAAAACTTACTCGCGAACGCTCCACAACTCGAACCGATTCACTTGCGCCGACTCAGAACTTCATCAACACGGCAGTGGGCATGGTCCTCGGCACCGCTCACTACATGTCGCCCGAGCAAGCCAGAGGTTTCGAAGTGGACCACCGCACGGACATCTGGAGCCTGGGTTGTGTGCTTTATGAAATAATTGCGGGCTGCAAGCCGTTTTCTGGTCCAACTACGATCGACGTCATGTCGGGCATTGTGAATCTCGAGCCCGAGTCGCTTCTGCCCTACTTGCCGGAAGGACCACAAGAGCTCGATCGCATCATCTCGCGCACGCTGCGCAAGAACCGCGAAGAGCGTTACCAGACCGTGCACGACTTGCTCATCGATCTCAAAAACTTAAAGCGACAGATCGAGACACGGTCACAAAGGACCTTCACTTCGAGATCGTCGGGGTCGTCAATCCCGACAGAAATCGTTCCCGAAAAATCGATCGCCGTCCTCTACTTCGAAAACATGAACGCGGAAAAGGACAGTGATTACTTCTGCGCCGGCATCACCGAAGACATCATCACGGACCTTTCGAAAATCAAGGAACTCAAAGTCGTATCGCGCACTGACGTGCTTCCCTTTCGTAACAAGGAAGTGAATACACGCCAGGTCGGCGAAGCGTTGCGCGTCAATTACATTCTCGAAGGAAGTGTGCGGAAGGCCGGCAATCGAATCCGCATCAACGCACAACTCCTCAGCCTGCGCGACGGCTACCACCTCTGGGCCGAACGTTTCGATCGCTTGGTTGAAGACATTTTCGATTTGCAAAACGAAGTCTCGCAAAAGATCGTAGACGCGCTGAAGATCTCACTGTCGGACTCTGAGCGACAACTGCTGACACAGAAGCCGACTGACGATCTGCGGGCCTACGACTTTTACATGCGCGGCCGCGAGCTGCTCTATCTGAAGGGCAAGAGAAACACCGAGGGCGCGATCGAGATGTTTGCAAACGCGGTTGCAATCGATCCGAGCTTTGCATCGTCTTACGCCGGACTCGCCGAAGCGTATTCGTCGATGTACGAATGGTACGACGGCAATTCTTCGTGGCTGACCAAGGCCATCGAGATGAACCAGAAAGCTCTGGAACTCGAACCGACGTTGTTGGACGCGAAGTTCGGTATCGCGATGGTCTACTTCCATCACCGAAGGTTCTCCGAATCAAAGCGCAACATCGAAGAGATTCTCAAGGAGAACTCCGAATACTATCCGGGCTATCTCAGGCTCGGAATGATCGCCGAACTATCGAACGATCTCCCGGGAGCTTTGAAATATTATCGCCGAGCGGCGGAGCTTAAGCCGTACGACGAGGATTCATGGATTTTCCTCGCCGGGATTTATCGAAAGCTGTCGAAGGTGCAGTCGGCGGAGAAAGCGGAGCTGAAGGTTGTTGAGATCACGTCACGCAAACTCGAAGCGAGTCTCGACGACGTCATCGTGATGAGCCGGCTTGCCGAAGCGTATGCACGTTTTGGTAGCTGTGAAGAAGCGAAGGCAACGTTGAGACGTGTATTGGAGCTAGAACCGAACGACGGTTTGGCCGTCTACAACTGTTCCTGCACTTACGCGCTTCTCGGAGAAAAACAAGCGTCACTGATTCTATTGCGACGCGCGTATGATAGTGGGTTCAAGACAGTCTCGCATTGGGCCAGAACGGATAACGCGTTCGATTCAATGCGCGGAGATCAGGAGTTTGAGCAATTATTAACTGAGATGCAGTGATAAAGGAGAAGAATCATGCCAAAGTATGTTATCGAGCGAGTAGTGCCGGGGGCGAGCAAGCTGTCTCCGGCGGAGCTGAAGACAATGTCGCAGCGATCCTGCAACGTGTTGAATGAGATGGGACCGCAGATTCAGTGGGTGCACAGTTACGTCACCGACAATAAGCTTTATTGTGTGTATGTCGCGCCGAATGAGGAATTGATTCACGAGCATGCACGTCGCGGCGGTTTTCCGGCGAATCACGTGGCGCAAGTCAAGACGATTATTGACCCGACAACTTCCGAGGAATGATGTAAACGATTTGGCAGGATTTACATGATTCCAGGGTTTGAAATGTGAATCCTGCGTAATCGTGTAAATCCTGTAAAAAGCATGAAGGTTGATTTACAGTTGCCGGCTTTTGAACAAGCCACTGAGTGGCTCAACCGGAAAACTACCACCCGCGAGATCAAAGGTCATCCCACACTCGTTCACTTCTGGTCGCTCAATTCTGAATTATCCAAAACCAATCTGGCCCGGATAGCCGAACTGCGCGATCAGAGAAAACGCGAAGGAGTGCGCATCGTCGCCGTACACGTTCCGCAATCCGATGCCGAAAAAGATCCGCGAACAGTCCGCGATGCGATCGCGCGTCTCAATCTCACAGAGCCCTGCGCACTCGACAACAATCACACGCTCAGTAAATCTTTTCTGAACGGACCAGAGCAGGTGCCCGCGTACTATCTTTTCGACATCAATGGAGAACTCCGCAGCTCGTCCTCACGATTGGAGACAATCGAGGACGAACTGGACCAGATGTTCGCGCACCTCAGATCTCACAATCCTTTTTGTCCCGCGTGTGAACTGTTCCTGAATAAAGAAGCGCTGTTCTGTTCCGAATGCGGCTCGCCGCTGACATTGCCTGGCTCCAGCACGCACCCGTATTACGAAACACATTTTTATTCATCGCTGCCGACCGTTCGCCTCGCTAATCCGGATCCGCTTATCGGACATGTGATCGATGGCAAGTACAAACTTGTCGCGCGTCTCGGCGAAGGGGGCATGAGCGTGGTCTATCGCGCGCGTCGCGTTCACATCGGAGACGACGTGGCGGTGAAGATCCTGACGGACAAATACGTCAAGGACGACGCTGCACTCGCGCGTTTTCGCAGAGAAGCACGCGCTGCTGCGATGCTGCGCCATCCAAACGTCATCACGATTCACGACTTCGGCGAGACGGACGACGAGCACGCGCCGGCTTTCATCGTGATGGAGTTTATTAGAGGAACGCCGCTGCGCGAACTCTTGCGCAGTGAAGATCATTTTTCTGTCGAGCGCGGAGTGCGGTTGATGCGTGGGATCTGTGCCGGTGTCGGCGCCGCGCACCGGCAAGGCGTCGTGCATCGCGATCTCAAGCCGGAGAATATTCTGGTCGTCGCGCCTGACGATGACTTCGAAGTCGAGAGTGTGAGAGTGGTTGACTTCGGACTTGCAAAACTGCTCGCCGATGCAGGTGGAACGTCAACCGGAGCGGTGGTCGGGACGCCGTTTTACATGTCGCCGGAGCAGTGCCTCGGTGAGCCGCTGGATGCGCGTTCTGATGTTTACAGCCTGGGAGCGATGTTCTACGAGATACTCTCGGGCCAGAAACCTTTCGAAGCGGAAACGGTTTCAGGTGTGATTAATAGGCACTTGTATGAACCGCCTCCGCCGCTCCCGATCACGCTTGGCATACCGCGAAGAATTTCAACCGGCATCATGCACGCACTCGCAAAAGATCCTGACGATCGACCACAGACTGCGACGGAGCTTGCGCGTCAAATGCAGTTGGCGTGACCTACTTCCCTTCTTTCACGCGGGTATCCACTGCGATCCAGTTTACTTCCCACGTCTTGCCGCCATCATCCGAGAACGCCTGCTCGAACCGGTACGAATCATCCGTGATCTTCGTGATGACAAATCGCACGAGCACCGCGCGACCGTTGTAGGCCTCCTGGTCGTAGAACTCGCCGCGCCCGTCTTTGAACTCACCAATCGTCGGTGTGCTCAACGTCCCATCGTTGATGTTGGCAAAGTTCAGACTCCACTGGCGCGATTGCCGGTTGTAAAGACGAAGGCTGAGACCTTCGAAGTGTCCGGCTGGACCATTGACCTTTAGCTCGACCAGGTTGGCGCGTCCATCGAACACCTTTCGTACAACGGTAGTGCCGTCGTATTCGACCCACGTCGTCGAGCCGGTCAGCGGGCGCACCAAACGTCTCAAGTGCGTCTTCCAGGTGCCGATTTCAAAGTCAAAATCGTGCTGTCCGTCACGTTGACTGGTTTGAGCAAAGACTGGAAGGGCGACAAGCAAGATAAGGAGCGTGCCCAGGGTTTTCATGCGGACACAGTAGTGACGCGCGAGATTGAGGTCAAGAAGTTACCTCGAGGTAACGTACGGTTAGAATATGCACAGGTGACTGTTGGGAATTCGCCGCTAACGTTTTCATTACCTACAACCATCTATATTGAGAGGTCAGCGGAGAGGACTGCGGTCCTGTAAAAAAGTATTTCGTGCCAAGCGAGTGTTTGATAGAATGCGCCGCGATTTGAGCAAGCCAACAACACCAGGGAGTGCACCAGTTACTCCTCGTTCTCACGATTTGATCCGGAGACTCGAGCCGAGTCTTACTCATCTTTAACAGCTAGATCGAAACAGAGGGTGGCAATCCATGGCTGACCACAACGATCCAAACGCCGTCAACTCAATCTTCTCCGATATCGATGTTAGCGCGGCGGATTTGTACGACTTCTTCGGCTTTCCCAGCGCCGACACTGACGGGGGCGAGAAGGTTATGATGGCGCTTACCTTCGCCTCGGTTCCTACTGCCGGCGTCTTTGATACCGACATGCTTTATCGCATGCAGATTTCCGGCGACCCGCGAGTGGTGGGTCCGGGCGACGACGAAAACACGCTGAAGGGATTGCTGCGATACTTCGACTCGCTCAAAGAAAAATATCTTGGACCAAGCAAGGCGGCTGAAATTCGGGTCACGTTCGATCAGAGCCAGCGCGCCACAGTCAAGTTCATCGACTTTCCCGGCGGAAGCTTTTCAACCGTCGTCGACACCAATCAGGTCCGTACGATCCAAACGCCGGACGGTCACTCGATCAAAGCTTACATCGGCGGACGCGACGACGCGTTTTTCAACGACCTGACTGGTTTCTTTCGTTCCATCAACTATGCGCCGCAGTTTTATCACGTGCCGCACACGATGACGGGCTCGCGCGAGTTGAAGATTCCGAAGACGTTGCTCGAGCTCGAGGGCAATGATCTTTTCAACCGCGATCCAAACGATCCCGATTGGGGATACCACGGCAAAAAGCGAGAACTGCCTCCCGGCCCGCTCACGTGGAACGGCGATCGATTCGCCAAAGATGCGAATGGAAACTTCCGCTTCGTTTACGACGGCAGAGATTGCCAGGCCGGCATTAACGTCAACGCCATCATCCTCGAAATCCCGCTCAGCTTTATTACGACTTCGCCTGAGCGCGATCGCATCGTCAACTGCTGGGGCGAGAGTTGGGTGCTGAAAGCTGCCGACAAGATCGAGACGATCCCCGATCATCCTTTCTGGCTCGAACATCCCTGGGCACTCATTGACGCCATCAAACTCGACGACGAGTTGAAGAAGTACAAACTCGTCGATACGGATGGCCAGCCTTTTGCCGATGCGGCTTTAAGCGAACGCGAGGACAATCGCCAACTCGGCGCAAACAATTTCTGGCTCGCGCCCCATTTCATCAAGCGACTTGCGCATTTGGGCTGGGGCTTCGGTCCATCCATCAATGCGCTGGGCCTGGAAACATCTTTCGATCACGACAACTCGCCCGTGTCTGTTCACAAAACTTATTCGCTTGTCACCGCGGCATTTCCGCGCGTGAAGAAGACTCTTTTCCAACGACTCAATATGCCCGACGATTCCTGGAACCCGAAAGGTTTGGACATTCCACTGCGACGTCCTTTCGAGATCTTTGTGCCGAATGTCTGCGCGATCGATATGGACACGACCGGAACGTGGCCGTACGGGCGGCGGCTCGAAGACCAAGTTGCTACTCGATTCCTTTCGATGTTTCTCGATCACACGGCAGAGTTGAACGGCAAGAAATATCACATCGAGCTACTCAACGATCAATCGTTGTGGGACGCCGCGCCGATCGAACCAAAGACGGTGCCGAACCCGAAGAAGAACGATAAAGAGTTTCTTCCCGACTTTCCTTATCTCGCTGAACCCTGGTAGTCGCGTGGACCATGCGATATTGCCATTGATTTGAATTTTTTGCGTCAAGAGTCAGGAGCGGGACTTGGACACGGTCAGTACCGGAACGCGGTAGCGTCGGGTGACTCTTCGACATGCGATTTCTATGGGTACTCATGTACCACGTGCAACCCGACGCTACCGCGTACGGTACTGATCGTTTCCAACAATCGCGCCTAAACGCTGCGTCGTGCACGCCACGCTCCTCGTTCCGTGACTCTTTTGTGTACCGGTGAAATCTATGGTCGGCAAACAAAAAGATTTCGAAATTGAACTGGAACGAATGGACCGGGGGATAGCGGAGCTCGAAGGCGACGCGTTACAGCTCCCGGTCGATCGCGCGAAGATCACGAAGCTCGCTTACCTCCAATATCAACGCGCTTCGCTGACGGGAAACCTGGATGAGCTCAGCGTCGCCGAGCACACGCTGGACCATGCGATCGAACACCTCGGCCATGACGGCGATCTCTACTTCCTCAAAGCCAATATTCATTTCAAGCTTCATCGCCTCGCCGACGTCGAACAAGGTCTCGAAGCTTCTCCCGACCTG
>JBKPPH010000002.1:0-6534 GCA_046733535.1 Acidobacteriota bacterium
GATGAACGCAGATCAGCGTATATCTGCGTTCATCTGCGGCTTAACTATATTTCTCGGCGAAGTGCTTGATGCGTCGAATTCCTTCCTGAATCTGCTCCATCGACGTCGCGTAAGAAATCCTGACAAATCCTTCCGCACCGAAGCCTGCGCCGTCAGTTACGACGACGTGTTCCTCTTCGAGTAACCGCTGCGCAAAGTCTGCTGAGGTCTTCAAATCATTTTTCAAACACCCGCGCACGTCAGGAAAGGCATAAAACGCGCCCTCGGGCTCGCTGCACTTGATCCCGGGAATGTCTCTCAGCGCGTTCAGCAACCACTCGCGCCGCCGCGTATATTCACCCAACATCGTCGCGACAGACTCCTGCGGTCCATTCAGCGCCTCGACCGCCGCCCACTGCGCGATCGAATTCGCGTTCGATGTCGAATGCCCTTGGACTTTGCACATGGCTTTCGTCCATTCGGCGGGCGCGAGCGAGTATCCCAGTCGCCATCCCGTCATCGCGAACGTCTTCGAAAACGATCCTGCGATGCACAGGTACGCTCGCTGTTCCGCGGGCAAACTCGCCGCACTGAACACCTCGCCCGGAGGATAAACAAAACGCAAATAGCATTCGTCGGAGACTACGTATATGCCGCGCTCGGATGTTAACTCCATGATCCGGCGAAACTCTTGCGGCGGCAGCACGCGGCCGGAAGGATTTGAAGGCGAGTTCAGAATGAGCAGTTTGGTTCGCGGTGTTATCGCGCGCTCCACCTGGTCGACGGTCAGCACAAAATCCGTGTCTTCAGTTTCGATGAAGACGGGTGTGCCGCCTGCGAAGACGACGATCTCAGGAAACGTCACCCAATACGGCTTCGGAATCAGTGCTTCGTCGCCGGGATTAAATAGCGTGACGACTGCATTGAAAACTGCTTGCTTGCCGCCCGCAGTCACCATCACTTCGCCTCGCTGATACTCTGTCCCAAACTCTCGCTTGTAGAACTCGATGATCGCGCTGTTGATCTCGCGCATGCCGCCCGCGGCGGTGTACTTCGTGCGGCCGGCGCGCATCGCTCGCTCGGCGGCGTCCTTGATGTTGTCAGGCGTATCGAAGTCCGGCTCGCCCGCGCCGAAGTCGCAAACGTTCGCGCCCGAGGCACGCAACGCTTCCGCTGCCTGCATCGCCGCCATCGTGGCTGATGACTGCATGCGGGCGACGTTTTCAGAAACAGGGAATGGTGACATGGCAGGAAAAGTTTTCATCCTTGACTCATCTTCTCTTTCATTCGTCTCTCGATCAACGGCGGGACGAGGCCTGTCACCGCGCCGCCAAGCTGAAACACCTCTTTAACCAGACGCGAGCTTACGTATGAGTAAGTTTCGGCCGGCATCATGAAGACAGTCTCGATGCCTGGTTCGAGACGCCGGTTCATCAACGCCATTTGCAGTTCGTACTCGTAATCGGAGATGGCGCGAATGCCGCGCACGATCACGCTGGCGTCCTGGGCCACAGCATAGTTAACGAGCAGCCCGCGAAATGAATCGACGCGCACCGCACACTTCCCCTGGCTGATGTCCTGCAGGACCTCAGTAAGCATTTCACGACGTTCGTCGAGACTGAAGAACGGTTGCTTGTCAGGGTTGACGAGTATGCTGACGATTATTTCGTCAAAGAGTTTGCAACCGCGCTCGATGATGTCCAGGTGGCCGTTGGTGACCGGGTCAAACGAACCGGGATAGATGGCGCGTCGCATGTAGGTGGATGTTAAAGGTTAAATCAGAAATCGTAAATAGCCGGATTTGACAAATAATAGCCATTTTCGGGGATTGCCGCGGAATCATGCGGATGCTAGGCTGCTCGCAACGATTAGGAGTTTAAGAATGGCTCGCAATCTCACACAATCTGACTACAAATTTCCGCCAGAGCTGATTGGCTTAACACACAGCTTGGTAACACCGGAACAGTTCGAACAACTCTGCGCCGAGTACAGGGAATTGCGGCTTGAACTCACCTCAACCGGAGAATTAATTGTTATGCCGCCAGCAGGCTCAGAAACTGGTAGACGCGATTCCAGCCTCACATATCAACTCGAAGCGTGGTACAGAGAAGATGGCAGCGGTGTCGTTTTTGGCTCTTCCGCGGGATTCACACTGCCAAATGGTGCAATTCGGTCGCCGGATGCCTCGTGGATTAAACGCGAAAAGTGGGACAGTCTGACAAAACAGCAAAAAGAGAAATTTGCTCCTATCTGTCCGGATTTTGTCGTTGAGATTCGGTCTCCGAGTGACAACCTTACGCAGCTTTACCTCAAGATGTTTGAATACCTGGAGAATGGCGTATCGATGGGCTGGTTGATCGATCCTTTTAAGCGACAAGTGTATGTGTATAGGCCTAATCAGGAGACTCTTGTGCTGGAGAATCCAGAGACGGTGTCTGGTGATCCATTACTTCCCGGCTTCAAGTTGAACCTTACCGAACTATGGTGTGTTGAGTAGTCGTTCACCAGGGGCTTTGCACAAAACTCATATGATCGCTCTTCTCTGTGCAACTTCTGTGTTCTCTATATCTCTGTGGTTAACTAATTCGCAGCAAATAACTATCACAGAGACACAGAGAACACAGAGGTTGCACCGAGAAATCTATACCAGGGATTTTTTGGGCAAAGCTTTCACCAGGACTCCAGGATTTACAAAGATTGTCAAGGTGTGGTTCAATACGCTTTGACAAATTGACGTGGTGAGTTAAAGCGACTTGCGGCCACGTAAAATAATCCGCTAAACAGCTCGGTGAATCAGTTTTTAGGCTCCGCGTTGTTAAGCGCGGGGCCTTTGTTATTGCTTATGCCGAACCTCCTCGAAACACTAAAAGAACGCATCGTCGTCTTCGACGGCGCGATGGGCACCAACCTGCAGGTCCAGAACCTGACGCTCGACGACTTCGGTGGGCCCCGCTTTGAAGGCTGCAATGAAAACCTGCTCGTCACGAGACCTGACGCGGTTGAGAAAGTGCACGCCGGCTTTCTCGACGTTGGCTGCGACGTGGTGGAAACCAACTCGTTCAACGGCACGCCCGTAGATTTTGCTGAGTACGGCGTCGCGGACAAAGCGTACGACATGAATGTCCTCGCTGCGCGACTCGCCAAACGCGTGGCTGCTGATTACTCGACGAAAGACAAACCCCGGTGGGTCGCCGGCTCGATGGGGCCTGGTCGCAAGCTCCCGACCTTGGGCCACATTTCCTTTGCCGAACTCAAAGACGCTTACAGTGTGCAGGCACGTGGCCTGCTCGACGGCGGCGTCGATCTGTTGATCGTCGAAACGTGTCAGGATTTACTCCAAACGAAGGCTGCGATGGCGGCCATCTTCGCACTCTTTGAGGAAAGACGATCGCGAGTACCTGTCATCGCGCAGGTCACGATCGAAGTGTTTGGGACCATGCTCAACGGCACCGAGATCGCCGCTGCCGTTACAGCTCTCGCGCCGTTCCCGATCGACGTCGTCGGCATGAACTGCGGCACTGGGCCAAAGCACATGACGGAAAGTATTCGCTACATCTGCGAGAACACGCCGTTGCCGGTGTCTGTGCTGCCGAACGCAGGCCTGCCCTCAGTCGTCGAAGGCAAAATGCATTACGACGAGACTCCGGAGAGCTTCACCGCACAACTGGTCCACTTCGCGAGCGACTTCGGCGTCAACATCGTCGGTGGCTGTTGCGGCACGACGCCTGCCCATTTGCGTCTCGCCGTGGAAGCGATGCAGCGAATCACGCCGAAACAGCGAAATGCAAAGACCGCGCCGGCAGCGTCGTCGATCTATTTCCAACAGCCTTACGTGCAGGACGCATCGTTCCTGATTGTCGGCGAGCGCGTGAATGCCAGCGGGTCGAAGAAGATGCGCGACCTGCTGAACGCAGCGGATTGGGATGGCCTCGTCGCACTCGGCAAAGAACAGGAACGCGAAGGCGCGCACATCCTGGACGTCAACGTAGACTTTGTCGGCCGCGATGGCGAAGCTGACATGCACGAACTGGCGTCGCGACTCGTGACAAACGTCAAGATCCCGCTGATGTTCGATTCGACCGAGTGGCAGAAGATGGAAGCGGGACTGCAACACGCCGGCGGGAAGTGCATTCTGAACTCGACTAACTACGAAGACGGCGTGCCGCGCTTTCTGAAAGTTCTCGACCTTGCGAAACGATATGGAGCGAGCGTCGTCGTCGGGACCATCGACGAAGAGGGAATGGCCCGAACCGCGGACGGCAAATTAAAGATTGCGACGCGGGCTTACGAACAGGCGACCAAAGAAGCCGGGTTTGCTGCTTCCGACATTTTCTTCGACCCGCTTGCGTTGCCCATCTCGACGGGCATCGAAGAGGACCGGCGCAACGCGCTCGAAACCATTGACGCGATCAAACGAATCAAGGCGGAGCTCCCCGGCGCGTTCACCATTCTTGGTGTGTCGAACATCTCGTTCGGTTTGAACCCCGCGTCGCGAGTAGTGCTGAATTCCGTGTTTCTACACGATGCCGTCGAAGCCGGCCTCGACGCTGCGATCGTTAACGCCAGCAAGATCGAGCCGCTAAATCGCATCGGTGAGCAGGAACTGAGAGTCGCTCGCGAGCTGATCTACGACCAGCGCAAATTTGATGGCGACGTTTGCGTCTACGACCCACTGACCGAGTTCACGAAGCTGTTCGAAGGAGTAAAGTCGAAGACGACAAAGAAGGCATCGAAAGGTGAAACAGTCGAAGAGCGTTTGAAGAACCACATCATCGACGGCGAGAAGATTGGTTTGGAAGACGAACTGAAACTCGGCCTCGAGAAATATTCCGCGCTCGACATCATCAACAACATCCTGCTGGAAGGCATGAAAGTCGTCGGAGATCTTTTCGGCAGCGGCCAGATGCAACTGCCTTTCGTGTTGCAGTCGGCTGAGGCTATGAAGGCGGCCGTTCGCTTCCTCGAACCGTTCATGGAGAAGAAGGGCGGCGCGACCGCGAAGGGGACGATGGTGCTCGCGACCGTCAAAGGCGACGTTCACGACATCGGCAAGAATTTGGTTGATATCATTCTGACGAACAACGGCTACCGGGTACTGAATCTGGGCATCAAGCAGCCGATCGACGCGATCCTGCAGGCGTACGACGAACACGGCGCGGATGCGATCGGGATGAGCGGCCTGCTCGTGAAGTCGACGTTGATCATGAAAGAGAACCTCGAGTTGATGAACGAGCGAGGGATCAAAGTGCCGGTGGTGCTCGGCGGCGCTGCGTTGACGCGCCGGTACGTCGAGGACGATCTGAAGTCGCTCTACCACGGTCAACTGTTCTACGCACGCGATGCGTTTGCGGGTCTGCACACGATGGACCAGCTCATGGCCGCCCATGGCGAAGAAGCTGCAACGACTGGTGAAGCCGCCGCGGTCGAAGTTGCGGAAGACGTGGAAGATTTGATCGGCGAGGAAGCGAAGCTCGGCATTCGGAAGACCGCCCGGCCGCGCGGCATGAGAACCACGGGCGACACGACGCACACGGTGCGATCCACCGTCAGTAGTGATGTGCCGATTCCGCAGGCACCGTTCTATGGCTCACGGGTCGTGGAAGGCGTCTCGCTCGCTGACCTGTTCTCCTTTATCAACGAGACGGCGCTGTTCAAAGGCCAGTGGCAGTTCAAACAAGGCCGCATGCCGCTCGAAGAATACCAGGCCCTCGTACGGGAGAAGGTCCGTCCGATTTACCAGGAGCTGAAGAAACGATCCGTACATGAAAAGCTGCTGGATCCAAAAGTGGTATACGGTTATTACCGATGCCAGTCAGAGGGAAACGATCTGATCGTCTACGATGAAGACAGGGAAGTGCGGTTTACTTTTCCACGCCAACCTTCCGGCAAACACTTTTGCCTCGCCGATTTCTTTGCGTCGCGAGAGTCAGGCAGGATGGACGTCGTTGCGTTTCACCTCGTCACCGTCGGCCGGCGGGCGAGCGAGTATTCGCACGAGTTGTTCAAGGCAGACAATTATTCCGACTACCTTTATTTCCACGGACTGAGCGTCGAGAGTGCGGAAGCGCTCGCTGAGTTGTGGCACAGACGCATTCGCGAGGAATTGGGAATTGCCGGCGCGGATTCGCCTGAGTTGTCGCGGTTGTTCCGCCAGGAGTATCAGGGTGCGCGTTACAGCTTCGGTTATCCGGCGTGCCCGAATCTTGAAGATCAGGAGAAGCTTTTCAAGTTGCTGCGTCCGGAACGCATCGACGTGGAGCTGAGCGAAGAATTTCAGTTGGAACCGGAGCAATCGACTTCGGCTATTATCGTCCACCATCCGGAGGCAAAATACTTCTCGATCGAATGACGCCACAAAAGGGCACAAAAGAAGAACGGCCACAAAAAGGCACAAAAAGCACAAAGGAAAATGATTATTTTTTTTGTGCTTCTTGTGCCTTTTTGTGGCGCACTCTTTTGTGCCTTTTTGTGGCCCAATGACACCGTGGCTGAGTTCGAAGTCCTATCCCTGTCTCTTATACACATCTGACGCTGCCGACGACTTGGTCTCGGTGT
>JBKPPH010000003.1:0-6980 GCA_046733535.1 Acidobacteriota bacterium
CTCGAGCACACTCCAAAGCTATGTATCAACGGATCAAGTAGAACGCCGTCTGGCGTGGGCGAAACCACTTCATTCCGTCCTTAGTTAGATAGGCGTCGTCTTCCATCATCATCGTGACCTTCTGGCCGTTCCACTCCGGAATCGGAGTCGTTGTGTTCAGCTCGATAGATGTATATGACCCCTCGCGAAAGGGTGGTTCCAACGGAGTTCCGGCGGCGGGACGGCGAAAGTCGATACTGGCGCCGAGTGCGTGTCCCTGATTGCCGACTGAGTGCGAATAGATCATTGCTTCGATTCCAAGTTTCTTCATGTCAGCCATCGTCGCATCGTAGACTTCGAAACCCTTCGCACCGGGTTTGATGTGAGTAAACAATGCATCCTGAAGTCGGTTCGTATTGGCAAGCGCTTTCTTCAGTCCCTCCGGCGCGTCCTTCTCGCCGTCGCGCAACACGTAACCCATCTTCTGCCAGTCAGTACTCAACCCGAGGTAATTCAAACCACAATCGATGTGAATCACGTCGCCGCGGTGGATAACGACTGACTCCTCAGCGACACTCAGAAACTGTTGTGTTTTTCCCGCCTCCTGGTTTTGTCGCTGCACTCGCAAATCAGGCTGAAACCACACACCGAGGCCAAGGTTGTTCACCTGTTGCAGAAACCACCAACGAACGTCGCCGACGGTGGTCTTGCCGGGTGTAATCACCTCATTTGAAAACGCGCGCTGCGTCAAGACATCGGTAAGCGCCACAGCCGTTCGATAATGCTCGAGCTCTTCCGGCAGGCGCGTGTCCATGTATTCGACTATCAACGGAGCGGCGGAGACGAAACGCGATGCATGGTCCTGGCCGAGAGTGTCTGTCAAAAACTTGTACGCATCATGAGTGAGACCATTGGTTGCGCCGCGCGTTCCGCCCATGTTGAGCGCAATCGCTTTGGGGTTTCGCTCCTCTACAATGCGACGCAGCGTTGCAGCGATATCTTTGCCGGGAGGATTCAGCACTTCGAAGAAGTACTTCAAGTGTTCTTCGGGATAACGGACGAGCGCGATGCGATCGAGTTTGTCGCCACCGCGATCCGCGAAGATGAAGAAGTCGCGACGGCCCACGTAAACAAGCGGTGGTGCGATGTATTCTGTTACCGGATCAGCGTGAAACTCTTCATTCGTCACGATCCACATGTCGATCTTCTGCTGGCGCATCATCGGCAGCAGCATCGTGTCAAGACGTTTCTTGAGCCAACTTTCTCGCACGGCCTGTTGTTCACGTACGGATAGCAGTTTCGGAAGCGACTCGATGGTGTTTCGTGTTTGCGAATAGATCGATGAATACAAGCCACAAAGAAGCACGAAAATCACGAGTAGCTTGGCGGATGTTTTTGTCACTTTAGGTCGCATTAGGCGCGGCATTATTCCATACGAAAAGCTCCGAGGCGAATAAAAAAGGTGAATTTATTACCCAAAATGAGGCGTTCCCTGATTGACATCGCTTAATTAACTCATTTACTCTGCGCGCTGCTCCGTCCGTCTTATCCACGGCTACAAAAGCACTGCTTATTCCTGGCGAACCCGCTGTTCGCTGCTTCGCAATTTCATTCGGAAATCTAAAACAACCTCCATGACCAAAGGGGAACCATCGAAAGAAGCTTTTGAGAAGCTACTGCGCTGGCTCAACTCTGACCTGGAAAAAGCGGGCGAGAAATACGAAAAAATTCGCTTGCGACTGATCAGGGTCTTTTCCTGTCGTGGCGGTTGTGAAGCCGAAGATCTTGCAGATCAGACGATCAACGTAGTCCAGTCAAAGATTGACTGGCTCTTAGCCAACTACGTTGGCGATCCGGCACTGTACTTCTACGGAGTCGCCAAAAAAATCCACTCGAAGCCGAAACCCCTCCCGCCCCCGCCCCCACCCGAGCCTGACCCGCCTGAGGTCGAGCGCGTCTGTAGCTTTCTTGACGATTGCCTGGAAATCCTGCACTCAGCCGAGCGCGACCTCGTGCTGAGGTATCATCAAGGCGAGAAGCAGGAAAAGATCCAAAATCGAAAAAAATTGGCCGAGGAATTGAAAATTTCTCGAAACGCACTGAGAATAAAGGTGTGTCATATTCATTCACGCCTCAGAGAATGCGTCGAGCGCCGTTTGCAAGAGCAATCAACTGAGTGAAACGCCTTGGCCGTGGGAGGCATATCTAATAGAAGGTCTCCCGGATGGCCGGAAAGCATTAGTTAATGGCTCTTACTAACCATGACCAGGCGAAGGTCCGACAGTATTTACTGGGGCATCTCAGCGATGAGGAGCAGCAGGACATACAAGGCCGCCTCCTGACCGACGACGACCTCTTCGAAGAACTGGAAATCTCAAAAGGGGAACTGATTGAGGAGTACGTCTCGGGTGAACTGCGTGAAAATGAGCGACGATGGTTCGAGAGCCATTACTTATCGTCCGCGGAAGGAAGACAGCGGTATACCTTCACGATTGCGCTGAATTGTCTCAAACATCCGGTTCTGGCCCCACAAATCCCCTCCGTATCCGAGCGGTTGAGAGCTTTCCTTACCAAATGGCGTTGGGCGGTTGCGGTTGCAGTTCCCGCAGCGCTGGTCGTGGCTATAGGAATAGGTTTGCAGATTTCTCGTCGTTCCCAAACTCCCCCCACATCCTACGCATTTAGTCTAAACAGCACGGTCAGCCAGCGCTCACCCGGCGATGCCCGATACCTCAAAGTCCCGCTGACACCCGAAACCGCGGAACTGCGAATCACGCTGCAACTTCCGCAGGGCGTAACGCATGGAACGAATTATCGCGTGGAGCTGGATGATCGGCGTGAAATCAGGAGTTTGGAGGCCACTGCTCACGACTCAAATTCCGTTCTTGTGGTAATTCCCACCGCCCAATTGACCGAGGGACTTTATGCTTTAAGGCTGTACTCCAGTAGCGATGGTGGGTCAGAACAGTTGATTCCCGGTGAGTATCTCTTCCGAACTAACTAGGACCGCCGTTGCCTTCGAAGCCGCACCCAAAACGCGGCGACTACCAACAATAACAAGCCGGCGCCTATTAATATCGCGGAGCGTGAAGTCAGAACGCGTGTTTCGGAGTTCACTTTGATCGCGTAGGGATACTCGCCTTGCAATGTAAACGCAGCCCAATAGTGCGGCGAGCGCCACTCCGGTCGCTGCCGAATAGTGTTTTGCGCCGCGCGTAGTGCTTCGCCGGTCTTCATTCCGCGTTGCAGCATATTGGCATAAAAAAGCCTCATCAACTCAGCCGTGGCTCGGTCGTCCACTTCCCATAAACTTGCTACCACGCTCGAAGCACCTGCGTGCATGAAGCCACGCGTGAGACCCATGAGTCCTTCGCCACGGACGTTCTCTCCGAGTGCTGTTTGGCACGCACTCAAGACGACCAAAAGAACCGGGGCCCGGAGTTCATTGATTTCCCGTAGCCCAACAAAGCCTTCCAGCTGTTTCTGTTCGCGATTGATATCCGAGAGTACAAAACCGGAATTCTCGGGGTGTTTGGGATTGAAGTAACCATGCGTGACGAGGTGCAGTATCGCGAACTGCGTCAGGTCGGTATTCAGAAATCGCTCGCGCGTTGCGTCATATTCATTAACAATCAGCGACTTCTCACCGGCAACTTCACGCAAGCTGTCTAATTCACGTTTCGCATGAAAGAGACGAGTAACCGCTGCCGGATCGAAAGCCGCACCGTTGAGATCGGTATCACGCAACGCTGAACGCAACCGCGCAGTGGCAACGGCTTGGTCGGTGTTGTTCGCATCTTTGGCCTGAAAGTAGTCCGCGGCAAAGATCGGATCACCGAAAGCCGCCAGCACCCTGGGAGGCGGTTGCCGGTGTGTGGCCTCTTCCTGTAACTCACCAAATATCGAAGCCGACGGTGCGTTTACAATCTCTTTGTCTTCAACTAACGGTTTGTTGTTGGAAGACGAGGGCAGAATCTGAAACGGAATGTAGTTTAGGACTCCATCAGGCACCACGATCAGCCGTCGTTTGTTCAGGTGTTCGCTTGCCGGCAATAGAATCATTTGGGCCAGCTCCTGAACTGCGCTGGATAGTTCGTTGTCGGTGTTGTCGTGTGGCGCCTTTGACAACAACTTGTAAACACGAGTCGCTACTTTACTAATCTGTTCTTCAGCCGGTAGCTCGTAACTGTCCATTCCATAACGCGTGACGGCCCACAGGTAACTCTTCTCCGAGCCGAGACTGTACTCCAAAAGCACCGTCTGATCATCTGCCACAACTTGCTCCTGAATCTTCGTGAGGTTCCACGCAGTTGGTTGGATGACTTGTTCGTACTTTGGATTGCGAGCGCGAATCTCCTTGATGATCTGATCATGGGCCGTTTTCAATTGCTGATACTCTGATTCCAAAGCCTTCAGTTCTGCTGTCTCATATTTTCCGCTGAGCAAGTTAATTTTGGCGTTTTCGTTATAGTTTAAATATCCTCGGAGCTTCTTTTCTTCTGAGGCGAGCTGAGGATCAAGTCCAGGAAAAAGATCTGCTTGCGTTGCGCGCAGCAACTCTGTTAGTGAACGAGCTCGCGCCAGCTCACTAATTTCAAACGCATCTTTCACGAGGGTCTCTGATCGCGATGCCGTGTATTTGCGCATCATACAATCGATATATTTCTGATAACGATCGTGAATCCTCGCCGAGAACGCCGCAGTCAGATCTGTACTGAAGGAGACGCGGCGCATGGTCTCCGTCATTTCAATTGATTTGCGCAAATACTCTTCGGCTGTGTCGACGGAGTTTTGCTCCAACTCCAGCGCGCCCAGCGCGTAAAGCGTTGCCGACTCATTGAGCTGATCCGACAGTTTTTGAAACGAAGCCAGCGCTTTTAAATACTGGGCTTTCGCGCCGTTAAAGTTTCCCTGTTGCTGATAAACCTGGCCCATGAGGGCCACGGTGCGCGCCGCTTCCATCGGGCTTCCGGCTGCGGTAAATCCCTCGAGCGCCGCCTGATAATGACGCAGAGCGGCCGTGTAGTCCTTCATCGCATAGTAGGTTCGCCCCAGGAAATCATCGCAAAGTGCTGCGATCCTTCTTAGGTTCTCGTTAGGTATCGCTTCAGCACGAGTGGTCTTAAAGATTGCAACAGCTTCCGAATAGTTTTCGAGGACATAATGAGCGGTCCCTATTTCCCATTGAATGCCAATTATGGTTTCGCGCTCCTCTGCCTGGCGAAAATCCTGGAGTGCCTCACGAAACTTGTCGAGTGCCGTTAGCGGCACTCCACTTTCAAGGAAGGCTTCCGCAAGACCAGCTTTGATCTGGCCCATCATGTATGGCTCGGCTGCCTCTTCCACAAGCAACTGTTGCGCCTGGATGAAGAATGGTAAAGAAGCTTGCCACGCGCCTTTGCGGTATTCGATATATCCCAGGTTGATTAAGGCCTGGGCCACCTGATTAGGGACGTTGAGTTCCTGCCAAAGCTTCCGGGCAGTTTCGTAACTGCGAGTGGCCTCATCGAGATTGTTCTGTATTATCTGGTGCTCACCGACAACGAGGTAAGCCTGCGCTTGACCTAACTTGTGATTGATAGACTTCCACAATTCGAGTGATTGCTGGGCACTCCGAAGAGCCTCAGCCTTATTGGTCAAGCAATAGGGCTGGATGCGCAGAGCCTCTGCCTTTCCTTCAACATAGTCATTTTTATTACTCAGAGAGATAGCCTGCTTGAGCAGAGGGTTCGCTTCGTTGCACCTGCTCAAGTATCTGTAAGCACCGGCGAGGCCGTTGAGGCTGTCGATGCGGGTCTGAGGGGCAGATACTTTGCTGAGGACATCGAGGGCTTTGCGGTAGGTTGCGATCGCGTCCTCGGTTTTGCTCATCCGCAACTGAAAGCGGCCCGCGCGATTCCACGCACGGGCCGCTTCCACTTTATCGCCGGCGTCGCGCAACTGTTCGCCGGTGGACAGGAGATTCGTTACTGCGTTTTGTCTTGCGGCAACGGTTGCGACTCTCGCGTCCTCTTCATCGGTTAAGGTCTTTCCGTTCTCTTGAGCCCGAAGCGCAACCGTTGGCCAGACAAGACAAACCGCGAACATGAGGAGCGCACGAGCCATCATGATGTTAATGCGTTGCGTGTCGGGTTTTGTTTCTGGCGCCAGTTTTTGTGCTGAGTGTTTTTTGCTTGCCTTTTGCTTGCGAAGCGTTTTTCATTCCTCGGCCTGGTCCACCATTCGATGAAGTCTCGGTCTTCTTGTCCATCTTATTAAAATCCTGGAGCAGTCTCGGGCTTCGGACAAACTCCATTGGATAATTCTTGACGCTGCAACCACAACCCCCGCTCAAAGCTCCACTTCCTTTTTCCAGCGCTCCGCTTCCTTTTGCCAGCGCCCCACTTCCTTTCTCCGGCTCCAACGCCTCAAGGCCGAAATTTGAAGTACCAATGATCGGAGTCGGCACAGTTGACCAGAGCTTCGTGCCGTTGGCGGAGATATTGTGTACCTCTTCTGTCCTTATCTTATCTTCCACCGGCCGGCTCTTGCGTTTCGTCTTCGTAAAGTATTCCTCCAGAAAACTCAACCATGAATCGGCTCCGAGTGTTTTGGTGAATTCATACGTCTCATAGCGCGTCAGTATGTCCTCATTCAGAACCACAGGTTCTTCCTGAAGCGGTCGCGACCAGGGAAAGAAAATCGATAAGCCGTGGGAGTATTGGAAAAGAGGGCCAGAGTAATCGGATCGAACTATTAGTGACTTAGCGTCGGTCGATTCCTCGAGCTTACCTCTGACGACTCCGCACGCATCTGCCATCTTCTTTTGAACTGCGTCGCGTGAGTTGCATTGCCGTTCGAGGCAGAGACAGAAATCATAAAGATCTGTGTACGTTTCCTCCCAATAGCTCTGCGCCTCCAAATGGGCAAGCCGTATCAGTTCCAGGCCGCGCTGGTCGTTCAATCCTTCCTTCAGCGCTTTCGTTAACGCTTTTAACGGAACATTCAGCCCGTATATGAGA
>JBKPPH010000004.1:0-12891 GCA_046733535.1 Acidobacteriota bacterium
GATGCGCCGCTTTGGGAACGTTGATGAACTGGCGGGCGCCGCGATCTTTCTCGCGTCCGAGGCCGCGAGTTTTGTCAACGGCGAGATCATCGCGGTTGACGGCGGCTTCCTCGCCAGCGGCGTCAATCAGTAATTAGCCGCGGATGAACGCGGATGAACACAGATCAGACAGATCAGATCAGATCTGTGTTCATCCGCGTTCGTCCGCGGCTAAATAAACCGAGCTTCGCGTACGATCTCGACGAACTGTTTGGCGCGCTCGGTGATTATCGAAGCCTGCCCTTCGCGGATGGCTTTGAGGTCGACCAGATCTGTTCCCACACCAAGCGCCGCCGCTCCGGCGCGAATAAAGTCTCCCGCGGTTTTGAGCGAGACGCCGCCAGTCGGGACGAGCTCGATTTGAGGCAGCGGCGCTTTCAACGCTTTGATATAAGTCGCACCACCAACCGCTCCCGCCGGAAACACCTTCACGAAATCGGCGCCCGCGTTCCACGCCTGGACCACCTCCGTCGGCGTTAGCGCACCCGGCATGACGACCACACGTCGACTGCTGCAGTATTCGATCATCCCGGCATTAAGCGAGGGACTCACAATAAACTGCGCTCCACTTGAAATGCACGCCTTTGCCGTGTCCGCATGCAGCACTGTCCCGGCGCCGACGAGCACGTCCTTCCCGTAACGACTCGCAACCTGCTCGATCAAGTCGACCGCGCCCGGCACGGTCATCGTTATCTCGAACACAGAAACCCCGCCTTCGCGAATCGCGTCGATCGCGCGCATCGCCTCGTCGGCGTTTGTCGTACGTACGACCGGAATCACACCGATCTCTTTGATCTGTTTGATAACTTCGCTCTTGTTCATCGATTAACCCGCGCCGTGCCTCCTTTCATCACTCGCTCAACTTCCGCCAGCGTCGCCATCGTCGTATCGCCCGGTGTCGTCATCGCGAGCGCGCCATGTGCAGCGCCACACTCCACCGCCCATTGCGGCCCGCGCTCGGTGAGAAATCCGTAGATCAAACCCGAAGCAAACGAATCACCGCCGCCCACGCGATCGAGAATCTCGAGGTCCTCGCGAACCGGCGCTTGAAAAAGTTTTCCGCCGGAGTAACAAACAGCGCCCCAGTCGTTGATGGTGGCGGTCTTCGCGTTTCTGAGTGTCGTGCCCACCACTTTGAAATTCGGAAACTCGGCGACTGCGCGCTCGATCATCACCTGGAAGTTGCGCACGTCGAGTTTCGAATGATGTTCGTCCAACCCTTCCACTGCAAACCCGAGCGCGGCAGTGAAATCTTCTTCGTTGCCGATCATCACGTCGACGAGCGGCGCCAGCTCACGATTGACCGCGACTGCCTTTGTCTGGCCACCGATCGACTGCCAGAGCGACTCGCGATAATTTAGATCGTACGAAACGATCGTGCCGTGCTTCTTTGCGATCTCCATCGCTTCGCGCGCAACCGCAGGGGTCGTCTCCGACAATGCGCAAAAGATTCCGCCGGTGTGAAACCAACGCGCTCCTTCAACGCCGAATATCTGTTCCCAATCGATATCGCCCGGCTTCAACTGTGACACGGCCGTGTGCCCGCGATCGGAGCATCCGGCAGCCGCACGCACGCCAAAGCCGCGCTCGGTAAAGTTGAGACCGTTGCGAACGGTGCGTCCAACGCCGTCAAACTTCACCCATTTCACGTGCGACTGGTCCACGCCGCCCTGGTAGATCAGATCCTGAACCAATCGACCGACAGCGTTATCGGCGAACGCAGTAACGATGGCCGCGTCCATTCCGAAGCAACGCTTCAAGCCGCGCGCGACGTTGTATTCACCGCCGCCTTCCCACACGCGGAAGCTGCGCGTGGTCGCGGTCCGTCCTTCGCCGGGATCGAGACGCAACATCACTTCGCCGAGACTCACAATGTCCCAGCGACAATTCGTCTTCGGTTTAGCCACAAAAGGGATCATAAATCATGCATTCCGCCTAATGCTTTGTGGACCGCCAGCGATCGATCGCCACGGCCACGACGATGATCGCGCCGATAATAATCTCCTGAATATAGTTGGGCCAACCCACTTGCTGGCAGCCGTTGCGCAGGAACGCCATTATCAACGCGCCGATCATCGATCCGAGAATGCTTCCTTCACCGCCGTTCAAACTGCCCCCGCCGATCACCACCGCGGCGATGATGTCCAACTCAGATCCCGCGGCCACGGTCGGATCGCCCTGTCGCAAACGCGACATCTGCATCACACCAGCAAGCCCGAAAAGCAGCCCGGCGAGTGCATAGATCCAGACTTTCAATCGATCGGTCGCAATACCACACGAGCGGGCCGCGGCTTCATTCGAGCCGAGCGCAAAAACGCGTCGCCCGAAGACCGTGTTGCGTAACACAACCGCCGCGCAAACCGCGAGCACGATTGTGATCCACACACCCGGCGCGACGAGTAGCCACGAGGGATTTGGAAACATCACCAGCAACTCGTTCAGCCACGTGTTCGGCATGTTGACGGTCTGTTGATTAGCCAGCCACTTCGCCACGCCGCGCCCGACGCCGAGCATTCCGAGTGTGGCAATGAATGGAACGACCTTCAGACGCGTGATCACTAATCCATTCACAACGCCGACGAGTCCGCCGACGAGAATCCCACTCAACAAGGCCACCGCAGGCGGTAAGCCACTGTTGATTCCGAGCGCGGTCACAACGCCGGTCAAAGCGATCGTCGATCCGACTGCGAGATCGATCCCGCCGCTGATGATGATCAACGTCATGCCGATCGCGCCGATCGCGACGATCACGGTTTGTGAAAGAACGATGCGCAGGTTGTTCGGCGAGAGAAGCCTGCCGGGCGTATCGACGAGCAGCGAGAAGATACCGATCACCAACAACAGCCCGAGCACCGGCCCAACTCGATTCTGTCTGAGATCAACCATTCAATAATAATTTCGCCACGGATTACACGGATAGCACGGATCAAAATCCGTGTTTTTCATCCGTGTTTATCCGTGGTTCATTTTAAGTATTGGTCCAACGGCGGATGGAGCAGCGCCTGTACTTCCGGCGACGACATGTTCTCTTTCGTCACCAGCATCACGCCCGTGTCGATCTTACGCTGCACGGGTTTCCCTTGCAGGCTCTCGACCATCGTGAGTACGCCGAGATAACCCATATTGAAAGGATTTTGCACGACGATACCGTGCAACTGATTCGCGTTGAGCGCGTCGATAAACGCCTGGCTCACGTCGAAACCGACAAAAGAAACCTTGCCCGCTTTGCCGATGTCCTGCAGCGCCAGCAGCATCCCTGCGGTTGATGACTCGTTCGGTGTGAATATGCCTTGCACCTCGTCGCCGAAACGGTTCAAAAGATTTTCCGACGCGCGCTTCGCGGTATCGCGTGTGGCGCCGGCGTATTGATCGGTGGAAACAAGTTGAATCTCCGGAAACTTCTGTTTCATCTCGCCAATGAAACCTTCTTCGCGTTCGGTGGTGCTGGCGGAGCCTTCTGCGTATCGCAAAACGAGCACTTTGCCTTTCCCGTTCAGCAGTTGGCCCATGCGATCCGCCGCGAGCGATCCGCCCTTGCGATTGTCAGTGGCGACGAAACTGACGATCTCATCTGACTCCAAACCGGAGTCGATGATGACCGTCGGCACGCCCGCCCGCTGTGCGTCGGCGACCGGACGAACTAACGCGCGATTGTCGAGCGGCGCGAGGACGATGCCGTTCACGCCCTGTGCGGCAAACCCTTCCACGACTTGAATCTGCTGTTCGCGATCGTCTTCGCGCAACGGGCCTTTCCAAATCACTTCGATCTGCGTGCCCTGCGCGGCGAGTTCGCTCGCGGCCTTGTTGCTGCCGGCGTGAATGCTCTTCCAGAATTCGTGTGTCGTGCCTTTGGGAATGACGGCGATGGTGAATTTCTTGGTTGGGGCTTCGGCCTTCTTGCAACTCGTGGCGAGAATTCCGACGCTCAACAGTAGCAGCGGCAGTAAGAGGAATTTGCGCATCAATGTTTTTCCTGTGCGTTGATGATTACGTACAACTCCTGTGGGCCATGTACGCCGATTGCGAGCGTCAGTTCGATGTCCGCTGTGCGTGATGGGCCGGTGATGAATGTGACTGCGGGGCTAATCTCCTTGTCGAGACGCAACAGAGCTAGAGCGTCGGCGACCGTCTCCACAATACGCGAAGCATCTACGATCGCGATGTGCACGGGAGGCACGAGTGAAACAAATCGATGCCGTTCGGCGACGCTTTCGAGCACGAGGGTTCCTGTTTCTGCAATCGCCGCCTGCGCGGTTGATATGCCGAGGTCGAACCGAAAGATTTCGTGCGCGTCAGGCGTAATGCCGAGCTCGTCGATCTCCAAATCAGTGTGACGTAACCACCGTTCGACATTCGCGTCGTCGGATATCGCGATCCGCCGTGCCTTCAGATCCGTGATGATCTGGTTCAAAGCATCCGTCACATCCGTGGTTACGATGCAGTGGCCCATCACGGATTCCAGGTTTTGTTTGAAATCGAATGTTTTAATAGACAGGACGACCGGATTTTCAACAGGATGAATAGGATCTTCGTGGGCGTCGTGGGGCACACTCGCCGCGAGATGCGAGCGGATCGATCCCAGAATGGCTTCGCGTGCAACGTTACTCATTAGTCCACAGATCATGAAAACTCTTTGACTCGATCGGACGCAGATCGCGCCCCTTCGTCCAGGCCCTCGAAATCGGAACGACTCGTTGCAGCAATCGTCCCGCAACCGCGCTCAGACGATACAACCGCGGGCTCAGCATCACCTTCGCCCACATCTTGAACGCCAGCCGCTCCGCAACGCTGCCCTTCCGCGGCGCAATCTCGCCCCGCAGATGCAGCAACAGCCGCGGTATGTCGATCTTCACCGGACAGACCTCGCGACAAGCACCGCACAAACTCGACGCGTAAGGAAGCTGCGAAGTCTTTTCGATTCCCATCAACTGCGGCGTGATCACCGCGCCAATCGGCCCGGGATAGACCGAGCCGTACGCATGGCCTCCGATCTGCTGGTAAACGGGACACGCGTTCAGACACGCGCCGCACCTGATACACGCGAGCGACTGCCGCGTCACCGGATGGGCCAGAATCCGCGAACGGCCGTTGTCGAGCAGCACGATGTGCAGTTCGTCGGGGCCTTCATCAGTCGCATGACGCTTGGTTCCGGTAATAAATGATTGGTAAGTCGTGAGCCGCTGTCCTGTCCCTGAACGCGGCAGCAGTTTCAGAAACACGTCGAGGTCGGCAAAGCGTGGGACCACTTTCTCGATGCCCATCACCGCGATGTGCGTTCGTGGCAAACTCGTCGTCAGACGGATGTTGCCTTCGTTCTCGACAATGACGATCGTGCCGGTCTCGGCAATGCCGAAGTTGACGCCACTGATGCCAACATCAGCAGCCGCAAAACGATCGCGCAAGGTCGCACGCGCGGTGCTGGTGAGTTGCGCCACGTCGTCAGTGGGCGGCATGCCCAGCTCCGCGGTGAAGAGTTCCGCGATCTGGCCGCGCGTCTTGTGAATCGCGGGGGCGATGATGTGCGACGGCGTTTCTTCGGCGAGTTGAATGATGTATTCGCCGAGGTCTGTCTCGACCACCTGCATTCCCGCAGCTTCCAACGCAGCGTTCAGATGCATCTCTTCCGTCGTCATGCTCTTGCTTTTGACGACGCTCCGCGCGCCACGCTCGATCGCAAGCCCGCAAATGATGGAGTTTGCTTCGGCAGCATCGCGGGCCCAATGAATCTTTGCGCCGCGGCTCTCTGCATTGCGCTCAAACTCTTCGAGGTATCGATCGAGATGCAGCAGCGTTTCGTCTTTGATGGCGCGTGCCTGGTTGCGCAGATCTTCCCAATTCGGAAGACTCGCGGCGGCTTCCTTGCGCCGTTCGCCAAACAGCGACGTCGCATTCTTCAACGCGCCGCGCAGGTGCACATCAGCCAGCGCCGCCTTCGCGTTCTCACGAAATGTTTCGCTGGAAAGATGATTCACGACGCCAACAACTCAGCCAGGTGCATCACACGCACTTGAGATCCTTTCCGCGACAGTCGTCCACCGATCTGCATCAAGCAACTCGCATCGCCCGAAACGACAGCCTGAACACCCGCGCGCTCAATCGCTTCAATCTTCTGATCGAGGATCGCGACAGAAATTTCCGGATACTTCACCGAGAACGTGCCACCAAAACCACAACACGCATCCGCATGCTCGAGCTCGACGAATTCGGCGCCACGCACGTTTCGAATCAGTGTTCGCGGCTCGCTCTTGAGATTGAGATCGCGCAAACCGTGACACGCATCGTGCCACGTCAACCTTCCCCGCCACGACGCGCCCACATCTTCGATCTCGAGCACACGAATCAGAAACGAACTCAGCTCATGGGTCTTCGCGGCAACAGCCTGCGCCCGCTCGAGCCATTCCGGATCGCCGGAAAACAATTCGGGATAATGCCGTACCATCGCCGTGCAAGATCCTGATGGACTGACAATCGCCTCGGCTTTGCTGTCTTCAAAGATGCTGATAAACCGCCGCGCGACCTGGCGTGCTTCGTCGTGATAGCCGGTGTTGTAAGCAGGCTGAGCGCAACACGTCTGTCGCTGGTCAAACTCGACGTCACAACCAACGCGCCGCAACACCTCGACACTGCTCACGCCGATGCTGGTCCAGAGTTGATCGACGAGACACGTGACGAAGAGCGAAACCTTCATAAGAAGTATTAGCCACAGATGAACGCGGATTTTTCCTGATTATGTTTTCATCCGCGAAGATCCGCGGCTAAAACTATAACTACTTTCACGCAATTCAAAGGAATTTTTCCCAGGTACTGAGAATGGTGCGCAGCTCGTCCTCTTCTTCGGCGGTCACGTTGACGAGCGGCGGCCGCACTGGACCACCATTGAGTCCAACCATATCCATCATCACTTTCATCGCCGAGACTTCGTAACCCTTGCGACGTGCGCGAAGCGCGTAAAGCGGTATGACGCACTCGTCCAACAACTCGGTAAGCGCTTCGCTGTTCCCGGCCTCCGCCAGCTCGTGCAGCCTCAAAGACAACTGCGGCGCAACTGTCGCAATGCTCGAGCTGAACGTCCGCAGACCAATGCTGTAATACGCGGCGATCATGTCGTCGCCGGCGCCGCCAATCCAATGCAGACGATCGCCCACGCGATTTATGATCGCCTGTAAACGGCGTATGTCGCCGTGACCGTCTTTCCACGCGACCAGCGACGGAATCGCAGCGAGGCGCTCCACCATTGACGGATCGAAGTTGGTCCAATCGCGACTGTAGATAATGAGGCCAAGCTGAGTGGCTTCGCCAATCGCGCGGTAATACTCGAAGAGTCCGTCGTCCTCCGCCTGCGGATAGTAAGGCGGAAACGCAAGGATGCCGTCCGCACCGGCCTTTTCGGCGGCCTGGGCCATCTCGACCGCGAGGCGTTGTCCAAACCCGACACCGGCGATCACCGGAACTCGATCCTCGATGGCATGCGTGGTCAGTTCGATCACGCGCGCGTATTCAGCGGGTGTCAGCGAGTAGAGTTCACCAGTTCCGCCCGCCGCGACGACCGCGGAGATCGGGTGCTCCAACAACTTCGTGAGGTTGTGATGCAGTCCCGGAAGATCGAGAGCGAGGTTCTCTTTGAAAGGCGTGACTGGAAATGCGATGACGCCGGCGAGCTTATTGCGCAGAGTGTTGCGGTGCATTTCTTGTGTAACGTAATACAACTTGGGCAGGATTGACAGGATTTTTCAGAATTGACAGGATGAGCCCAATAATTTACGACTGCGGGAGATAAGCAATGAAGAAACAAACGGGTCACGACCCGGGCCGGCGAAAGTTTCTAAAAGGCGTCGGCATCGCAGGCGCTGGCGCCGCGATCGCCGATCAACTGTGGGTCGAAGCTGAAGCCGAACAGGCACAGTCTGAACCGGTGTCGGGGACTGTCAAAGTCGCTCTCGATGTAAACGGTCAGAAACGATCCGTTGAAGTCGAGCCGCGCACCACTTTGCTCAACACGTTGCGCAATCATCTCGAGCCCGCCGTAATCGGTCCCAAGCTCGTCTGCGACATGGGCACGTGCGGCGCGTGCACCGTGCTGCTCGACGGCAAGCCCGTTTACTCCTGCCTCGTGCTCGCGGTCGACGCAATTAACAAGAAGATCACAACGGTCGAGGGATTAGGTTCGCCTGACAAACCGAACGCGGTGCAGGCAGCGTTCGTCGAGAACGACGCACTGATGTGCGGCTTCTGCACGCCCGGTTTCGTCACTACGATCTCTGCGTACCTGAAGCAGAACCCAAATCCATCGCTCGCGGAAGTTCGCGAAGCGTGCAAGGGAAACTTCTGCCGTTGCGGAACTTATCCGCGAGTGTTCGAAGCAGCACTGGCCGCTGCGAAAGCTTCAAGAGCGTAAGGGGAAACTGATGCAGCAACAGCAACCGCAAGCACAACCGTCACCGTCACCCAAACCGAAAAAGAAGATCAGAGTGCCGCGAGTCGTCAACGGCGTCGAGCAGATGGTCGAGATCGAAGTTGACGAAGACGCTGGTCCAGGCTGGGGGCCAAACGATAAGCACACGCTGCTCAATCACCGCATGACGCGCGTCGATGGTCCAAAGAAAGCCACCGGCGCCGCGCTCTACACCTACGATCAGCGTTTGCCCGGCATGCTTTACGCCCGCGTTCTTCGTTGCCCGCACGCACACGCGTTCGTCAGGAGCTTCGACACGGAAGCTGCTGCAAAAATTCCGGGTGTGAAAGCGATTGTCCAGGGGCCGCTGACTGAACTTCGTTTCGCCGGTGCTCCGGTTGCAGCAGTCGCAGCCACTACGCCCGAGATCGCGGGCGACGCACTGCGCGCGATCAAAGTGACTTACGAAGTGCTGCCGCACGTGGTCCATGCGAAGGACGCGATCCGGCCCGATGCTCCGAAAGTAGTTGCCGAAGAAAACAATCTTCAGGAAAAAGGAAAGAACGGCGATCCGCAAAAAGCCGAAGCTGCGTTTGCGACCGCGGACGCGATTGTCGAAGGCGAATACTTCACGCAGCGCGTCCATCACGCGTGTCTCGAAACGCACGGCATGGTGGTCGACTATCGCGGCGGCGACTCCGCCTTGATCTACGCTTCGACGCAGGGAACATTCACGATTCCCGGCGACGCTGCGAAAGAGCTGGGTCTCGACCAAAGTAAAGTCGTTGCGAGCGTGGAAAACATGGGCGGCGGCTTCGGCTCGAAGTTTGGCATCGGCGTCGAGGGAATGTTTGCCTGCCGGCTTTCGAAGGAAACGAAGTCGCCGGTGAAGCTGATGCTGACGCGTTACGACGAGTTTGTGATGGCGGGCAATCGCTCGGGCTCGTGGCAGAAGTTGAAAGCGGGCGTGAAGAAAGACGGCACGATCGTCGCACTGACCGCGCGCCAATATCGTCTCGGCGGACTCGGCCCGGGTTCGCAAGCCGGGCAGCCGTACATCTATCGCATGGGCGACACGTATCGCGAAGTCTACGCGCTGCACACCAACGAAGACTCGTCGATTGCGATGCGCGCGCCCGGCCATCCGCAGGCGTCGTTTGCGATTGAGTCGCTGGTTGACGAGCTCGCTTACAAGATCAAGATGGACCCGGTGGAGTTTCGCAAGAAGAACTTGCGTGACGAGGTTTATCACCGCCAGTTGGACCGCGGGGCGAAAGAGATCGGGTGGTCCAGAAGGAACCCGGTCGCCGGCGGAAGTCCCGGTCCGTTGAAACGCGGTATGGGATGCGCTGTCGGCACGTGGGGCGGCGGGGGAAATAATCAGTGCAAAGTTGATGTAACGATCCTGCGTGACGGAGCGGTGTCCGTCGCGGTGGGAACGCAGGACCTCGGCACCGGAACGCGCACGTACACGAGGGCCATTGTTGCTGAAGAGCTCGGTCTCGGAATGAAAGACGTTGAAGAGCACATCGGCAATTCCAAACTCGGCGCGGCAAATCCTTCCGGTGGATCGACGACCGCGCCATCGTTGTCTCCGTCCGTAAAAGACGCGGCGATCAAAGCGCGCATGATGATGGCGGAGCGCGTCGCACCTTTACTCGGAAATCCGAAGCCGGAGGAAGTAGTGTTCGCCGGCGGCAATGTTTCAGCCAACGGGCGATCGATCACGTGGAAACAAGCGGCGGCGGCGTTGCCGGCGGCGGGTATTACGTCGCATGGTGAGTGGCGTGCCGACTTGCAGGCGCGCGGCGTTCATGGCGTCGCTTTTGCGGAAGTTGAAGTCGATGTCGAGACGGGCCACATCCGGCCGATCAAGATGGTCCACATCCAGGACGGCGGGCTGCCGCTGAACCGGCTGACGATGGAGAGCCAGATCAACGGCGGCATGATTCAGTCGCTCGGCATGGCATTCTACGAGGGTCGCGTGATTGATGCGCAACTGGGCATGCAGCTCAATCCCGGCTTTGGCGATTACAAACTCCCCGGCAGTTTGGAGATGCCGGAGATGGTGCCCATCATCGACGACGATGACAAGCGCGAAGCAGTGATCGGAATCGCGGAGGGCTGCATCATTCCGCCGCTCGGCGCGCTCGCGAATGCCGTCTTCAACGCCACGGGTTTGCGCATTCGCGACCTGCCGATCACGCCCGACAAGATCCTGATGGGGCTAATGAATACAGGTGTTATTAGCCGCGGATAAAACGCGGAGAGGAAACAAAGATGAAAGCTTTTGAGTGGAGTAGCCCGGCAACCATCAACGAAGCCGTCCAGATGCTCACCGTCGCTTCGCCCGGTGACATTGACGAAGCTCCGCGGCCGCTCGCCGGTGGTCAGGATCTTCTGACCACGATGAAAGACTACACGTCGCGTCCGGTGCGTCTGGTCAACCTGAAAAACATCCGCGGCCTGGATCGCATCACGCTCACCGCGAAAGAGCTCACGATCGGCGCGCTCGTGACGCTGGCTGAGCTCGAAGAGCACGCGGGTGTGCGGAAGAGTTTTCCCGGACTCGCGGAAGCGGCGCATTCGATCGCGACTCCGCAGATTCGCAACCTTGGAACTGTCGGCGGCAATCTTTGCCAGCGGCCGCGTTGCTGGTACTTCCGGCTCGAAGAAGTGATCTGCCTGAAGAAGGGCGGTTCGGAATGTTACGCCGCGACGGGAGAGAACAAGTACAACGCGATCATCGCCGGTGGCCCATCTTACATCGTTCATCCTTCCGATCTCGCGCCGATGCTGCTGGCGCTCGGCGCGAGCGTGACTGTCAACGGCAGCGGCGGTAAACGCGTAATTCCGCTCGATAAGTTTTTCACGTTGCCGTCGGAAGGAAATATCCGGCGTGAAAACGTTTTGAAGAATGAAGACATCATCACGGAGATTCGCGTTCCTGTTTCGCCCCTCGCCGCGAAGTCGACTTACTTGAAATTTAAGGAGCGTGAATCGCTTGATTTTGCGCTTGCGTCGGCGGCAGTCGCAGTGCAAATGGCGGCGAATCAAACTGTGAAAGATGCGCGGATCGTGCTCGGCGGTGTCGCGCCGATACCGTGGCGCGTCCCCGCCGCGGAAAAATTCCTGACCGGAAAGAGTTTGACTCGTGACGTGCTTGCGGAGGCAGGCAAGATCGCACTCGCCGACGCAAAGCCGCTCGAGAAGAATGCGTACAAGGTCCCCCTCGCCCAGACGCTCGTGCGACGCGCGCTGGCCAAGGCCGGCGGTGTTTAATGACAGGATTTACAAGATTGGACAAGATTTACATGATTATCCTGAGAAATCTTGTGAATCCTGCCAAGGAGAATCACGATGGCTAACGAATCAGTTGAACCTACTCAATCGCCGTTCTGCGGATCGCTTCGTTCGAAAAAGTTTTTTATGCTTGATCGACTGGCGACGAGCGCCGACGAGTATCTCGATGCGGCAAACCACGTCTGGTGCTGCGAAACTCAGGAAGTGATCGGGCCAGACAACGGGCGCGTCGATCCGCACAGGTGCGGCCCCGGCCGTCCCTGCTATACATCCGCGCTGAAATCCGTGTAATCTGTGGTTGTATTTTCGGGAGGTATTTAAGATGCGAAAAGGTTTATTTGTAATCGCAGCCATGATCGTCGCGGTCAGCGCGTTGGTCTTCAGTTCTCAGGCGGAGAACGTCAGTCTTCGCGGAGATTACGTCGAGGTACGCACGGCGAGCGTGTTCGCCGGCGCGTGTCATTTTAACGGCGAAGTCGTGACCACCGGACGCGATGCGATGATGGCGTGGAACGTTACCTCCGGAAAATGGCAGGGCGTGGATCTGACCGGCATGCGCGTGATGGCGATCGTCAGTGCCGACGCGAATCTCGCCGAGGGCAACGCCGCGCGCCAATCCGAAATCATTATCGACTCCGCGGCCTCGCGCACGCAGGCGCTGGCGATGGTGAATGCACTGAAAGAAAAATACGCCGCCTCACTGGGAAAGGTTGTTGAAGTTCGCAGCGCGCCGATCAGCTTCGAGCGCAACGGCCGCACGTACGCCGTCGTCACCAACGAAGCAGCGATCAACGTCGAGGCGATGCCGAACGACTTGTGCTGCAAGATGCCGACTCTTGTGTGGTACACACCGCTAGTCGGCCTCGAAAACAGGAAAGTCGGTTACACTTCGAAAGCCCTCTACTCCGGCAAGATTGTCGGCGAGCCGTGGTCGCGTTCAGGCGAGAACAGTGCCTTCTACGGTAGTTTCTCTCTCTGAAGAAATAAAACCACGGATGATGACACGGATAAAGACGGATAATCCGTTTTCATCCGTGTCATCCGTGGTTAGGTTTTAGTTAGAGAGAGAACGTACCGTAAAACGCGCTGTTCTCACCCGATCGCGACCACGGCTCGCCGACAACCTTACCGGAATAGAGCGCTTTCGAGGTGTAACC
>JBKPPH010000005.1:0-27339 GCA_046733535.1 Acidobacteriota bacterium
TTTAAGACTCAGGAGTTGTTTCACCATGACTTTCGGACGCATTGGTCGACACCTCGTTTTTGCGCTCAGCGTTTGTTTGCTGTTTGTGTCTGTGGCTGTTGCACAGCAGGATGTGGAACGCAAAACCGTTGCGATTACCTATCCTCTGGACGAAACGGTGACGGTCAAATTCCGCGGAACGACTTTGCTGCCGCGTCTCAAGGGTGAAGCGAAGGTGAGACGTGCCGGTCGTCGCGGCACGCGCGTCGAGTTGAGCATCGACGATCTGCCACGCGCATCGGAGTTGGGCGGCATCTACACAACCTACGTTCTGTGGGCCATCTCACCGGACGGACACGTCGACAATCTCGGCGAGATCAAACGCAGCGGCAGTACGTTCGTAAACTCAAAGCTCGACGTAACGACACCGCTTCAGACCTTCGCTTTGATTCTGACTGCTGAGCCGCATTTCCTGATGAAGGTGCCGAGCCGCATGGTCGTCATGGAGAACCTTCCGCCGCAGCGCCCGAACGGCAGTCAGGTTGAAACTGCCGATGTGCGTTACATCGGAAACTCGAGTGATTACTTTCGTACTGCGCGCGTTCCTGAGTTGGCCGATCAGGATTATCGCCAGACGCCCGTGTCGTTGCTCGGCGCTCGCCAGGCGGTGAGTCTTGCGAAGTATGCAGGGGCATCAGAGGACGCGCCGGAAGAATTACAAATGGCGGAGGACCACTTACAGGCAGCAGAGAAGGCCTGGCGTTTGAATCAACCGCTTACCGAAGTCGACATGGAAGCACGCCGGGCGACCTCGTCAGGCGCACACGCTGAAGAAGTTGCGATGGCGCGGCGCGCGGCGCGGCTCAATCGCGAACAGATCCGGCGGCGCGATGAAGCGGTTCGCACTGCGGAGCAGACGGCGGAGGCGTCGCAGCGAGAGGTGGCCCAACTTCGTGCGGAACTCGAAAAAGAACAGCGCGCGCGTGAGTTGGCTGAGCGAGATCTCGGCACTGCGAACGATCAGTTGCGAGAAAAACGTGTCGAGATTGCGCAATTGCGCGACGAGATCCAGGTCTTGCGTTCAGACAGTGACAGCGCAAAGCTCAAGCTCGCGCGACTCGAAGGCGAGAAGCAGGCCGAGACTGCGCGTGTGGAAGCCGAACGGCGTGCGGCCGAGAGGCGCAGTGCCGAAGCGAATTTGAAAGAAACGCTCGCGAAGTACGGAACGCTCAAAGAGACGGCGACTGGATTTCGTCTCGTACTGCCGGAAACAATCTGGACCAGTGCACGCGCGGCTACGTTGTCGACCGCATCTGCTGCCAAACTCGAACCGCTTGCGGCACTCGTCGCGAGCAATCCCGATTACCAGATCCTGATCGAAGCTTACACAGACAACAAGGGGAACGAGGTCACGCTACAACAGTTGACGCAGGAGCGCGCTCGCGTGCTGTCTGATCGTTTCCAGTCAGCGGGTGTCGATCCGATGCGTATTCAGGCAAACGGTATGGGCGCGTCAAATCCGTTGGCGCCGAACACTACCGTTGCGGGTCAGAAAAAGAACCGGCGCGTCGAGATAACGTTTACGTCGCCGCCGCGGAACACCGCGGCAAACTAGCTTGCCGTTGTATTTTCTAGCCGCAGATTTCTCGCGGATGAACGCTGATTAAATCCGCGTTTATCCGCGAAAATCTGTGGCTAACAATTTCCGATGTCCCCACTCGATCCGCTCGAAATACTTCAGGTCATCGGTTACAGCATCGGCGCGCTACTGCCGCTTTGGATGTTGTTCCAGCTTGTTACTCACCGCAGCAACCTGAGCAGCATCGAGCGGATACTCGCCGCGCTCGCGCTTACGATGGGCGGTTGGCACACGAGCAATCTTGTCGTCACGCTGCACAGTCTTTTCGATCTTGGCTTCGATACCTGGACCACGCTTTTACGAGCAGCTGATACGGTCGCGGTTGTCAGTATCACCTTCGCTTACTCGTTCCTGCTTCACGTTCATCTTCATCTCTGGGCCAACGCGCAGGGCCGGCCGCTGTCGAAAAGCGAACGAGTGCGGGTCTATCTTTGTTACGTCCCGACCGTCTTTCTGCTTGTTGCTGTCCCACATGTTTGGAGGGGCGACTACGCGCCGATGTTCACGAAGCTGTCGTTCTTCGTGATCCCGTTTGCCTTCTGGATTGCTTACGTGCTCGGGCTGATCGCATTGACTGAGTTGCTGATCGCAAGGAAGAGCAGCAACCGCAGCGAGAAGAGAATCATGCGCACGCTCGCCGCGTCATTCATTGGCATCGGCGTGGTTATTTTTGCGGCGCTCGCGGCCGGTGTGGGCGAGGGAACGATTGCCGGATCGTATCTCAAGACGATCGCGAACCTCGGATCGCTGCTGCCTTCTGTATTGCTCGCTTACTACATTTACCGGTATCGCTATCTCGAGATCATTATTGAAGAGAGTCTGATCGTCGTCACGTTTGCCATGGTGGTACTGACGGTGTACCTATTCGGCATTCGAACCATCGGCGACTGGATGACGCAGCGATACGGAATTAGACCAGGGCTCGTCGAGGCGTTGCTTATCCTCGCGCTCGCGCTGCTGGCCGCGCCGTTGCGAGGCTGGCTCGCCCAACGCTTTCACAAACTCTTCGAACGCGAAGCGGCGCTTTACAAGGAGATTGTCGCTCGCATCGGATCTTACGCCGGACAGTACAAGGACCTGTCCGATCTTTTGCACTTTGTCGAAGAACGCACTACCGGCGCGCTCGGGTTGCGACAGCTCAAGATCTTCGTAGGCGACTCTGAGCCGTGGGTGAAGTCAGTGCTCGAAACGTCCAAGGAGAACGAGCTGCAACCTGTCGAGGACGATCCGGTGCTGAACGAGCAGGGTTTCAAACTCGCGTATCCGTTGCGACGCGAAGACAAAGTTGAGGGCGTGCTGGCGGTCGATGCGGCGTCCGCGAGTCTAACATCGGATGCGCGTTCGATACTCGGACTGCTTGCAGATCAGATCGCGATTGCTATTGATGACTCCCGCCTGTTGGGAGAGAACTTGCGATTGGAGCGAGAGCTTGCTGAACGCGAACGTTTAGCTTCGCTCGGGCGCATGGCCGCAACTGTCGCACACGAGATCAAGAATCCACTGTCGGCGATTAAGTCGATTGCGCAAGTGATGCGAGAGGATGAGAGTCTGCGTAACGAGTATGAGCGCGACCTCGGTTTGATTGTTGGGGAAACAGATCGACTCAGCCAAAGCGTGACGCAGTTGCTCAACTTCGCGAGGAAAGAGAGTCCGGCGGCGCAGCCGCTGAGTGTCGATGAGTTGTTGCGGTCCGTGGTGGATCTGTTTCGAGCGAACGCGAGAGAGCAGGGGATTGTTCTCGACTACGAAGTAAACGTCGATGCGGAGCTGGCGGGAAAATCTGTTTCGGCGTTGCGTGACGCACTCTCGAATCTGTTGCTCAACGCGTTGCAGGCTACACCGCACGGTGGAAAAGTTGAGTTGATTGCCGCGGCGTCGAATGGTGACTTGGTGGTCAGTGTGCAGGACAGTGGTTCAGGTGTGCCGGCCGATCTGAGTGAACGGATCTGGGAGCCGTTCTTCACGACGAGACAGCGCGGCACGGGATTGGGTTTGGCGATCGTGCGTAAGCGTGTGCAGGAAGTCGGCGGATCGGCGTCCCTGGAGTCAAACAACGGACGCGGTGCGTTGTTTCAACTGCGGATACCGTTAAAAGGATGACAGGATTTCTACAGATGCTGGTTCATCTTAAAAAATTCTGTAATCGCCCTCTAAAGGGGGAACTTTGTTCAAGGGCGCGCGTGTGTGCTGTGACTTTTTCAGCTAAGGAGACGATCCCATGAACAACCGAAGATTTTTGAGCGCGCTGTTGCTCGGCCTGTGCTTGACGCTTGGCAGTGCGGCTGTTCACGCTCAAGGCGCCACGCCCGATAGCGATGAAACAAACCTCGATACACAACTTTACTTGATCGTCGGCACTAACCAGGACGTCGTCGAATCGAAACTACCCGCGTCCCTCGATTCCGTCGTCAAACAACTGCGCGCCACGTTGCCGTTCAAAAACTATCGACTCGCCACGACGCTGATCAATCGCGTCAAGAATGAAGGTCGATTAGATCTGAGCTGGATGGGTGGTCTATTGGTCGCATCGAGTGCTTCCCCGCCGAATACGCCGACGTTTAGCCAGTTCAAAGTGCGGCAAGTGAAACTGGTGCGAACCACGGAAGGTCAGCAAGTGGTCCAAATGCAAGGCTTCAATTTCGGAGCGCGCATTCCGATTCAGACCAGCGGAGCAATTGCCGCAAACGGCGCGGTGGCTCCGGTGTGGAACTATGAAACCACCGGATTGGCGACCGACATTAGCGTGCGTGAATCCGAACCGGTGATCGTGGGCACCTTGAATGTTGGCCCATCGGGCGATGCCATCATCCTCGTCGTCTCCGCCAAACGAACGTTGAAATAAGCCGCAGATCTACGCAGATGAACGCTGATAAGGATCTATCTGCGTTTATCTGCGAAAATCTGCGGCCAAATTTGTGGCACGCGACGCGCTAGGAGTTTAGGGCCGCACGGCCCTAAACTAATTCGGAAGTGAGAAAAGACGCGTTGCGATTGATGATTGTTGACGACGAGGAAGCCGCCCGTTACGGCATGCGGCGGGCCCTCACGACCCTTGGCTACAACATCTCTGAAGCGGGCTCAGCCGAAGCCGCCCGCGCCCTCCTGAAACAGCATGAGCCCGACCTTCTGCTCCTCGACGTAAACCTTCCCGGGATGAGCGGCCTCGATTTCCTGCGTGAACTAAAAACCTCGAACGGCAATGGCCCGCTCGTGATCATCGTCACCGCGCACGGCTCGGAACGCATGGCGGTCGAAGCCGTCAAAGCGGGCGCTTACGATTACCTTTCGAAACCATTCGAACTCGACGATCTGCGGCTCGTCGTAAAGAACGCGGCCGAGACAGTTCAACTCAGGCGCGAGAATTATTCGTTGCGCCGTCGCATCGAGGTTGAGCGTTCGCAGCGAGGCGCGCTCATCGGCAACTCGGAGGCGATGCAGAAGGTGCGCTCGATGATCGACAAGGTCGCGGAGACTGATGCGACCGTCCTCGTGCGCGGCGAATCGGGTACGGGAAAAGAGTTGGTGGCACGCGAACTTCACGAACGCAATAGCGTGCGTCGTAACGCTTCTTTCGTCGCGGTAAACTGCGCGGCACTGCCATCGGAGCTGATCGAGTCGGAGTTGTTTGGTCACGAAAAGGGCGCATTTACAGGGGCTGCGGCGAGGCGGGAAGGGAAATTCGAGCAGGCGCACCTCGGCACGTTGTTTCTCGATGAGATCGGCGATATGAGCTCCAACGTGCAGGCGAAACTGCTTCGCGCGCTCGAAGAAAGGCGAATCGAGCGGCTCGGCGCCAATGAATCGATACCCGTTGACGTGCGCATCGTCAGTGCTACGCATCGTCCGCTCGAACAGGAGATCACAAACGGTAATTTTCGCGCGGATCTGTTTTATCGTTTGCGCGTGGTCACGGTTGATATCGCGCCGCTTCGAGATCGCCGCGAGGACATTCCGCTCCTCGCGGAAACGTTCCTGCGCATGGCTGCCGAACGTTATGAATTGCCGCAGCGAGCACTCAGCCAGACCGCTCTGAAGCGCCTGGTCGAATATAATTGGCCGGGCAATGTCCGCGAGCTCAAGAACACGATTGACCGCGCGGTGATCATGGCCGAAGGCGATGAAGTGACGCCCAAGGACCTGCCTGACGAGATTACCGCGGGTATGTCGAAGAGCACTTTGGTTGACGGCGCGGATGCGGAGCTCGACGGTTTGCGGGTGCCGTTCACGGCTGACTTTCGCGAAGACAGGCGCGAGTTTGAACGTCGCTACATCACCCGCTGCCTTGAACACACACAGGGAAACGTCACGCGCGCGGCTGAGATTTTGGACATGCACCGGCAGTCGCTGCAACACAAGTTGCGACAACTCGGGCTCGGCCGCCGCTATGTTTCAGTCGCGGGCGACACGCAGGATAATCCAGACAGTTGACAAAATATGAAGGCACGACTCGACGCAATCATTCAACGCGAACAGGCTGAATACCTGGACCAACTACTCCCGCCGGGCGATGATCTGCTCCTCGAGATGGAAGCGTATGCGGCTGAGCATCGTGTGCCGATCGCGGATCGTGAAGTCGCGCGCTTTCTCGAGATCACGACGCGCACGACCGGCGCCCGCAAAGCATTAGAGATCGGGATGGCGATCGGTTATTCAGTGGTCCACCTCGCGCGCGGCATGGGCGATGAGGGTTTGATTTTAACGATTGAGCCGAGCGACGAGATGATTCGCGCGGCTTCGAGTTATCTCGAGCGCGGCGGGTTACTCGATCGGGTGAAGATCGAACGAGGCAAAGCGCTGGAGGTGATGCCGCACCTCACGGACACCTTCGATCTGTTGTTCATCGATGCGGTGAAGGAAGAGTACAAACAGTATCTCGATCTTGGTCTCGAACGTTTGCGCGCCGGCGGCGTGGTCATCGTCGACAACTTGTTATGGGGCGGCAAGGTCGCGGTTAACGATACCGAAAGTTCGACGGTAGCGCTGCGAGAATTCAATTACTACTTCATTAACCATCCTCAATTGCGTGCTGAAGTGTTGGCCGTCGGCGACGGCCTCGGGTACGCGGTCAAGCTTTAGAAGGACTGAGCGCAAAAGACGTAAACGGGAAAGTCTTCGTAAACTCTGCCTCTTTGCGTCTTTGCGTGAAAACTCTTTCTTGATCAACTTTCTTTCGCGTGGTAACTTCCCATCGTCTCTTCCTTTGCGAGTTTCCTCGTAACTTGCGCTGAACCAAAGCTATTGCCTTGCGAGTGGGAGGTTTTGATGAGCAGTGGCAAGTGTAGACAGATCGTTGGATTGATTTTACTGGCGTCGTTAGCCTGCACCGCTCTGTCGTGCTCCGTCGTCTCGAGCAATGAGCTTTATTTCGGCAACCCTGTTCCTCCCAAGCGAAATATCCTTCGCTATGTTACCGGAGACGAACCGTCGTCACTGGACCCCGCCATCAGTGACGGCCAGCCAGAAGCACGAATATACCTGGCGCTATACGAAGGCCTTGTGGAATACGACCCCAAGACCCTTGCTCCTCGCCCGGCGCTGGCTGAACGCTGGCACATCAATAACGACTCATCTGAGTTTACTTTTCACCTGCGTCACAATGGACGTTGGTCCAACGGCGATCCAATCGACGCGAACGACTTTGTTTACAGTTTTCGGCGAGCGCTGGCCAAAGAGACAGCGTCGCGCAATGTTTCTTTAACTCTTTATCTGAAATACGCGCAGGCCTACAACGAACAACGAGTGTTCGTGCGCGATCCAAAGACGGGTCAGTTCCTTCTCGCCAAAGATTTTGACGACAGCCTTCCGGCAGATCCGCTGAGCGCCAGGCCGATTGATGCCGCACATCCTGAATACCTTCCCGATCCGAACGAGCCGAATGCGCATCCTGACACTGCTTTTCACCAACAGATGCACACGCCGCTGCGACTGACGCTGCCCGGTACTGAAAAGGCAAGGACAAAGCGCCTGGATGCGAATCCAAAACTGCAAGCCGCCGTCGCAGGTAAAGAGCTGGTGCCGGTGACGGCGGAAGACCTTGGTGTTGAAGCGGTCGACAACTACACGGTCCGAATTACGTTGCACCAGTCGGGTCCATTCTTTTTAGGGCTTCTGGCCCACCAGGTTTTCCGCCTCGTGCCGCGCAAGGTGGTGGAGAAATACGGAACCGCCTGGACGCAGCCCGAACACATCGTCACCTGTGGTCCATTCAAGCTCAGGACGTGGGTTCCTTATGACAAAATAGTGCTCGAGCGCGATCCGATGTACTGGGACACTGCGAACGTCAAGCTCGACGAACTCTACTTCTATCCGATCATTGATCAGCACACCGTGATGAATATGTACAAAGTCGGAGAGCTTGATGCCGTCTATAATCATGCGGTGCCAAATCCATGGCTGCACGTGCTCAAGGATAAGAAGGACTACATGGATGCGGTCGAAGCCGCAATCGACTACTTGGTCATGAATACCACCAGGCCTCCCTTGAACGATGTCAGAGTGAGAAGGGCGTTCAACCTCTCTATCGACAAGGAAGCCTACGCCGCGTGGCGAAGGATTGTTAAACCCCTGACGGCGTTTACTCCTGAAGGAATCTTCGCCGGTTATCCCCAGCCCAAAGGCCCGGCATTCGATCCCGCGGCGGCGCGCAGGTTACTCGGCGACGCGGGTTTTCCAGTAAACCAAAATGCGGACGGCAGTTTTTCTTGTCCGACATTCCCTGTGGACCAGGTCGAGTTTATCTACAACACACAGGGAGCAAACCGGTCTGTGTCCGAATGGATGCAGGCGCAGTGGAAGCAGAATTTGGGAATCACCGTGCCCTTGCGAACCATGGAATGGAAGACGTACCTGGACCAACGTTCCAACCTCGACTATAAAGGGTTCTCGCGCGGCGCCTGGGGCGCCGACTATATGGACCCGTTCACGTTTCTGAGTCTCTTCTATATCGGAGGCAGGAGTGATACCGGTTGGGTGGATCAGAAGTACATCGCCATGCTCGACGAAGCCAATCGCACTCTCGACCACAAGAAACGTTACGAGTTGCTGGCCAAGGCGGAAGCGTACATGCTCGATCAGCAACCAATTATTCCAATCGATACGGCTTCTGTTAACTGGCTCAAGAAGCCATACGTGAAGGGCATGTATCCAAACGCAGCTTCGTTGTATCCGTGGAAGTATGTTTACATCGAACGCGATCAGTCCAAGTGGGATTTTGGGACGCCGAGTTTGGCCGCGGATTGACATGGGCTCAATCTAAATGCTTCGGTTCATCCTTAGACGCTTACTTATCACAATCCCAACGATCCTCGTCGTGATTACCATCACCTGGGGTTTGATTAAACTCGCTCCCGGAAATTTCTATTCCGGTGAAAAGCCTTTATCTCCGGCAGTTGAACAGGCTATTCGCGAGAAGTACGGCCTCGATAAACCTTGGTATCAACAATACGCCCGGACGATGTGGACCATCATCGGGCATCTCGACTTCGGCACATCTCTGAGGTACGAAGGCCAGTCGGTGAATAGCATCATTCGCCGCTCCTTACCCGTATCAGCAACGATCGGAATTCTCGCTTACTTGCTCGCACTCGTCGTCGGTATCACTGTCGGATCCATCGCCGCACTGAAACAGAATTCGATGTGGGACTATGGCTCGATGGCAATCGCGATGCTCGGCATTTCCATACCAAACTTCGTTCTCGGGCCGATTCTCGTGCTCATCTTTTCTCTGACTTTGTACTGGGTGCCGCCTTCGCGTTGGAACGGGTTTCCGAGTCGAAATCTGATCCTGCCGGTCCTCACTTTGGCTGTGGTTTACATCTCGTACATCGCGCGGCTCACGCGTGCAGGCATGCTCGAAGTGCTCGGCTCTGATTACATTCGCACTGCGCGAGCGAAGGGCTTGAGCGAGAAGGACGTTGTGATCCGCCATGCGTTGCGCGGCGGCTTGATGCCGGTAATTTCTTACACTGGGCCAGCGTTGGCTTTTCTACTCACCGGCACTGTTGTAGTGGAGAGGATCTTCGCGTTGCCGGGTCTGGGAAACTATTTCATCCAGGCTTCACTCAATCGCGATGAGCCGTTGATCATCGGGATCGTCGCATTCATCGCGATCACGCTGTTGTTGATGAACCTGCTGGTTGATATCGCTTACGCGTTTCTCGATCCGCGTGTGCGATATCACTGATGAGCTTAGACCAACATGGCAGCCGATAGAAAACCTGACCACGACGATCTAATTCACATTCCGCCTGAGATGGCGATTGCGGAAGCTGATGTCCGTCCGGAAGAAGCGGGAGAGTTTGTTCGCGGCACATCATTGTGGCGAGACGCGTGGCGGCGCCTGCTCAAGAATAAGCTGGCGGTGTTTGGTCTTATCGTCGTCGTGCTCGTGACTATTGCTTCGATCGTTGGACCCACGCTCATCCAGCGCATCTTTGGATTTACTCCGGACTACATTCCCTCACAAGATCTCCGGCTTACGAGATCTTTCCCTCCTTTCACCGGCCCTGACGGCGAATTCTCGTGGGCGCATCCGATGGGAACCGACAACGCCGGCCGCGACCAATTAGCGCGCGTTCTTCAGGGCGGACAGATCTCGCTCTTCGTAGCATTCATCGCGACGTTGGTGTCGCTCGTGATTGGTATCAGTTACGGCGCGATTGCGGGTTACTTTGGCGGCCGCATCGACAACGTGATGATGCGCATCGTCGACGTGCTCTATTCGCTGCCTTACGTGATCGTGGTCATCGTTCTACTCTCGATGTTTCGCAGCCAAACGGCGCGCGGGCAGTTGATCCTGCTCTTCATCGCGCTCGGCTCGGTGTCATGGTTGACGATGGCGCGGATCGTTCGTGGCCAGGTGCTGTCGTTGAAGAACCAGGAGTTCGTGCTCGCGGCGCGAGCTACAGGAGTGTCTGGCAGTCGAATTATTTTTCGCCACCTCGTTCCAAACACGTTGGGCCCCGTTATCGTGTACGCCACGCTCACGATTCCGCAGATCATGTTGACCGAAGCGTTTCTTTCGTTTCTCGGTTTTGGTGTGCAGGCGCCGCTCGCGTCGTGGGGCAGCCTGGCCACTGAAGGCATCGCGAACATCGGCATCTTCCCATGGCAACTGATCTTTCCCGGATTGACGATGGCGTTGACGCTCTTCTCGCTGAACTTTTTAGGTGATGGATTGCGCGACGCTCTCGATCCGCAGATGCGAACAGTGTGAAGGCCCATCTAAATTAATGACCACGACAAACGGAAATCTACTCGAAGTAAGACACCTTCGTACTTACTTCGACACCGAAGACGGCATCGTTAAAGCCGTCGACGACATCTCGTTCGAACTGAAGCGTGGTGAAACGCTCGGCATCGTCGGTGAATCCGGTTCCGGCAAATCGGTCACAAACCTCTCGATCATTCGTCTCATTTCGGATCCACCGGGAAAGATTGTTTCCGGTGAAGTTCTCTTCAACGGCAGCGACCTCCTGCTGCTCCGAAAGCAGGACATCCGCAAGATCAGAGGCCGTCGCATCGCGATGATCTTTCAGGATCCGATGACGTCACTCAATCCCTTCATGAAGATCTCGCGGCAATTAATGGAGATGACCGAACTCCATCTGGGCCATACCAAGGCGCAGGCTTACGAACACGCGATCAGGATGTTGGAAACAGTCGGAATTCCCGATGCACGCGCGCGGGCCGGCAGTTATCCGCATGAGTTTTCCGGGGGCATGCGCCAGCGCGTCATGATCGCGATGGCCCTGTCGTGTGAACCTGAACTCCTGATTGCGGATGAACCGACTACCGCTCTCGACGTCACGATTCAGGCGCAGATACTCGACCTCATCAAGAAACTCAAACGTGAGACAGGCACGAGCGTCATTCTGATCACACACGATCTCGGCGTTGTCGCCGGTATGACTGACCACGTGATCGTTATGTACGCGGGAAAGATTTTCGAGCAGACGAGAACCGCGGAGCTGTTTTCACGTCCCGGAAATCCGTACACCAAGGGTTTGCTTCGCTCCGTGCCGGATCCGACGGCGGAGCAGGGCAAGTTGTACCAGATACCCGGACAGCCGCCCGATGTCGCGCATCTCAAACCCGGATGTCCTTTCGCTGCACGTTGCGATCACGTCCAGGAGATTTGTCACCGCGAGTTTCCACCGTTCGTACAGCTCACAGCGGATCATTACTCGCTCTGTCACTTCGCGCGTGAAGTCTACAGCGAATCGGGAGGCACACCGATCGAAGTATGAGCTCAAATAACTCAGTATTACTTTCAATCAGAGATTTGAAAGTTCACTTTGATCTCGGCGGCGGTGGACCACTCGACAAGTTGATCGGCACCCATCCCGTCAAGCGCGTCGTGAAAGCAGTCGATGGTGTTTCACTCGATATTTATGAAGGAGAAACTCTTGGGCTTGTCGGCGAGTCGGGTTGCGGAAAATCCACTCTCGGACGCGCGATACTCCGGCTCACAGAACCGACCGACGGCCAAGTCTTCTATCGCGACCGAGACCTTGCGCATCTGTCTTCGGGTCAATTACGCGAGCAGCGCCGGCATCTCCAGATCATTTTCCAGGATCCGTATGCGTCACTGAACCCGCGAATGACTGTCGGTCAGATCGTCGGCGAACCACTCGCGACGTTTCGTTTAGCGCGTGGAAAAGAAGCCGAGCAGCGCGTGCAGGAGCTGCTCGAAACGGTTGGCCTGAACAAGCGGTTCATCAAACGTTACCCGCATGAGTTCTCAGGCGGTCAACGCCAACGCATCGGTATTGCTCGCGCGCTTGCAGTCGATCCCGACTTCATCGTTGCCGACGAACCGATTTCAGCGCTCGACGTTTCCATCCAGGCGCAGATCATGAATTTGCTCGAGCGGCTGCGCCGCGAAAAGAACCTGACGTATCTCTTCATCTCACACGACCTGCGCGCGATCAGGCACGTCTCGGATCGCGTGGCGGTCATGTATCTCGGCAAGCTCGTCGAGATAGCTGACGCCAAAACGATCTACTACGAGCCTCTCATGCCTTACACGAAAGCACTGATCTCTGCCGTGCCCGTGCCCGATCCTCAGGTTGAAGCCACGCGGCAGCGTATAATGCTGGAGGGTGATGTGCCTTCGCCGATAAATCCTCCGTCCGGCTGTCGCTTTCACACGCGCTGCCCGTACGCGATTGAGGCGTGCAGGGAAGTGGTCCCTCAATTGGTTGAAATCAAACCGGCGCATTTCGCGGCCTGTATCCGAATCAGTCCGGCAGAGCCTCATATCGAGAACGTTGCCCCGGGCGCTGCGCCCGGCCTTTCAAACTAGCCACGAAAAGGCACAAAGGCACAAAACAGCTAAACCAGCGGTACACTTGAAATGCTGTGGCTATTCGACGTTTAGCCCTAAGGTAAACTCCCTTCGTGCGGATGCCGATCTTTTAGGCGCCCAGAAGTTGATGGTTAAAAAGGCCCCCATTGCCCTGAATTCTCAGGAACGCCGTGAAGATGCCCCGCCTTCCTGGCCGGACGTTCAGGATTCGTTAGCGGGATCTTCCGGGCTGGCGCTGCTGCTCGTCGATGGACATCAGCCGCCCGCTGTAGTTGTGTCCAACAACAACTCGGTCTGTCACACCTTCCAAACCTCTCCCGAACACGCACCGCTTTGCGATCCGTATTGCGGCGCCGCGCATGCGCGCGCGACCAAGGCCGGCGGGCTTATTGAATATAAATGTCACGCCGGACTCTCGTGTTTTGCGAAGCCGGTCGAGATCGCTGGCAAACGGAATCTCGCGGTGATTGGTGGGCGTGCTTTCGTCAAGAGCTCAGACTATCAACAACTGATCGATCGCGTTCGTAAAGGTGACTTGCAAAGCATCTCGTCGGATGATCTTTTCGCGAACATCCTCTTCTCTGAACCACAACGTTTGGAAGAAACAGCGGAGCGAGTTGAGCGCGCCGCGCACCGGCTAAGTTCGGCAGCGTCGAACGGATCCGGAATGAAGCAGCCAGGCACAACTCCCGCAAGAGCCGTGGCTGAAAAGGTGGCCCAAACTCCCGCGCCGCCAGTTAGAGAGGTCGTGCCGCGCGTCGATCCTGAACTCGAGCGAGAGGTGCAACGCCTGCGCAGTGAGTTGGAGAATCGTGCGCGGCTCGGCCACTCGCTGCAACACTTCCTCGAAAGAATCAGTTGTGACGATCCAGCGAAGACTTACAACTCGATCGTCAGCAACTCGAAAGAGCTGCTTCAATCAGAACGCGCGTCGCTCATGGTGTTGGATGAAACTGCGAACGAGCTGGTGCTGAAAGCGTCGAGTGGGCTCGCGACAGATCCCGCTTTGGTCCAACCCGTGGCGGTCGGTGAAGGAGTAGCCGGCGAAGTTATCGAAACAGGGAAGGCGATGATGGTTACGGACCTGCGCAGCGCCGGCCGCAAGCCCGCGCCGCGTGAACGCTCCTACAAAACGAACTCGTTTATCAGTTACCCGATCACTATCGGTCAACGTAAAGTCGGCGTCTTGAATATCACGGATAAATCAGGCGGAAGAACGTTCGACGACGTTGATCTGAGCCTGCTCGAGATCATCGGTCCACAGGTCGCACTCGCTCTGGAGCGTGCCGAGTGGCAGGAACGCGCGACGGAGTTTGAACTCAGATCGATCACGGATCCGTTGACCGCTTTACCGAATTTTGGCTACCTCGAAAAGCGGTTGCCGGAAGAGTTGAATCGTTCGAAGCGCTACAACCATCCGATGAGTTTCCTGATGATCGATATCGACGATTTCAAAGCCTACAACGATAAGAACGGGCATCCGGCGGGTAACGTCGCGCTACAGATGACAGCCCACTGCTTGAAAGAGGCGCTGCGATCTGCCGACGTCGCGTTGCGTTATGGAGGCGAGGAGTTTTGTGTCCTCCTGCCGCAAACCGGAATTGATGAGGCGAAGACGATTGCCGAGCGCATCAGGCAGCGCGTGAGGACGTGGGACTTTCCGCACGGAAAGTCGCAGCCGCTCGGTCGCGTGACGGTCAGTATCGGTGTGTCGACGTTTTCCGAGAGTGTCGATACTGCGGAGAAGATCATGGCGGCGGCCGATCGCGCACTCTACGAAGCCAAGCGCAAGGGGAAAGATCGGGTTGAGTGATGGTAAAGCGTGTTTCACGCAAAGACTCAAGAGGGGCGGAATCTCTTTGCGTCTTCTTTGCCCCTTTGCGTGAAACGTTCTGCAGAAAATGAATAGCCGCAGCACCAGCGAAAACTTCCGCCGTATCCTCGGCCGCGTCACGCAGGACGACTTTGTCGGTCGTGCGGGCGAGCTCGACCGGATCATGGCCCACGCTGAGCCGTCGAATGCCGGTCGCGGTCTGCTGTTGCTGATGGAACCTTCGGCCGGTGTCTCGGAGCTTTTACGACAGGCCTACGATCAGATCTTCAACCGCCGCTCGAACGTCATTCCGATTTATTTCGCGATTACACGAAACGAATCTACCGCGGTCAGCGCCGCAATTGAGTTTCTGAACACGTTTCTCCAGCAGTACATCGCCCATCGCCGCGATGAACCGTTTGTTTCAAATGCTCCGTTGACGTTGCAAGACCTGCTCGAGCTTGCGCCGCCGGCTGACTTCGATTGGATCGAGCAGTTGATCGAAGCGTACACACGCCTGCGATTCAGCAACGATGATAAAGCGCTCGTGCGCTTCTGCCTCGGTGCACCGCAGCGGATTCCCACGGGACGTGGACGCCCGCTCGTCATGGTCGACGGTGCGCAACTCGCCGAGTATCTGAATGGCGCAGTCGTGTTGGGAACAGAAATCCTGCGGGTGTTCGGCCGTAGCGGATTTTCTTTTGTCCTTGCCGGTTTGCGTCGCCAGATCCTCGAAGCCGCGCACGATGCGAAGTGCAACTTCGAGTTGCTTGACTTGTTGCGTTTAGAACGACTTGATGCGAGCGAGGCGGCGCGATTAGTCGAACACGTCGCGCGACGCCAGCAAGTCGCAACCAGCGAAGCCGCGCGCGATTTGCTCGTGCAGCAGTTTGCCGGCAGTCCATTCTTCATCAGCATCTTCCTGCAAGCAGCGCGTGAGAAACGCACCTCGCTCATCTCTTATCTCGATTGCGAACGTCTTTACATCGATGAACTCTTCGGCGGCCACATCCATCGTCACTTCGCAGATCTGCTCGAAGAGATTTCACCGCGACTCGATACACGACATCTTTTGATTCGCTTGCTTTGGGAAGCGGCAGCAGGTGAAGAGCAAACGTCGTCGTTCGACGTCTGGCGCAAGCGTTTGCACATGACGGCTACGGAACTCGAAGACGTTCTGCACCGCCTGCACGTGCAGGAGTTTGTAAACTGGGACGAAACGACGGTCGAGGCCGGAGCTGGACCACAAGCGTGGAAAGACTATCTGAAAATCCGGTACCGCCTGGACGTGCTGAATGAACCGCGCGCTCTGGTCGTGGCCGATGCACTCGCAGACTCGCTCAAACGCGCCCCACATACGATGGCGCGACATTACAAGCAGATCGCAAACACGGGCCTGCGTGATTTGATTGCGCGCTTCAACTGCCAGCAGGTCCCCGCAGTGCTGTTCAACTACCGAACTTTCGGCGACAGGTACAAGGGTGCCGAAAACGAAACGATCGTTTCCGGACTGACAGCCGAGACGGAACAGTTCAAACTACCGCAGACGGTCCATCTCGCAAGTTGTGCCGCGTTCAATAGTGACATGCGTCAGGTTTGCGAAGAGGAGCATTGCCTCGTGGCCCACACGTTTGAAGAAGGCAGTTACTCCGACGCACAGGAAGTCATCTGGCTGGCGGCGGACATCGAGTCGAAACTCGAGGTTGACGTCGACGTAGCGCGTGCGTGGTGCGAAAGGTTTGAAAGGCTCGCGAACCAGCTCGGCTTCACCCGGTTTCAGATCTGGTTAATCTCAAACGAAGGCTTTTCCGAGGAAGCCGGCAAACTCTTACTGCGGCGAAAAGCCCTTAGTTCGAGCCGCCGGCAGTTGGAACTACTGGCATCGCGGCTCGGCGAGACCGCTGCCAATCCGCTCGTCCATACCGGAGATCCGAATGAATTCCTGGTAGTGGTGCCGATGGGTGAGGACAACGAGTTGATCGCGGCCAGCACCGCCGAGCAGATCGCGCGGCGTCTGACCTTCCGGCCTGAGGCCATCAATCAGATAAAAACGGCGATTGTCGAGGCCTGCATCAACGCTTCGGAGCACAGTTTCAGCCCGGATAGAAAAATTTATCAACGTTTTCGCGTGGAAAGTGATAGATTAGTCATCACTATTTCGAGTCGCGGCATCGTGCCAGCCAATCTAAACGGCGCGAGTAGCGGATCAGAAGCTAAAGAAGCGGCGGAAGAAAGACGCGGTTGGGGACTTAAACTCATCCGAACCCTCATGGATGAGGTCGAGTTTGAACGGGTCGATGACGGCACCAGTTTGCGCATGACGAAGTACTTGCGCACTGGTCCTTCCTGAAGCTTTAAGTTTGGTCCAGTTAGATTTACCAGAACCAGCGGGCAGTATTCCTCCCAATTTACCAGGTAAGTCGCCCTTATATAACGAACATACGGGACAGAAGGGAGCTGTCAACGTGGATACACAAGGTGGAGGGCTAGTACGCTCGCACTGTGTTGGTACCACCGCTGTTGTTTACGCTAGCGACTATCTTAACAAGCTAACCGGTGAGAAGATCGAGCGCGAGTGTCGGCGGCAACTCAGTTGCGGTTGCCGGGCCTTAGTCATAGATTTCAGCGACACCAAATTAGTAAACAGTATCGGCATTTCTATCCTTCTCGGAATCATCGATGTCGCGGAAAAATGCGGCGCCCGCATCGTTTTTTCCGACGTTAATAATCAGACAGTCGAGTTGTTCGAAATGCTCGGCCTGACCCGCCATGTTGTGCTTGCAAAGGATGAACACGAAGCACTTTTGAATCTCTCCCGATTTGAGACTACCCCAGTAGTCCATTAATCGAATGGAGCCTTCGACCCAGAAACTTATTCACACGTTTGGTGCGCTGGCTGACCTGGGACAAGAGATCGCCGGCACAGGCGATTTCAGCGAGATGGTGCGCACGTCGATGCACCTCTTGCTTGGTACCCTGGCGTTGCGACGCGGCGCGGTCGTGGAGTGCACCGGCGGGGGACCCCTCCGTTGTGCGGCGATTTGGGGGTTACGAGATAACGTGTTGAATGGCGTCGAGATCGACGAAGCGGAGAAGCAGGCTTTCATCGACGGAGACGTAGCGGAGTTTTTGGTTGGAAACACTGCGACGCCGAATGTCTTCATCAATCGACAGCGAGAGCAACTCCTTCAAGAGGGAATTGAACTCGTGTTGCCGATGATTGTTCGTGGTGAAGTGACCGGATTGATCCTGCTTGGCGGGAAGGCTAGCGGTGAAGAGTTTTCGAATGACGACTTCGACACGATTCGCGCGATGGTCCGGCACATCGGCGTCGGCATTCACACGCATCGCCTGCTCGAACAGGTCGCTCAGCGCGCTGAAGAGAACAAGAGATTGTACGACGAGTTGCGTGCGATCTATCGCGACACAGTGCGAGCGTTCGCAGCAGCGATCGATATCAAAGACAAGTACACCCAGGGCCATTCAGAGCGAGTGGGCAAGTACAGCGAGATCATCGCGCGCGAGATGGGGTGGAGTGAAGAGGCAGTCGAAGGGATTCAGATTGCCGGTTACCTGCACGACATCGGGAAGTTGATCGTCGACCGCGACATCATCAACGCTCCTTACAACATCGATGCGAAGAACTCGAGCGAGTTGAATCGACATCCTTCCGCCGGCTATGAAATCCTCGCGCCGATCAGGCATCCATACGCCGACATACCTCTGATGGCGAAGCACCATCACGAGCGTCTCGACGGTCGTGGTTATCCCGATGGACTTACGGACACGCAAATCCCGATGGGCGCCAAGATCGTTGCGTTAGCAGATTCTTTCGACGCGATGACTACGGATCGCCCTTACCGGCGCCGTCGATCGTTCGAAGACGTGGTCCGCGACCTGCGTGAGAACAGTGGCAAGCAATTCGACGGCAAAGTCGTAGCGGCATTTGCGCGAGCAATACTCAGAGAGGTAACAGGACAGACAAAAGACCGCCGCATCACCAAGATGCTCGGCAAGGGCTACCTCGAAGGTGCCCACGTCCCCACCCTCCTCGAAGACCTAATCAGCGACCTCGACTCAACCCAAAAAGCCCGATCAGCCTCTTAACGTCCTGCGCCTTTTGTTCCTTTTTGTGGCTGAACACGGCCGGAAGACGCTGCCCGGTCTGGCCGCTCTGCGAGGCGACCAGTGACGTACTTGTGCAGCACACTCGCGATAAGCGTTTGGTACGGAACGCCCTCTTCAAGAGCCTTAATCCGAAGGTCGCTCAAATCTCCAGAGGACAAGCGGATATTAACGCGACGATCCTTGATAGCTGTAGCACGAGCTGCTGCGTTGACCTTTGCCAATTCGCTCTTGGTAGCAACTGACTTGAGCTTTCCTTTTTCGAAAGCCTTCAGAACTTCGCGTTCGTAATTATCAAGCTTTGGCATCAGGCTCAACCTTCAAACAAATAATCCCTCGTGGCTTTGCGACTGGGAATAATAGTTTTCAGAAAAAAATATTTTTGTTCCTCTACGAAAGGCACTAGGTAAACGTAATCGTCGCTAGCGACCACTAGAACACGTTGCCCTGGATACTTGCCGGGGTTCGAGTGGGCCAGGATGTCCAACAGACCGCCGGATTCGATTGCCACAACCATAGCTTCAAATGAGATACCTCGTTCGACTTTAAGCCTTTCGTTCTTCTCCGGACTCCATCGGAACGGCTTCATCGGCGCATGTTACGGCAACGTGTGCCTTTTGTCACCACCTTGACTGCGGCGATGTTGACTGCCTCCAACAGAAGTTCGGACCGTTGTGCAAGGCCGTATGGTCCAGGGATGGGTGAGAACTATTTCGTCGTGGCTGCGTCTATTTCGAAACGACACTTCGGGGTACCTTCTCGATCGCAGTGCTCCGTGACGGGGACTTTAACGATGTCGGCGATGAGACTCTCAGCCAGGCGGCAGACTTCCGGATGAACAGCGACAGCGGCCGCCAGGGGACAGCCGCGGCTACAAATCACGATCTTGTCTCCCTGTTCTTCGACTTCGGCCGCTCCGCCAATCGCCTCTAATACCTTCATCGCAGTCTGAACGCGGCTTGGCAGATCATCGCCTTCCGCCGTTGGCGAGCCGGCCGCGACTGCGTGACCGACTTCGCGGAGCACTTCCTCGATCTCCGATGGGCTCAAACGGTTCTTCAGGACGGCAAGGAGTTGATTGAGCAGAGCGTCGTAAGCCTTGGGGAAGAGTCCTTCGGCTTCGGGCGTCAGGGCATACGTAAAGTGAGGTTTCCGAGGACCGCGGCGGAAGCCGCTTTGCCGGACTAGCCCATCACGCTCGAGACTTAAAAGATGTGCCCGGACGGCGTTGTCGGTCAGATGGAGCTTTCCCGCCAGCTCCTCGACAGTGCAAACGGAGCCACGCAGGATAGTAACGATCTGCCCGCGCGTGCTTTCAAAAAAGCGCTTGTCCACCCTCATCGCCTGCATTTTAGCCCATCTTCCAGAGAAAACACAATAAACAAAATAACATCTTGACTTATTGTGGGAGAAGAGTATTTTAATTACTTCCAAGTACTCAAAGGAATTTTCTTAAGGAGAACGAAGACAATGGCACAGGTATTAAGTAGTTCAGCGGGAGTGACTTCCCTCGACAGAGAGAGTGTGAGTGCAGGCTACCAGGCATACCAGATTCTGCGCACTGGCTTCACGGTCGCACCCATTGTGGCCGGGCTCGACAAGTTTTTTCATCTGCTTGTGAACTGGGATCAGTACCTCCCGGCATTCGTCAACAACCTGACAGGTGGTCACGGCCACGAGTTGATGCTGGCGGTCGGCGTGATCGAGATCGTGGCCGGGCTCGGGGTGTTTTTCAAGCCGCGCCTTTTCGCTTACGTCGTATCAGCGTGGTTGCTGCTGATCGTGGCGAACTTACTCATGATTCCCGGCTATTTCGACGTTGCGCTACGGGACTTCGGTCTCTCACTCGGCGCGCTCGCACTGGCACGGCTGAGTCAGGAATACGATCGATAGCTCATGGGATGTGTTCTTTACGACACGGAGGAGCAGTGATGATAAACCCAAACGAAAAGAAACGTATTTTGACAGACCGACGATTGTTCAAGATCGTGCTGGCGCTCTTGGCGGTCGCCGTAATCGTGGTTGTTCTGGACAAACGCAGCGAAGCGAAATGGTCTGCGCAAGCCGACTCAACCAAACTTACCGAGAGCGAGCTACAGACGGACACGAACGCGCAGCGGATGCTTGCTGAGGGTAAGCAGACCTTTCGTTTCGACACCTTCGGCGACGAGGCGTTTTGGAGCGATGCGCTGCAACTTCATCGCGCGCTTGCGGGCGAGAAGTTGGGCGGGGTTGGACCAGGCGTCAGTCCGAAGACGGCACTCGCGGTCGGACTCAAAGTTGACCTGGACGCGTTACCGGATTCGCTGGTCTCACAGTTGAAGCGCGGCCGTGTCAATCTTGACGATCCGGCGACTACGCTGGCGCTACTCAAACTCAATGCGGTTGTCGGTGTGAAAGGTACCGTCGCCAATGGTGGAACCCTTCAGTCGGTGGGCATAACTTGCGCTTTCTGCCACTCGACCGTGGACAACTCGTTTGCGCCCGGCATCGGCCGCCGTCTCGACGGATGGGTCAACCGTGACCTTAACGTTGGCGCGATTGCGGCGCTGAGTCCGAACCTTCAGCCGGTAGCGGATCTACTCGGCGTGGACCAGGCGACTGTGCGAACAGTTTTACAGAGTTGGGGACCAGGCAAGTTCGACGCGGAGTTGTTCCTCGACGGCAAGGCTTTCCGGCCCGATGGCAAGTCGGCGGCGACACTAATTCCGCCCGCCTTCGGCCTCGCTGGTGTCAACCTTCACACGTGGACCGGATGGGGTTCGGTTACGCACTGGAATGCGTTCGTTGCCAATCTCGAGATGCATGGGCAGGGAACGTTCTACGATCCCCGTCTGAACGACGCCACCAAGTTTCCCATTGCCGCGCGTGCCGGCTTCGGAAACGTGCGCAGCAATCCCGATTTGATCACGGCGAAGCTGCCCGCACTTCAGTTTTATCAACTCGCTATCCCCGCGCCTCCGCCGCCTGCCGGAAGTTTCGATCCTGCAGCAGCAGCGCGTGGTGCATCGGTGTTCAACGGGCAGGCAAAGTGTTCCGTTTGCCACGTGCCTCCGATCTACACCGAGCCGGGCTGGAACATGCACACGCCGCAAGAGATCGGCATCGACGACTTCCAGGCGAAGCGTTCGCCCGATGAGCGTTACAGAACGGCCCCGCTCAAGGGTCTCTGGACACACCAGAAGGGCGGCTTCTATCACGATGGGCGTTTCGCGACGCTGCGCGATGTGATCGAACACTACAACAGCTTCTTAGGTACGAACCTGAGCGAGCAACAAAAGGTCGACCTCATTGAGTATCTGAAGTCGCTTTAGTTTCACAGTTCTGTCAGCTAGCTGACACTCGACGCAGCTAGCTGACAGAACGTCCGGCGTTCTTCCCACACAATGACCGACGCCGGAGTGAGGGTTCAACTGCGAAGGCAAAGCGAGAAACCAAATGACACTCAGATTAATTCACTCCAGCAACACGGCCCGGCAGCGTGTCTCACCGAAGACGATCGAGCGGGTTGCCGAAGCGCGACTGCCAACTGAGACAGGCGAGTTCCGCATCATCGGCTTCCGCTCGCTCGCCTCCGCGGAAGAGTTCGTCGTGCTCGTCAAGGGCGAGCTGCGTCCGCATCGACCGAGCCCGGTTCGCATTCACTCGCAGTGCATGACGGGCGACGTTTTTGGATCGGTGAAGTGCGACTGCGGGCGCCAACTCGAAGCCGCCATGAAGCTCATCGAGCGTGAGGGACACGGCGCCATCGTCTATCAACAGCAGGAGGGGCGCGGCATCGGCATCATCAACAAGATTCGCGCCTACGCCTTGCAGGACGAAGGCGCGGACACGATCGAGGCCAACGAACGGCTGGGTTTCGAGGCAGATCTGCGGCGTTATGAGCAGTGCGCTGAAATTCTGGTTGAGCTCGGGCTGCACGCGGTGCGTGCGATATCCGACAACCCGGCCAAGATTCGCGCGCTGCGGCAGGCCGGGCTCGAAGTCGTCGAGCGCGTGCAGCTTAAAGTCGAGCCGCACGATCTCTTCGCCGGCTACCTCAAAACGAAGAAGGAGAAGATGGGCCACCTCGTCAGCGTGGCTTAGACAAAGAATATGGGCTCCAAAGAAGTACACCTCGCGAACACCTCCGACTTCCGCGACGGGGAGATGAAAGAAGTTTCGGCAGGCGAAACGCGCATTTTGCTGGCGCGCGTTGGGGACCGCTTTCATGCAGTCAGTGCTACCTGCCCTCACTACGGTGCTCCACTTGCCGAGGGCGCGCTCTGCGGCACTCGGGTCGTGTGTCCCTGGCACCACGCAATCTTCAACATAGTCAATGGCGATTTGGAAGAGCCGCCCGCGCTTGATGCGCTTGTCTGTTATGACGTGCGCGTTGAGGGCGACGCGGTCCTCGTGAACGTGCCTGAAGGATCAACGGATCGGCGCACTGCTGTCATGGCGAAGCGCGATCACGTTGTCGACTCACGACAGTTCGTCATCATCGGGGCGGGTGCAGCCGGCTACGCCGCAGCGCAGGCGCTACGCGAAGAAGGCTTTCGCGGTGACGTCGTGATGATCACGCGCGAAGACCGCGCGCCATACGATCGGCCGAATCTCAGCAAGGACTACCTGCACGGCCACGCTGAGGCGGAGTGGATGCCGCTTCGGTCCGAAGAGTTCTTCAGGGAGCACGACATCAAGCTGGTTCTCAACAGGGAGGTAACACGCGTTGACGCGCGCACGAAGACGATAACTTTTGAGAGCGGCGAGACGATGGACTACGACGCGCTGCTCGTCGCGACGGGCGGCGCGCCGGTCCGTCTCAACATCCCCGGCTCAGATTTAAAGAACATCAGCATGCTGCGCAGCTTCGCCGACGCCGACGCGATCATCGAGATCGCCGGACGTTCGCGCCGCGCCGTAGTCGTTGGTGCGAGCTTCATCGCGATGGAGGCTGCGTACAGTTTGCGCGAGCGCGGCCTGGAAGTAACTGTCGTCGCCCCGTCGCGTGAACCTTTCGAAGCGACGCTTGGCGCGGAAGTCGGTGCTGTGTTCCGGCGTGTGCATGAGAGTCACGGCGTGCGTTTCAAGCTGGGCTCCATAGTCTATCGCTTCGAGGGCAGCCACCACGTGGAGGCGGTCACACTCGACAGCGGTGAGAGCATCGAGACGGATATGGTCGTTGTCGGGGCGGGCGTGCGGCCCGTCACGCACTTTCTCGAAGGCGTAGAGTTGGACGAGGCGGGTGGCGTCATCGTCGACTCGCGGTTGTGCGCAGTTGACGGACTCTACGCCGCCGGGGACATCGTCAACTTCGCCGACCCGCGTACGGGAGAACGCGTGCGCATCGAGCACTGGCGCACCGCGCAGCAGCAGGGACGCGCCGCGGCGCGCAACATGGTGGGACGCGACGTGCCCTTCGACGGCGTACCGTTTTTCTGGACACGGCAGTTCGAAAGCGGGTTACTCTACGTCGGTCGCGCCACGTCATGGGACGAGATTATTTTCCGCGGCGATGTCTACTCACAGGACTTCCTCGCGTTCTACGTGAAAGGCAACCGCGTGCTCGCCGTTGCCGGCATGAACCGCGATCGCGAGATGGCAGCTGTCGAAGAGTTGATGCGGCTCGATCGACTGCCCACGGCCGAGCAACTCAAGCGCGACGACGTGGACCTCGTGGAACTACTCCACGCCGCTGAGTTGATAAACGCATAGTCACTGATAAGATTGACATGACTTTTCAAGAAGGATCCTCCCGCGCGCCCAGGTGAGTTAACCAGATAAGGAGTTGAAACGTATGCCGCTCGCAGCGTTCTCTGTCGCGGCGCCAGTCCGCGATAGCGTCTCAGTGTCTTTTACCCAGCGCGTGCAAATTTTCTCCACCTTCACTCCCGAAGAAATGAGCCGCATCACCGCGCAGGCACGCAGCCTGCGCAAGGCGCGCGGTGAGTTCATCTACATGCCGGGCGACCAGGCCGACTACATTTATTTTCTCAAGCAAGGAAGGATCAAGCTGTCAGTGCTCTCCGAGTCAGGGAAGGAAGTTGCTATCGACATCATCCAGCCTGGCGAAATCTTCGGCGAGTTCGCGCTCGTGGATGAATCGCCGCGCAGCAACATGGCCCAGGCGCTCGATGACATCCTGCTGTGGGTCTTCCACAGGCGCGACTTCACGCGCCTCCTCGCGTCGCAGCCAAAGCTCGCCCTGAGTTACATCCGGCTCGTCGGCGATCGCAGGCGACGGATGGAGAAGAAGCTTTCCAACATCACGTCAAAGGCCGTCTCCGCGCGCATATGCGAACTGCTGCACGAACTTTCGACGAGCTCCTCCGATCGTGAAACCGCGACGAGTGAATACCTCGTACCGCTTACACACCATGATGTCGCGAGCCTGATCGGCGCCGCGCGCCAGACCACGACTACCGTTCTCAACGATCTGGAACGGCGCAGCATCATCGAGCTGGGCCGCGGGTGGATTCGTATCAAACGTCTCAAGGATCTTCAGACATACGCAAGCCTGCTTCTCACAGTTGGGTTCCAAACTCTTTTCACAGTTTTGTCAGCAGGGTGACACTCGTGTCGCCGTGCTGACATACGCCCTACGGTTCTTCCTTCATGCTGCGCGTCGCATCGACACCACACCAAGGAGAACCGATCATGACAACGAAAAGGAAAACCTCAAAAAAGCTCTGGCTCGCCGTCCTCGCACTGGCGTTGACGACGATCGCCGGTATTAGCGTTTCCGCGAGCGGAGACGGAAGCCTCGGCACGTCGCCCTTCGACTTCAGCGACACTGCTTATCGCGCGCATGGCATCGTCCCCGAGAACATAGTATTGCGAGTCGGTACTGCCGCCCGCGCCGGTGATTTTGTCGTCGACAACAGCAACACCGATCCAAACCGCAGCAACGTCCGCACAATCGAGACTACACCCGGCACGACCGGCTCGAGTGGACTCACTTACGCAAACATCTTCGGCGTGCTCAACTCGACGAGCTTCGAGCGCAATGCCGCTGGTCAACTGACTACACGCGGCCAGGCTGCCTTTGATACAGCCGAGCGCTTCCGCGTCTTCATCTTTCCAAAAGCCTCGAACGGCTCGATTCTCGATCCGTTCCTTCCAAACAAGCGGCAAGACAACGTCTTTGATACGCGCGACGGTTACTTCTCGAACGACCCGATCGGTATGTGGCTCGCCGTTTGGGTCGTCTACACGCCGAAGGCTTTCACGGCGGAAGGTCGCAAAGAACTCGATCCCATCGCAGCCACTAACGGACGTGATCTCGATGGCACCGCGATCCTGACAAGCCCTTCGCAGATTGATGGCCTCGTCTCAAAAGGTCTGATCGAACTGCGCACGCGTCCTGTTGACGACGGCGTCTTTCGTTGGGTCATCTGCCCAATTCCCGAGGACCCGCGCAATGGTTTCATCCGGCCCGACGCTTTCATCCGCGACGTAAAGCGCACCGACGGCACCCCTGTCTTTCCCGCACTCGGCAACAACTTCCGCTGCCTCCAGCAGTCGGGCGATTGGTGCAACTAACCACACTCGCATTCTCTGTGAAACCTCTGTGTCCTCTGTCGCCGTGATGGCTTCTCGCCAACACGGTAGCCGAGAGACACAGAAGACACAGAGGTCTGCACAAGAGAATTCAGAAGGAGAACGCTATGGCGAACATCTCGAAGATCAACAGAAGGGCGGAGAAAGAGAAGCAGCAAGCAGCCAGGAACAGGCGCGAGATCGTCTCCGCCGGCTTGGGCCGTCGCGAGCTGCTCAAGATGGGCCTGCTCACCAGCGCCGGTTTGTTGGTGTCAATGTCAGGCTTGAGCGTGAGGGCGCGCAGTAGCGCGGGTCGCCTGCTCGACAGCGGCTCGGGCAATGGTCCAACTAGTCCGCCGACCACTCCTTTCGTCCAACCATTTACACGCATGACCGTCAAGCAACCGACCGCGACTTTGAATCCCGCGCCGACAGTCATTCCGAACACCGCCGGTGGCGAGGGTCGCACGAGCGCGCACCAGGCATTCAACCAGTTCCAGCCTGTCAAGTTCTATGAGGTCGAACAGCGACTGTCGAACATCATCACGCACCCCGAGCTTCCACCGCAGCCGCTCTGGGGCTTCGACGGCTTAGTGCCGGGACCGCTCTATGTCGAGCGCTACGGTCGCCCGATCCTCGTGCGCAACCATAATAACCTGCCTGCGAACAACGGCGGGTTCGGCAAGAATCTGGTTACGACCCACTTGCACAACGGCCACACGCCTTCGGAGTCCGACGGCAATCCGTGCCACTTTTTCGGGCCGGGGACGTTTTATGACCAGCACTATCCAAACGTTCTGGCGGGCGTCAACTCCACCCACGCGGACGTAGGCGGCGATATTCAGGAAGCGATGAGCACGCTCTGGTATCACGATCACATGCACGACTTCACGTCGCAGAACGTCTACAAGCTGTCTCTTATACACATCTCCGAGCCCACGAGACTTAATAGCA
>JBKPPH010000006.1:0-6496 GCA_046733535.1 Acidobacteriota bacterium
GCTCCTGAGTTGATCGCCAAAACGTTTGCAACCGTTCGCTGCGGTGCGCCGATTCTCGGGGTCGTGGGTGAGTATCAAGGGAGCGGATGTCCCGGTCTTACGCTAAGGACCAGTCGCTACTATATGCCCCCACGCATAACCAGAAATAGTCATAGGCCCAGTCAGCAGACTGGAGTCGCAAATAGAACCATGGTTGGCACGTCTTTGCAGGTGACCACGTAAACGACTAGGCAAACGGCAAGACCAAAGCAAAAACAAAAACGGTCGACAAAGGGAATGACGGGTTAGCTGGAGTGGCTTCGAGGTACGTTGAACGCCGGGGCCAAGGCGTCGTGACTTAGCTTGAATGGTTCCCGGTATGTGAATGGCTAGCTGCCAAAAACTATTGGCGGCAGGGAGAAAACTTTTTTCTTGACAGCCCTTTCATAGAACGCTGCTGAAATGGGCTGCTCAACATGAGAGGGCCTTTTGACTTATGACATCAGTACGATGGTCCCTGATGCTCACGAATTATTGAGACGAAGTGAACCTATGGCGGGAGTGATAGTCGTGCCCGAGGGATTGAATATCGGTCGCGCCGTAAGACACTTGGAATTCTTGCTTAAGAATCGGTCGCAATCAGCTCTTCGTAACCGTGTCGAGTACCTTCCCTTGCGGGGATTTCAGTGATGCCGGCACTAAACAAGATTCGACGGCAACACGAACTGGCCGAGGTGAGGTCCGGAATAGTTTTGGGCGGTGCGAAGCGCGAGTTCTAAAGCCTGTCTTGTAAATTCGGGTTTGATCACTGCGTCCACGAAGCCACGCGCGGCGGCGTACTTCGCATCGAGCTCCATGTCGTAAGTCTCACGCACTTTATCCATCTCAGCGATCAGCGCCGCGTCCGGTGACTCACCATTTTTCTTCAACTTCTCGAGCTGGCTGCCAAACACAGCCTGCACTGCCGAGTCGCCTTCCATCACTCCCATCCGACCAGTGGGCCAACTGTAGATGAAGTCTGGATCGAAACCCTGACCCGCCATCGCGTAGTAACCCGCGCCCGACGCATGGTTGACGGTCAAAACAATCTTGGGGACCGTTGCGGTCGCCATCGCCTCAACAAACTTCGCACCCGCGCGAATGATTCCCGAGTGCTCCGCATCTGGTCCAACCATGAATCCCGAAACGTCCTGAACAAACAACAGCGGCGTTTGATGACGATTACAGGTTTCGATGAAGTAGGCGACCTTTTCCGCTGACTCGGTATAGACAATCCCGCCAAAGCGCGGCGGCTTGCCGCCCGGCACGCGCACCATGCCGCGATGATTTGCGATCACTCCTATCTGAATCCCAGAAATACGAGCGTGCCCTGTGATCATCTCTTTCGCGTAATCAGCCTGGAACTCGTCCAGATGCCCGTCATCGAGTAAACACTCGAGCAGTTTGCGGACGTCGTAAGGCTGGCGATGATCTTCGGGAACGATGTCGTACAGTTCGTCGGCCGATCGCAAAGGCTCCGATGTTGATTCCACAGATGACGCGGGCGGCTTTGGCAACTCCGAAACAAACTCCCGAATCTTCTCGATGCAAGTCTGATCGTCGGCGACTCGATAATGCGCGACACCTGACACCTCGTTGTGCGTCCGAGCGCCGCCGAGAGTTTCGTTGTCGATCGTCTGGCCAGTTGCGCCTTTTACCAGGTTCGCGCCTCCGAGACCCATGAACGACGTTCCTTCAACCATGATGATGATGTCTGAAAGCGCCGGCAGATACGCGCCGCCTGCGATGCACGGTCCCATCACCGCGGAGATCTGCGGCACCTTCAAAAACCTGCGCATGATCGAGTTGTAATAGAAGATCCGTGATGCGCCATACTGTCCGGGAAACACTCCGCCCTGGTACGGCAGGTTCACGCCCGCCGAATCGACGAGATAAATGATCGGCACGCGCGAGCGCATCGCGATCTCCTGTGCGCGCAGGATCTTCTTGATCGTCTCGGGCCACCATGAACCGGCTTTCACGGTCGCATCATTTGCAACGACGACGACTTCCCTTCCCTCAACACGACCGACGACAGTTACGACGCCAGCGCCCGGCGCGCCTCCCTCGTACTGGTCATACGCGACAAGCAATCCGATTTCCTGCACATAAGATTGTTTGTCGAGGAGGAGATCGATGCGTTCACGCGCAGTGAGCTTACCCTGTTGATGTTGGCGATCGATCTTGTCCGGACCACCGCCGAGACGAAGCCGTCTCTCGAGTTGATCCAGTTGATCCGTGAGCTCGCGTAAGCGCGATGGTTTTGTCACAGTACCGCTATCAGTTTTTTTCATGAGCTTGTTTCACAGGATTTACAAGATCATCCGCAGCAACTTGTCTCCATTCGTCTTCGCGGGGATGCCTTCGAGAATCGCAACACGGGAACCACGCAACTCCATCGCTACTCCACCGGCTGAAGTCTTCCACTCGATCCGATCTTCTTTCTGAGCAGTGGAGGTCGCCTCAGGGTATCGCTTCGCAGTGCGCTTCGCGTAAGCGTCAAAAAATTCCTTCGCGTCCTGCGGTGTGTCCCACGCCGTCAACTGCGCGATAAACATCTCGCCCGGCTTGCCCGTCTCGTATAACGCGAAACGATCGCCACCCCAACCTGCCGACGCTTGCTTCGACTCTGTCGCATCATTCAAAAACTCGTCAAGGATCAAAGAGGTCCCCCACTCGCCATTTACATCATAATCGATGCGTTTCCATGATCGTCCAAGCACTCTTCTGAACCCTGGCAGAGAAAGTTTTTGCGGCGCTTCGTAGGAGAAGTACTTGTCGGCGTGAAGAATCTGCTCGGTTGACTGCGGCAACTTCGTAAACGCTTGCGAGACCATTTCCCACCCACCGCGTTTGTAAAGCTGAGTGGCCCATACTGAACCCTCTTCGTATGGAAACAACAGCGACTTACGCAACGCGCGCGGAGCTTGTTTGAACTGTTCGGTAGCGATTTCCTGCGAGCCTAAACTGCGCATGAAAGCGAGCGCGACCATCGGGTTCCGCGTCATGTAGACAGTCATGGCCAACGTAGCATCGCCTTCGATCAGAGCGTGTGCGGCGAGTTCGGCGTCGGAATCGCCCTTGGGCCACTTTTCAAATCGTTTGAGGTTGAAGTGCTGGTCCTGAAGCGCATGAGTGAGTTCATGGGCCATCACCGGCTTCTGGCCTTCGAGTTCGATCCAATCCGCCAGATAAAACTGCTGCGCTTTCGGATCGTAATAACCCGCAACTTGTTCCGACAGCAGTTTGATTAAAAAATCACGATAGGCAAACTCTTTCGGCGCGAGGCCAAAGACCTTGAGCAGCACTTCAGCGGCGTGCATCTCTTTCGGCGTTGTCTCGGCATCGAGGTTCTTGATAATCATCCGCTCGATGTCAGCGCGCGACTGCGCGCCGCTCTTAACAGCTTTGAGTATCGAGAGTTCTCGCAGGTCGCTCGTTTCTTTCAGGACAGCGGCAGTTGTCGAAATAATCGCTGCGTTTTGTGCCGCTCCCGCGGCCGCTGTCTGGGCCTGGCTGCGGGGTAGGAAGCTGCCCGCGCAGAGATAAAACAGGGCCAGCAGGGCCAGACCGCCGCTGATTTTCTTTGACATAATCGGTCTTTCGCTCTTATAGTCCGCTAAACGTTTACAGCTCAATCTGGAACCAGAGTTAGATTTCGTCTCTCGTTTATGAGTTCAGAAGGCTTTGCTCAGATGACAAGCCCTGCTCCTGAAGATGTATTCGGCATTTGGCACGAAACGGTTTTACGCGTGCGTTATGCCGAAACAGACAAGATGGGCATCGTTTATTATGCCAACTATCTGGTCTGGTTCGAAATCGGGAGAACGGATTACTGTCGCGCGCGCGGCTTCTCTTACCGCGATATGGAAGAGAACGAAGACGCTTTTCTGGTTGTCGCCGAATCGTATTGCCGCTACAAAGCTCCTGCTTACTACGACGATGAACTAATAGTTCGTACACATATTACAGAATTACGTAAACGCTCGCTCCGCTTTGGCTACGAGATTGTGCGTGCGTCCAACGGACAAGTAGTTGCTGAAGGCGAAACGGGACACGTTATCACTGATTCTCGCGGGCGCGTCCGCTCCTTCCCCGAAGGCTACGCGCAACGATTGTTAGCTCCGCCTTTGACTAAGTCTTCCGGTTCGATGGTACCGACTGAGATCGCACCTGAATAGATCTCATCGACCTATTCTTTTCTCGCCACAACTGATCGCTTCACGGTGTTTCAGATCCAGAGCCCCAGAATTCTTTTTGTAACTTTTCTCAGCTTCGGTCGTTTTACACTTAGACCCCGGTGACTAGCCACCAGAAGGCACCGGAAAAGTTGAAAGCCTCGTTGCTAGTTGCGATAGCAACGAGGCCTCTGGATGACAATACAAGTTCGATCGCCTCGCGGCGCTCAAGCTGCATCGTACACGCCCGCATCTTAGCGCACCCGGTGGACGAGCTTCAACCGAGGAGGGTCTACCATGCGCCGCTATGCGATCCTGATCGCAGTCATCTCCCTCATGCTTCCCCTGACTGCGTTTGCCCAGGCACCGACACCTGAAGCTGCTCTCAACCTGTTCAAAAATGCGTTGAAGAAAACCGGAAATGGAGATCTCGACGGTGCGATCGAAGACTACACTCGCGCCATCACTCTCAGCTCGCGCTTTGACACACGTAAGAACTCAGGAAACTCACTCAGCGGCGGCAGCAACGACGAGATCACTGTCGTCGATCCGTTCACCGCCAACGCATACACCAACCGCGGTCTCGCGCGTTATCAAAAAGGTGACTACGCAGGCGCCATCGAAGATTTCAATCGAGCATTGCGCATTCGACCCGGCCTCGCGGTTGCTTACCTGAATCGCGCAGCAGCACTACGCGCCACTGGTGATCTCGACGGCGCGTTGAAAGATCTCGATCGCGCAATCGCTCTACAAAAGAACTTCTTCCGCGCCTACAACAACCGCGGCAGTGTTTACCTCGACGCCGGCAATTTTGCGGCGGCATTAGCCGATCTCAACCGCGCCGTCGAACTCGACGATGATGTTGCCGAAACCTTTTATCAGCGTGGCTACACCTATCTTGCGTTGAAGAAATTCGACGAAGCTGTCACTGACTTCAACCGCGCGATTCATTTAGCCCCGGAGATGGCGTGGGCTTACCAGGGACGCGGCACGGCCTTCATGCAGAAGGGGCAGATGCTCGAAGCGATGAAGGATTTCACTCACGCAATCGAACGCGACCCGAAATTAGCGTGGGCGTATCTCAATCGCGGACTGGTGAAGATGTATCTCGGGCAAGAGAATGAAGCGCAGAAGGACTTTGCCGAAGGACTGAAACTGAAACCGGAGCTGAAAGCTGAACTCGAAACGAGGATCGATCTGGCAAGACGCCTGCGACGGCTCGGTAACTCAGAAGAGGATTTGTAAGATTTGTCTATTGCTCGTGGCCCAGATTAAAGCGCTCAATGTTGCGCGCCTTGCCTGTCGTCTCATCGATGTCGAGCACTACGCCGCAAATTCGCACCTCACCACTCGCGTGTTCTGCTCGCCTGGCCGTGACCGAAGTGAAGCGCGCAATCACGTCTGCCTTATTCATACCGATAACTCCGGCGTAACTGCCGGTCATCCCGAGGTCGGTCAGGTAAGCCGTGCCACCCGGGAGGATTCTCTCGTCAGCAGTCTGCACGTGAGTGTGTGTGCCGACTACCGCTGACACACGGCCGTCCAGGTGCCAACCCATCGCCACCTTTTCCGACGTTGCTTCAGCATGGACATCCACGAGGCGCACCGTCGTGTCGCGCGGCAACGATTCCAACACACTGTCTATCACCCGGAAGGGGTCGTCGGAGGGCGGCATGAACACACGTCCCATCACGTTCATCACGGCGACTTTCGCTCCATTCACTTGCCCAACCCAACAACCAGTCCCGGGAGTGTTGGGTGGATAGTTTGCGGGGCGAATTAGTCTCGGCTGTTTGCGAATATAGTCGATGGCTTCTTTCTTATCGAAGATGTGATTACCCGACGTCATCACGTCGATGCCGGAAGAAAACAACTGCTCGCATAACTGCGGCGTGACGGAGAAGCCGCCCGCGAGGTTCTCGGCGTTCATGGTTGCGAATTCGATCTGGTGCTGCTCGCGCAGGTCTTGAATGCGTTCGAGTACGGCGATGCGTCCGGGCTTAGCGACGACATCTCCGATCATGAGGATTTTCATAGTGATTTTGGGATTCGGTAAACAAAAAAGACCGCCAAATCCCGGTCGTCAATCGTGAGATTTCCCGCTTCACGATTTACGAATCACGATTCGCGGTGCTGGCAGGAGGGAGATCCGCATCTGTCGTTCCGAAGCCGTAATTGAACCTGCATAGACAGGTGGGTGACCTCTTAATGACGCAGCCTCTGGCAGTTCTTAACGATGAAGAAATGCACTGGCTAAACGACCTCGGTCTCCCTAATCAACGGCGTTGGCTCAATCATCG
>JBKPPH010000007.1:0-11353 GCA_046733535.1 Acidobacteriota bacterium
ATCTACGCGACAACGCGCGCTGGTCCAACGGCGAGAAAGTCATAGCTCAAGACTTCGTTCGTTCCTGGGAGCGAACTCTCAACATCGGTCCGCTTGCTCCGCACACCGAACTGCTGGCGAACATCGAAGGAGCAACTCCCAGCGTCTCGACCCCGCATCGCTTTGGCGCTCGCGCGATCAACGACCACGTTTTGCAAGTGACTCTGCAACAAGCTGACGACAGCTTTCCCGCACTCGTCGCGCATCCTGTGTTTCGTCCAGTGAAAGTAGCTGACGCGGCCAGCACAACTCGTCTCGAATCACACGAGCTGATCTCAAACGGCGCTTTTCACTTGTCGGCGACGAAGACGGACAGCGTCCAACTCGAACGCGCAAAGACTTATTGGGATGACGCTTCAGTCACACTCGACAAAGTCACGTTTGTAAACACGGCGAGCCCGGAAGAGGCCTTGACGGCGTACCAGGCGGGCGAAGTCGACGCCGTGACGAACGCGCCCTTCGAGCCGCTCGCGCTCAAGCTGCTCGCGCCTTATAAAGACTTCCGCCGCTCCACGTTTGGCGCGTTGACTTACTACGGCTTCAATTCCGCGCACGAGCCATTCGACGACGTGCGCGTGCGCGAAGCACTCGCGCTCGCGATCGATCGAGAACGGATCAGCCGTGACGATCTCGGCGGCGCGACCGAGGCGGCGGAGACGTTTCTGCCCGACGCGATGTCCGCCGAAAAGCCGGTAGTGGCCCACGAGGAAAGGCTCGAGCACGACGCGAACAGAGCGCGCGATCTCCTTGCCGAGGCCGGTTATGCGAACGGCGAAGGCTTCCCGGTTATCAGGCTGTTGATTAATCGCAATGAGCAACAGCGGATCGTGGCGCAGTCGATCGCGGCGATGTGGCGCGCGACACTCAACATCAAAACGGAAGTCCTCGTTCGCAATTGGGAAGAGTACGAAGCAGCGATCAAGGCCGGTGACTACGACGTCGTGCGCCGGGGCATCGTAATGCAGACGACGAGCGAACTGGTCAATCTCAAGATGCTGTTCGAACGTGACACGCGTGCACTGCCAATCGACGCTGAGAGCATCGAACGACCCACGCCATCGCCGGAAGAGAAGCTGGTGCCGGTCGAAACCGAGTCGCAGGCGCTAAAAGATTTGAAAGCAATGCCGATCTATTTTGCGTCGTCTTATTCGCTAGTGAAGCCGTACGTTTCCGGATTTGATGCGAACGTGCTGGACGCGCCGAGTCTGAAGAAGACGCGAATGGACACGAACTGGAAGCAGCCGTGATCTCCGAGGCCGCTAAAATCATCGCTCGAGGCGGCGTGATTGCCTTTCGCACCGACACCTTTTACGGTCTCGGCGCCGACCCGTTCAACGCAACGGCCGTGGCGAAGATAAAAACGCTCAAGGGCAGGGAAGAGAACAAACCAATCCTGCTGCTGCTTGCCGACGCTGGCGAAGGGGAGCGATTTATTGCTAATCGGTCGGAGCAGTTTGAAGAAGTCGCGAGAAGGTTTTGGCCCGGGCCGTTGACCATCGTCGGGCACGCCGTCACGAATCTCCCGCGGGAGATCACGGCGGGTACTGGAACCGTCGGCGTGCGTGTGCCGGCAGATGCTGACGTTCGCGAATTCGTTCGTGAATGCGGAGGCGCACTAACCGCGACCAGCGCGAACCCTTCGGGAAGCGAACCCGCGCGTTCCGCAGCAGAGGTGCGTGAGTATTTTGGAGATCGGATCGATCTAATCGTGGACGGAGGTGAGGTTACTGCAACCGAGCCTTCTACCGTTGTTGATGTAACCTCGACGCCAATGCGGATCATTCGCAAAGGGGCCGCAGATTTACGCAGATAAACGCAGATCTGCGAAGATCTGCGTTAATCTGCGGCTGATCTTTTCAGGCTTCGCACAAAACCCCAGTCGCCACTCGCGTTCACCTGAATATTCCCGACGTTCTTTTTCGCAATCACGATATTCGACTGGTACCACATCGGAAAAACCGGCACGTCGCGGCTCACAATGTCCTGAATGCGCCGGTACAAATCCAGACTCTTCTGACGGTCAAACGTGTTCACCGCTTCGTCGAGCAGCGCATCAAGTTCCTTGTTGCTGTAGCGGCTGCGATTGCGAGAGGTCCGAGTCTGCGTTGGTATCTCAGACGTCGCAAAGAGGTCTTTGTAGAAAATCGGATCCTGATTACCGCCCACCCATTGCGTGTAAGAGATTTGAAAATTTCCGCGTCGCAGTTCGTCAAGCAGCGTGTTCTGCTCGGGCGTCTGAATCTCCACCGGAATGCCGACTTCCTTCAAATAGTTTTGAATCACGCCCGCGTACTGCCGTCCGGCCATACTGCTCGCGGAAAGTTTGTAGATCACGGGTTTGTCAAAACGCATCCGTGGTCCATCACCGTCAGGATCGCGAAAACCAGCCTCGTCGAGAAGTTGCTTTGCCTTCGCCGGATCGTACGAGTAAGTTTGGCCGGGAGTGTAGGCCCACGACTCTTCCGGAATGATCGAATGCGCGATCTTGCCGAAGCCTAACAGCAGTTTCTGTATCAAGCTCTCGCGATCGATCGCGTAGGCGATAGCCTGGCGGACTTTTACGTTGTCGAGCGGCGGTGCAGACGTATTGATCGTCAGCAACACGACGTTTGAACCGGGAAACGCCTTCACTTGCAGGTTCGGATCCTGTTCGAGCCGTTTGATTGCGTCTGGCGAAAGACTCGTCGGCAACGGCGCAATGTCAACCCTGCCGGCCTGTAATTCCGCCTGCAACGCGTTCATGTCAGAAATGACGCGCACCCGAACTTGTTGCAGTTGCGGCGCGCCTTCCCAGTACTCCGGAAACGCTTCCAGGTCGCAAACCTGCTGCGCGTTGTCGTAACGAATAAACTTGAATGGTCCAGTCCCGAGCGGGTGCTCTTTCTGCGACTCGTAACTGTCTTTGGGAATGATCGCGATCGGAACGAGGTTGGACAGCAAACCAATCCACGACCTGGTCAACGTCACGACGACCGTTCGCGGATCGGGCGCTTCGACACTCTTGATCAAACTCCGCTTGTTTGGTCCCTCACCCTCGTAAAAACTCGCCGATTTCCCGAACTGGCTCGAGAAGACGAGGTCGAGCGTGTACTTTACATCGGCGGAGGTGAGCACTCGCCCGTCGTGAAATTTGACGCCGTCGCGAAGCGTGAAGGTGTAGGTCTGGCCATCGTCCGAGCGTTTGATGTCCGACGCAAGCTCGCCCACGTAATCAAACTTTTCGTTCTTCTTGACGAGCGTATTGAACATCAGCGTGCGCACTCTTTCACTCGCCGCCTCTACCGCGGGCGCGCCAATCGGATCGATGGTGCGAACGTTGTCACCGAGCGCGATTACAAATACGTTGCCGCCGTTTCGCCGGCAGCTCGCGGGCACAATCATCGCCGCCAGCAGCAAAGCCAGCAAAAGTAATTTGCTCCTGCTCACTTAATCACGCCTCCGTAAACGTAGTTGAGCTTGGCATTCAGTCGTGTTGTTTCTTCCGAGAGTTGTTCGAAACGCGCGAGATCGAGCGGGAGGGGCGGCTCGACGATGGTTTTGGTCCTTGCAATTCGTTCCAGCGACTCCTGAATACGGTCCTGCGACAGCCGCCCGCGTTTCGCAGCTTCGAGCAAGCCTCGATAGCCGCCTCGAATCTTTTCCGGGCTCGCGCAAATCAGCAGCATGTCCTCGCCCGCAAGAGCAGCGCGAACGACTGCATCCTCGATTTCACAGTGACGCGCGATCGCGCCCATCTCCAGGTCGTCGGTGACGACGAGATGCTTGTAGCCGAGCTCTTCGCGAAGCAGCGTGGTGACGATGTTGTAGTTTAGCGATGCCGGCTCGAGACGACCGCCGGTTATTTCCTCTTTGATGTCGATGTTCGGGAAACCGCCGTGACTGACCATCACACAACGCACGCGATCGTCTCGCCGTTGAAAGAGTTCGATGTAGGGCGCGAGGTCCTGCGCGATGAGATCGTCGTGCGAGAGTTGCACGACCGGCATCTCTTCGTGTGAATCGACCTCGCCCGCGCCGATGCCTGGAAAATGTTTCAGGCAGCCGAGGCAGCCGGTGCCTTGAAGACCGCGCATGTAGACGGTGGTGTAACCGAGCACTTCACCCGGCGAACGCCCATACGATCTCGAATACAGGCCGTTGGAGAGCAGATCGCGATCGTCGGTCATGATCGACATGACCGGGGCAAAGTTCATGTTGAAGCCGAGCATGCGCAGCACTTCACCCGTGATTCGCCCGAGCGCGCGTGCAGCGGCAAGGTCGCCGTGCTGGCGAATCGTGCGCGCGGCGGGCATCGGCGTGAATATCCGTCGCAGGCGATCGACGAGGCCGCCTTCCTGATCGATGCCGCACAACGGCGGAATGGAAACGAGTTCGCGGACGCCGTCGAGCAGCGATCGAAGTTGTGTTGGGCTGGCGACGTTGCGTCCGAAGATGATAATGCCGCCCGGCTGCACTTCCTCGATCAGTGCGCGCGTGTCGGCATCGAGCTCAGTGCCGGGAAGTCCGATGAATAAGAATTGTCCGATTTGTTGTTCGAGGGGAAGCGCGAAAAGTGTTTCAGGAACCATTGATTCCGAGTTTAGCATGACCGAGCCGCAAAAAAGCACATAAGGCACAAATGCTTTCTTTGTCTTTTTTTGTGCATCTTTGTGGCAGGCTTGTAGTATAAACAAGTGCATGCCGCGCGAAATCACCGACCGGGGTCGCGTTGTTGAAGCCATCCAGCATCTAGCTCTCACTGCCGAACTCTTCGAAGAACAAAACGGTAAACAGAAGTACGCCGGCGATCTCGAAGTGATCGTTCAGGGCCGCGACTACGGCAACGGTAAACGTGTTGGTCCTTACGTTCGTCTGCTCACTTACGATTCGGGCGAAGAGATCATGCGACAAGGTGAGTGGGGCGGAAACACGTTCTACATCGCTGTCGAAGGTGCCCTCGATGTTTACGTTCGCGATGCGGGTGGTCAGAAGAAGATCAGTCAGCTCGAGCCCGGCACCTGTTTTGGTGAAATGGCTCTGCTGGCGGGTATCGAACGAAATGCAACTGTTTCAGTACCCGAGAAGCAAACGGCAGTCGTGCTTGAAGTGACGCGGCCGGCGTTGCGTTTACTGCGCAAGCTGCCGAAGTTTGGCAAAATTCTCGACGAGACTTACCGCTCACACGGTATGGGTCGCATGCTCGAAGACCTCACGTTAGTCACAGACCAGCCGCTCAGCAGAGATCTCGCAGAAGAACTGCGACGGTCAGCCCGCTACATGGTCCACGGCAAGAACCACACGTTGTGCAGAGAAGGTGATCCCATCGATCGCCTCATCCTTATCAAGAACGGCTGGGTGCGGCGCTCTCATGGCGCGCCGTTTTCCGCAACTTCGCCTGAAGTCGTGTTGGGAATGGATGAATCCATCGGTGTTGATTTTCTCGGCGGCGGAAATTGTCTCGGCATTGAAGGAGTAGTGCACCCGGAAAGGTGGAAGTATCGAGCCAGCGTGATGGCGAGAACTGAGGTGCTGGAGATACCGCTCGACCTCGCTCCTGAACTCCGCCAGGAGTTGGCGACGACCTTTGCTGAACTCTCAACTACAGCGAGCGCGTTGCCGCTCACCATCGAAGCGCTTCCTGATCTGAATGCGCTCAAAGCAGCGGAAGAAGAAATAGCCACGGGCATCATCGACGGCACGAATGTCCTCGTGATGGACATGGACCTTTGTATCCGGTGCGGTAACTGTTCGCTCGCGTGTCACAAGGTCCATGGACAGTCGCGTCTGCTGCGCCGGGGAATACAGATTGAACGGCCCGTGCCAATCGGAAAGAAACGTCTACAGCATGCGTTAGTACCGCAGGTTTGCATGCACTGCGCCGATCCGGAATGTCTCACAGGCTGTCCTACGGGTGCGATCTTTCGCGATCCGCACGGGCACGTCGACATCGAAGCCAAAACGTGTATCGGCTGTTTCGACTGCGCCACACAATGTCCCTACGACGCGATCTCGATGGTCCCGCGCACTGCACCGCCGAATGGTTCCGGCTTAGTCTCGAAATTAAAAAACGTCCTGAGCTTTAAGATCAAACCGCCGCCGGCGGCTGAGGCGTCCGACGATCTCGTCGCGATCAAATGTAACCTTTGTGAAGCGACTCCACTCAACCCAACAGGCGCGCGCCGGAAGGCTTACTCGTGCGAAGAAAATTGCCCGACGGGAGCGCTGGTGCGCGTAGATCCGATCGAGTATTTCAACGAGATCGGACCGGCGCAGGGGTTTATCTTTCGCGATCAAACTCATGCGGTGGGCCGGAACATTCACAAGAGCGACCCGGTTGCTCGTGCCTGGCACCTAACCGGCGCGGCAGTCACTATCCTGTCAGCTATCGCGTTTGGCTGGGCCATAGGCAGATACGGTCATGATGCGGTGCTCGCCGGCAGTTGGTTAACAATGCGTTGGCTCACCGGACTTGTTGGGCTGTTCGGCGTCGCCGCCGTGATGACGTATCCGCTGCGCAAACAGATTTATCGACGGCGCGTAGGCGCGTTGCGATACTGGATGCTGGCCCACATCTATGCGGGCGCCATCGCAGGTGTAGTGCTTTTGTATCACTCAGGCCGGCGCACGGGTGGACTCCTCACGACCCTGCTTTACGTAGCGTTCGATTTGACGGTTCTTTCGGGTGTTGTCGGCATCATCGCTTATTACCTCGCGCCGCGGATTATGACTCGTATCGAAGGCGAGCCATTACTCGTCGAAGATCTCGAAGCTCGACGAGCAGAGCTGCGAAATGACGTTCGATCGATTCTCGAAAAAAGCCACGGATGGTTGAAGGAAGAAATTCGAGAGCGAGTTTATCCGCGTTTTCTTTCGAATAGTTTTCTCTGGCGGCAGATCTGGAGACGCGAGGAGTTGAAAGCACTCCTCGCCCAGGCTCGACAGGAATTCAAACACCGCACCACGCGGTTGGCGACTGACGAAGAGCGGGATCTTTTGATCGCGGCTGTGGAGGCGGCGGTAACGTTGCGTCGTGTCGACGCGCTGCTCGCGCTTCACTGGTTGCTCCGCGTGTGGATTCCCATGCACATCGTCGCCACCGCGGCGATGCTGGGATTGATGTTCGTCCACATCGCACAGGTGGTCTTCTTTAGAGTGAAGTAACCGCAGATACACGGATTAAAAATGCCGGCGAAGAACCAGTACGTCATTGTTCGTGACGATCTATTCCTCGATCCGATCACGATCGTCAGCGAAGGATTGCTGATCGGACGTTTGCCGCAATGTGAAGTACGGCTGAATCATCCGTCCGTCTCGCGTCTACACGCGGGAATCAAGCAGTTTGAGAACGACTATTACCTGTTCGCGTTGAGGCCTAACAATCCCGTCATCCTCAACGGCAAAGCGATCGAGGAGAATGAGGCGCTTGCGCCGGGCGACGTCCTCGAGATTGGTCCATTCCAACTCGAGATCGACGCCGCAGGCGAGGCGCTTGTCATACGCGTCGAACTTCAGATTGGAACAAAGCCATCCGAGATCGATCTCAGTGATCCGGGTCTCAACACCGACAGTCTGGTCGGTCCCGACGATGAAAAGACAAAGAAGCCGCGGCCCGCGCCGATCGCCGGAACCAAAGCGCTCGATGTTTTCTGGGACAAGAGAATCCGCGAAGCAGGCAAGGTGATGCGCCGATCGCCGCTCTACCCGAAAGGAGGCAGGCGCAGCGGCAAGGCGCAGTTCAACTGGACGCCGACAACTGATCTCATGCGGCGTTGGCCCGTCGCGTTTTTTACATGGGCGCTGTTGATTATCGGGCTGGGTTCAGTTGCCGCTGCTTACTGGTACACGAGCGCGTTTGCACCCGCGCCGATTTCGAAAGCTCACACGGTTTCGCAGTTCAGTATTGTGCCGGCGATCGCCACTACACCGAACGCCGGTTCGTGCACGACGTGTCATTCGTTGAAGGGGAACATGGAGCAGCGTTGCGCCGCTTGCCATCACACAGACGCGTTTGTCGCGACGGTGATCAAGCCGCACCAAGCCGCGGGCGTCGGCTGTATTGATTGCCACGCCGAGCATCGGGGAGCAGAGTTCAGTGCGACCGCAGGAGCCTTCGCGTCGTGTACCGCCTGCCATCGTGATGGCAAGGTCGGGACGCCGCACGGCGGTACGTTTGGTTATCCGGTGGTGAATGGTGAATGGAGTGCGAAGTCGATCAACGATGAGGAGTGGGAGTTAAGAAAGCTCGCGGTCGTGCGCCAGCCTGGCGACACTGACCAGAAGTGGCGTAGCAATCAGTTTCATGCGCTACACGATCAGCGCGTGAAGCTTGTGCCGGGGTTGAAGGGCAACGCCGAAGGCCGACTGTCATGCAACAGTTGCCACAATTCATTTCAGCCGCTTGACCGCGAGACGCCACGAACAACATGCGCCGCTTGCCACGTCAAGAACAATCAACCCGATTGCACCTCCTGCCACGTGCAACACATTAGGCCGCAGATGAACGCAGATAAACGCGGATAAAGACAATTCTTATTTCATCTGCGTTTATCTGCGTTCATCTGCGGCTAGTTTAACCGGCAGGCTTGTGGCACGGTATGCAATCGTTCGAGCCTGGAACCTTTCCTTTCAACGTGGGGCGCGCGGCGATGGCTTTGTCGTGGCAAAGGTTGCAGTTTATGTGATAAGCAACTTCGTTCGTCAGCTTCGTCGGCGCTGGTTTGTCCGGGTACTGGACCGCGGGAAGCGGCGCGCTGTCATCGCCCGCCTGAAGGTGGCAAGCTCGACAACTCTTCACCGGTTTGGCATCCGCGGCTGCGAGGACCTCAGTCGTCAACACTACAGCGCGCTCTGAAGTTTTCAGTGGCGGCTTGAGACTTGCCGCCGGCTGATCCGTGTGATGACACTCAACACACGTCAGCATCGCCTGACCGTCAGGACTGTACTTCTTCGTCGAATGGTTCTCGTGATTGAACGGCACCTCGCCGTACTTGTCCGATTGACTGTCCTTGGAGAGGACCACTTCCTTGGGTTGCGTCTTGCTCTCCTTTTCCTGAAACGTAACCAGGCCCATTGAAACGAGCGCCAGCATCAGGATCAGAATTGTTTTCATTGCTGTTCCTTTCAATTTCAGTTTCCCAAAACTACATCGGCATGCGGAAGGTTGGCCCAGAATGACATCTTCTGCAATCTTTGAACGCCAGGTCGCCGCCAAACGATCTCTTTCCGTTATGACAAGTGAGACAGGTCGCACTGCGTGTCGTGACGAAATGCTCGGCGGCTGCGGTTGAACTCACCTGTCGCGTCTGTGGCGCGCCGGCCGTGAGTTTGTGACAGTCAATACATGCGAGTCTCTCTCTCGTACCATGATCTGCATGACTAAACGCGTAGCGGTAAGCACGCGCGCTGGTGACGGTTGGTTGATACGGCTTCTGCTCGTGGCAAACTCCGCACGATGCGATCTCGCGTCCTCCATTCGATTTGGCGGCAAAGGTATGGCACGTGTAGCACACGTTATGGGCCGCGAGATTTGCAGGGATCGATAACCCCGCGCCGCGATTCACAGGCGAGCTGTGACAACCCGCGCAACCTCTCTGCGGGCGAGCGGAGGCGGTCATGTGTTGCGCGTGATCGAACCTGACGTTGAAGCGCTCGTTAAAGCTCGCCGGAAAAGCTTTCAACGGCGGGTTGTTGCTGTTGATGGCCGTGTGGCAGATCACGCACATCGGCACAGCGGGCGTTGTGAACTGGCTGCGGTGACAGTCTGTGCACGCCTTGTGAGCCGGAAAGCGCGGCGTGGCAGAGTTGTCGGTCCGTTCGTGGCACGAGTTGCAGGCAAGTGAACTGTGCCGTTGGCTCGTGTGGAGAAACTTCGAGTAGTCGGTTTGCGGGGCTCGAGCTGCTGCAAACCAAAGCACCACCGAGACACAAAGAACACAGACGTTACACGGAGAATACCAGTTCATTTAATGTCCTTGCGCTTCAGCGGCGGCCTTTCCGCGATCAGGTAATGACTTGCCGGCGGATCGAGACTGCCGACGTTTGGCGCGTGACAATAAGCGCACACAAACCCGCGGTCCTTATCAATGGCGGTCAACTCCTTATTGAGATCCTGCCGCAATCCATCCTTGTTGTGACACTCGGTGCATGAAGTAATCGGAACGTCCGGCTTCAAACCTCGCAGCGAAGCGGCTTTGGTGATATTGATGTGGCAAGTGGTGCACTCCGCGACGTGTTGCTTTCTTTCGCCGCCGCCTTCGTGAACAAACTTGCTCGAGATTCGCGTTGGTTCGGCGCGCGTGTAGGGTGTCGCGGCAATTTTGTGGCAGCCATCACAGTTGCCGGCGATCGGCTCCTGCGATTTCCAGTGGCAGTTGAAACACGAGGCGTGTTCGCTCGGCACTGCCTTAAACGTTGCGGTGCGCTGACCGTGGCAGACAGTACAGTTGTAGTAGTTCTGCGGCGGATGAGCAAAGCGCAACCTCGCGAGCACGTCCTGGTGCCGGTCGTGCGGAAACTCGATTGTGAATTGAAGCTTCGACTTGGGATTCCGGAAGGCAAGTCGCGCCTCATCGCGCGGCGACGTCTTCGCGTGACACACCGAACAGATCGGCGGCCTCGCGCCGCGGAAAAACTGCGGCCGGTGACAGCTCACACACGCATCGTGACTCGGGTAATCCTTAATATCGGGAAAGGTGATTTTGTGACAGCTATTACACGCTGCTTTATGTTTCTGTGTGGCGTGAGAAAAACTGGAATAGTCGATCACCGGCCGCTTTTGGACCACAGATAAACACGGATGGATACAGCTTAAGAGCCACAGCACTAAAGTAAAAATCCGTGTCTTCATTCCGTGTTAATCCGTGGCACAAACCGGTTTCGGCTTCTCGATCCCGACGCACTTCACGAGTTTCTCTTTCCGGTTCGAAACGAGATACGGCTTCTCCGTCGCCAAATCACCGGGTTTGACCTGCACTTCGCAGTTCCACGTGACCAGTGTCTGGCCCAATTCGGTTGGTACAAGGTTCGAAAGGACGTAGGTTCCTGGACCAAGGCCGGTGAAGTAAGCAGTGCCGTTCCGATCGGTCATCACTGATTGTGCTGCGGGCGCTTGTTTAAGCAAGGTTTCCAGAGCACGCCGGCGATCGCGATAAAAGCCGTCACGCACATCGGCGGTTAAATTCGTAGTCAGCCACTTCCGTGCCGTTTCGTCGTTCCCAAACTCTTTCTGACTCGCCGCAAACGCAGTCACAAATTCGGGAACTGCCTTTGGACCAGTCACAAATTCCTTTTCGACGCCGCGACAGTACACCGATTCGCAGTCGGCCTCTTTCAGCCA
>JBKPPH010000008.1:0-16303 GCA_046733535.1 Acidobacteriota bacterium
CTCTTCGCCTGCTCGTTTTGCTTTCGTGTATTGACGAAATCTTAGCGCAGCTTCGTCCTGCAGTGACTGGTTTTCGTCGATTTCAAGCTCGATCGTGGGCGCTCCTTCGGCGTAGTAATCCGTAATGCGTAATTTCTTTCCATCACGAGCTGCGGTCGCGATATTCGCGAGTAGTAAATCCCCGATACGTTTATGTTCTTCCGGATTACCATGCTGTTCAAGGTCCTGCTGCAAATTTTTTCGTAATGCTGCTTGGTGGCGAATGGATCTTGTCAGGCGCGAGCGGATGTCTTTCGCGCGCGCGTCGAAATGTTTAGCAGCGTCGAGGGCTGCGAAGTGTGCGTCGAGTTGTGCCGAGGGCGATCCGGGTGCAAGCGACAACGTTGGAGGAGTTTCTTTTTGCGGACGAGGTGGCGGTTGGTACGTTTCACCTACCGCCGCATGTTCGCGCAACACAGCGACGATGCGGTTCAACTCGTCGAGCAGAAAAAGGTTCGCCGTCCTGCCGGTGAGTTGAACGACAAGCCGCCGGAACACAATCTCGTCAGCCTCGATGCGGAAAGTCATCCGCGCGATGCGATCCGAGGGATCTTTCGAGATGCCGACGACGTGCCCGCCGCTGAGTTTCGACCGCAGCGCCTGCCCGAAAGGGGCCAGCGGAACAGCTTGCTTCTCGAGGTCTCTCAAGCGTCGTCTGATTAAATAGAAACGAGGACTCGCCGGATCTACGCTGAGAAAAAGAAACTCACCACGCAGCCCCACATCAAACGCGAAAGACAGTGGCCCTACTTGGAACATCTTGCCGAAGAATCTTCCAGACAAACTGCTCCGCAGTTCTTCAACAACGCGTTGAATGAGTGCCTGATCCATGGTTAGCCACAAAATGCACAAGAAGCGCAAGAGAGCTAGTCTAATTCATTTGTGCCTTTTTGTGGCTAAGTGGTGATAACGGCTGTGCCGGTGAAGCGATCGTGGACGGCGTAGCCTTCGCGGCTCAAAAGAGCGAAGAGAATTCCGATCCCCGAAGCGAGCGAGATGAGATAAAAGATTGACCGACCGATTGATTGGCCGCCGGTGGGAATCAACCCGGTCTTCTTATCGATGACACGCAGCGAGAGCAAGCGCATGGCCCACGTGCGGCCGGTCAATGCCGTCATGAGCGTGAGATAGAAAAACGTCACGACGACCACGCTTCCTGCGAGCACCGCGATGACGCGTATATCTCGAAAATCGCTACCGGTCAATCGCATCGCGGCCGCGATCGGTGCACTCAACATTCCGCAGAACAGCAGATCGAGTAGAGCACACACGAGCCGCCGAAAAGCAGACGCGCTTCGGGCCTCCATATCGTCGACGCGAACAGTTCTGGAAATCGAATCGAGGTAGTTCAGCGCCGGATCATCGTCGATGATCAAACGTTTCGGAGGTCGCGGCGGTTCTACTACCACCGGTTCGCGAACTTCATTGGCCGGCACGACCGCGAGATGCGGTTTTTCAACCCGCGGCGGGGTCTCTTCGACAACGGCAATTTCAGGTTGAAACATGAGCTGCGGGTCGTCGAGGACCGGCTCGATCACTTCGTTCTCTTCACGTTCAGGCGCGTACGCGACTGCCGTCGCCGCGATTGTTCTTTGTTGGTGATTCTCAGGCGGCGCAGTTTGATGTGCTCGTTCGATTCGCTTGAGTGCAGCGGCTACGAGCGGATTCATCGCCGGCATTTGCGCGGGCGGCAACAACTCCAATTGCGGAGAATTGATCGCGGCCTCTCGACGCTGGCGCTCAGCTTCCGCTGCTTCGCGCGCAGCATCACGAGCGCGTTTCTCCTGCACTTCACGAACGCGCTCACTCAGCTCTTTTCGCCACTCGGGCAGAGAATTTCTTGACACACCAGGAAACTCGATAAGCGTAGATCTTTTTTCTGCGGTTGTGGTTGGAGCGTTGGGGGATGTTTCCATCTCGCCGCGCATACTACAAGGAAAGCTTTAAGTGGTCAACGAGAAAATAATGCAGGAGTTGAAGTTAATGGCCGCAGATTTGCGCGGATGAACGCGGATAAGACTAATGCGCGTTCATCCGCGCAAATCTGCGGCTTAGAGTGGAGTCCGACCCGCGAAACCGGCGTCGACGTCGTGCCACCATTCCAGTTCATCGCCTTCGCCCAGTTGCCAGCAGAGCAAAACAACGCGGCCGTCACGTAGTGAAGGGAAGTCAACTAAGCCACGCTCGAAGTCTTTGAGTTGAACACCGAGCGCTTCGAGTTCCGAGGTTTGGACCGTCAACTCCGTCAACGCAGTTGCATAAGCAACGCCCTGCGCTAAGCCGCCGCCGCCCTGTTCTGCTGCTTCCGCTGCCTTCTTCGCATCGTCACGAAAGCGCGCGATATTTCGATGCGCGCGCTGAATTTTCGTCACGATGGTCCTTACGTTCGGCAGTAAGGCATTGGCTTCCTGGATCGTGAAGAGTTTCATTTCAGTGGTCATCGGTGATTCTGATGAACTCCGTGGCCGCTTCAAACTCCGCTGCTTCCTCTTCGATCTCAGCTTCGATCACGACGCGCATGGCTGCCTGAAACGTGTCAGGTTGTTTCTGCAAGTCCATTTGATCTTGCAGGTACTGTCCTGGCATGGACTCGTGCAGATCACGTTCGTCGTAACGAGTGCCGTGCGAGATCTCCTTACGTACTTTGTCTGCGATCTCGCCGAGATCGATGAAGTAGTCGGACACGTCGATCAGCTTCGGCGCCGTGTTCGATCGGAACCCCGCTATCTCGACGCGACATCCTTTGTAAGCAACGGCGTTGACCGCGTAGACAAAATCTTCATCGCCCGACACGAGCACGGCGGTATCGTAACGACCCGCAAGCGAGAGCATGTCGACCGCGATCTCGACGTCGAGATTTGCTTTCCTCGTGCCGTCGTAAAAAGTCTTCAGCTCCTTTTGAATGACACGAAATCCGTTTCGTCGCATCCAGAGGAGGAAACCCTGTTGCCGTTCGGCGCCGATGTCGACGCCAGTGTAGAAGAAAGCCCGCAGCAATCGACCATCGCCCAACAACACTCGCAGGAGTTTGTTGTAGTCGATGTCGATGTTGTGAAAGCGCGCCGCGTGGAAAAGATTGTTACCGTCGATAAAAACTGCGACCCTTCCCCTGTGTCCGAGTTGCCATGAAATATTATTTGTGGGATCGAAATTATGCATAAACAACTGAATCACCCCCTGGTATTTGTAAACCTAGAATGCTGTTTTGGCCTGCGCTGGTCAAGTAGGGAAAGTGCGTCTCTGGCGATTACGAGGCCGCAATTATTTCATCGGAAATCGCATCGACATAGACCTTCTTGATGGGGCCGTTTGTGACGTCTACCTCCCATGCGAGCCGAATTTGCAGGCCGCTGGGCGGGTCTTTAGCCGGTTGGGCGTACACAACTAACTGCTGCGCCTCAACCGTTGCGTTTGCGGGAAGAGAAAAACTTTGCTGCCGGCCGTTCACATCCGTGACCGTCACCGGTTGCGTCTTGATATGGTTCACTGCGTCTTCGCTCGTTATCTTCGGGGTGAAACCGGCGAGTGTGGCCTGAAGACGATCGGCATTCGGAATACAGTTGCTGGAAAACTCGACGAGCTGTCCGTCGCTCCGAAAGCGTATGAGCAGCGTGCCGAACCCTCCGCGCAGCGGATAGCGAAACGGTCGTTGTTCATAGCGAGCGACTTTGATCCCCGAAGGCTCGTCGGTTCGTTCAACGAGGGATAGTTGATTCGGTTCTGCGCCGATGAGACGTTGCCACTCGACGATAAACCTGCGCAACGACTCGCGCGTTTCTTCCTCGGTGGGAGTGGCTTGCGCCGTCACCTTCGGGAGATGGATCGGTGCAGGCAAGTTTGCCGGCAAGCTCTGGATCGTGGCGGTGTATGGTTGCAGGTTCGCTTCAGTCTTCCCTGGCAGACCATACCGCTGTGATAACTGGTACCACGCTAAAGACGCTTCTTCGAGGCGCGGTCCAACGTCTGACAATTCGATCGGATACAGCGGCTCATTGGGTCTCGGTCCGTTGGGATCGGTTGGTTGAAACGCGGAGCACGCGCCGGCTGCGAGTGCAAGCAGCAGTAGCAAACCTTTTCGAATGTTGGAGCTCGCAAACATTCTCTTCGCCTCTGATTTTCCTATCGTCGTATAATCAAAATACGTGGAGGAGCTGTTGCCTAAAGATAACGAAAACATTCCTTGTAAGTACTGTAATCCTGTCGCACATGTCGTCCGATAGATCAAGTCGAGGGAACCGGGAGCGCTCAACGGATTTGGTGTATGGCCCAAACGCCGTGCTCGAGGCGTTGCGCGCCGGCAAACGTCAAATCGAAACGATCACGATTCTTGAAAGTGCTCGCCCTGATCGTCTAAAAACTTTGCTTGACCTGGCCCGAGAGAAGGGCGTCCCGGTTCACCGTGTGCCGCGACTAGATCTCGATCGTTCACTCGGCGACGTTAGACACCAGGGTGTTGTAGCACGAATCGCGGCGGCACGTTATGCAGACGCGGACGAGTTGCTGGAATCGTTGGAGAACAAGATCGGAACTCCGGATCCGCCTTTGGTACTCGGTTTGGACGCGGTTGAAGACCCGCGTAACATGGGCTCGATTTTGCGCACCGCTGAATGCGCGGGGGTGCATGGAGTGTTCATTACTGAGAGACGCGCGGTCGGTCTGACGAGTGTAGTTGCAAAGGTCGCCGCTGGAGCGCTCGAATATGTTCCGGTAGCGCGCGTGACGAATCTGGTTAGATTGATAGAGCAGTTGAAAGAACGTAACATCTGGGTTGTTGGCGCCGCCGGCGACGCAAAACAATCGTATGTTGAATGGGATTGGAAACTGCCGGCTGCGATCTTTCTCGGCAGCGAGGGACACGGTCTGCATCGTTTAGTTCGGGAACACTGCGACACGTTGGTCCATATTCCGGTCGCAGGCAGGTTGGAGTCGTTGAATGTTTCGGTCGCGGCCGGAGTGCTGCTTTACGAAGCACGACGCCAGCGAATGAGAGGCGAAAAATAAATGTTCTGTCCTAAGTGCGCCAGCCAGAATCTCGACGGCGCGAGTTTTTGTCGCACGTGCGGAGCAAACATCAGTCTCGTGCCGCAGGCGTTGACGGGGCAGCTCGTGCAAACGCCGGCAGAGGAGATTGAGGAAGGTCGCGGCCGCAGGCGTCGAAGGCGCAATAAGGAAGTTAGTCTCGACCACGCGTTCAAGAACATCTTCATGGGGTTCGCGTTTATTATCGTCGCTATCGCGCTTTCCAGGACGATTGGTCAGGCGTGGTGGTTCTGGATGTTGTTGCCGGCGTTTTCGATGATGGGGACTGGAATCGCGCAGTACATTCGCGTCAGGGAAAGAGAGAAGCGAGCGCCGCTCACGGCGCCTCCTGCGACCCGCGTGTTTCCCGAAAGCGGACGAGAGATTGATGAGCTTCGAGCGCCGGTGCCGAGCGTGACTGAAGGGACCACACGTCATCTCGGAGTTGAAGCGCCCACCCGTCAGTTCGATCCCAGCGAGCGGAAGTAGATCTTAGCCACGGATTACACGGATTTATAAGAATTGAATAAGAAGACGACGCAGGTCTGCGTGCCGGTATGTGAGAAGGAACTCAGCGCACTGCGAAATGCTTGTGAGCGCGCAACCAAGTGGGCTGACATGGTCGAGCTCCGTCTTGATTGTCTTGAAGAGAATGCCGAAAGCCTGACTGATATTTCCCGCCCGGTGATTCTCACGTTTCGTCCGTCCGAACAGGGTGGGTATCGCTCGTTGACCCGCGAAGAGCGGTTGGCTTTCTGGAAAACTCAGGCGCTACCTGGCGACGGCGTGTGGTGGGATGTGGAAGCCGACATCGCGAACGAACTCTCAGCTGATTGGTCGCGCACAATCGTTTCTCATCATGACTTCTCGGGCGTCCCAAACGATCTCGACGACATCTACGAGCGCCTGGCCCAGACACCTGCTCGGGTTCTAAAGATTGCCGTTCAAGCCAACGAGATTGTCGACTGTATTCCCATCTTTAACTTGATCGATCGTGCCCGCAGCGAGAGGCGGGAAATCATCGCCATCGCGATGGGCAATGCCGGTATTGCGACACGCGTCCTTGGCCCATCTCGAGGGGCGTTTCTCACGTATGGCGCGTTGGATGACGAGAGCGCAACTGCGCCCGGCCAGGTCAACGCTCGCAAACTTCGTTCTCTTTACCACATCGATCAGATCAACGGCGAGACAATGATCTGCGGCCTCGTCGGATTGCCTGCGATGCATTCAGTCTCGCCGCACATGCACAACGCCGCGTTCGCGCATGAAGAAGTGAACGGCGTCTATCTTCCGTTTGAAGTTAAGGACGTTGAGTCATTCTGCAAACGCATGGTCCATCCGCGTACCCGGGAGTTGAATTGGAACCTGCGAGGCTTGAGTGTAACTGCACCACACAAACAGCCGGTGATGGATTGTCTTGATTGGATCGAGCCTGACGCAAAAGAGATCAGCGCTGTGAACACAGTTGTCGTGGAGAACGATCGCCTGCTTGGTTACAACACTGACGCCGCCGGGTTGATTGAACCGCTGCTCAGGCTCATGGGATCGTTGGCCGGCAAAAATGTAGCAGTCATCGGCGCAGGCGGCGCCGCGCGAGCTGCAATCTGGGCATTAAAACGAGAGAAAGCTGTAGTCACTGTTTTTGCGCGCGATCTCACGAAGGCGGCTTTGCTGAACGTCTCGTGTCAGTCATTATCCTACGCCTCTTTCAGTGACTATGAGGTGGTAATCAACGCGACGCCGTTGGGATCAGGCGCGCATGTCGATCAAACACCCGCGACTCAGCAACAGCTAAGCGGCGCACGGTACGTCTACGACCTCGTCTACAATCCGCGCGAAACACGATTCCTGCGCGAAGCTGGTCAGGCAGGTTGCGAAACTTTAGGCGGACTCGAAATGTTGGTTGCGCAAGCAAGAATTCAGTTTGAACTGTGGACAGGCAAGAGACCTTCGTCCTCCGTGATGTATGATGCAGGCGCGGCGGGGCTCCGCTCAGAGATCGTTTGACAGGATTTACAAGATGATTAGGATTTACACGGATCCTGTCTAATCCAGAAACGGCGTTAAAAGACTTCAGGCGTAGGCCCGTCCACATCTAAATCAGTCCATCTGGTCACAAAGTGCTCCCCTCGGCTGTTTTTAAAAGTTATATGCGGGTTTGAATTGCCCAAACCTCCCATTGCCCAGTCCGGCCCGTTGAGATCTAAACATGCGGAAGCCTGATCCTACTGTTGACGACGACCCGATGATGTCCAGACGCGCGGTGCGTGTTGGACTGATCTGGGGCGTCTGGACGATCGTCGCGCTGTTCTTCAGCACGCAGTCGTACCTCATGTATTACGCTGAGCGGCAACCAATCCGCTACGCACAGGGTTTCCTGTTCCAGGCGTCGGCTTGTTACCTCTGGGCGCTCGCGACGCCGTTGGTGCTTTGGCTCTCGCGTCGCTTTTGCATCGACCGGACCAATTGGTTGCGACGTGCAGGACTTCACTTTCTCTTCAGTCTCGCGCTTGTCAGCACCCTGCTCGCCGTTCATTTTGTCGTCTTCATGCTGCTCCTGGGCCGTGCCGGAAACATTACGCCCTTCCGCGTCTTCGGTTTTGTTTACAACAATCTCGACCGCTGGCTACTCATTTATGCCTTCATCCTGCTGCTGAGTCATGCGTTCAACTACTACAACAGCTATCGCAAAGGCGAGTTAAAAGCGTCAGAGCTTCGCACGCAACTGGTGCAATCGCAGCTGGAAGCTCTGAAAATGCAGGTGCAGCCTCACTTTCTCTTCAACACTCTGCACTCAATCTCGGCGCTGTTGAGCAAAGACACCGAGGGCGCGCGAAAGATGATCACCAGGCTCGGCGACTTCCTCCGCCTCACGCTTGAAAACTCCGGCTCGATGGAGGTCACGCTCCAGCAGGAGATCGAGTTCTTAAACGGGTATCTGGAGATCGAGCGAATTCGCTTTCAGGATCGTCTCACGACTGACATTCACGTCGATCCCGCAGTGCTGGACGTTCGCGTCCCCAACTTGATTCTCCAACCAATCGTAGAAAACGCGATGCGGCATGCGATCGGGACCTCGTCTACTGGCCGCGTCGAGATCACAGCGGCGCCGCGAAACGGCGTGGTTCGGATCGAAGTAAAAGATAACGGCCCCGGCATTATCGATCGCGCTCTCGAAACGCGGCGCGGCAAGGGACTCGGTTTAGCCAACACTCAAGCCCGGCTCGTTGGCCTCTACGGCGACGCCGCGAGGTTCGAAATGGCTAACGATCCTGCGGGAGGTTTGATTGTCGCACTCGAGATCCCGCGCGACTCTGACCGCTAGATCCATGAACTTGCACTAATCTCCACTTTCTCGTCCATTCAAAAATTTGGCGACCGCGCGTGTCCTCAACAACGAAACTTGGCATCCAACTCTGTCGTACGAGCCGTTGAATCCGTTTGACGCGCCCCCCGTTTGCGCCACAAGTGATTCGACTGCGGTGTTCATTTAGAGTGTGAATCTCACTTCACACCTCATTGCGTTATTCACGTTTGTTAGGAGGCAAGGTGACGAACGCAGAACGTATTCGCGCATTGGTCGTCGACGATGAACCACTTGCTCGCGAGATGATCCGCGAGATGCTGCAAGATGATTCGGACGTCGAGATTGTTGCGGAGTGTGCGAATGGTCGTGAAGCAGTAGAAGCGATCAAGTCGTTCAAACCGGATCTCGTCTTCCTCGATATTCAAATGCCGGAGTTGGGCGGGTTCGAAGTGCTCGAATCGCTCGACCCGCAGGCCACGCCTTACGTCATCTTCGTTACCGCTTACGATCAATATGCCGTGCGCGCGTTTGAGGTGCACGCCTTCGACTACCTGCTCAAGCCTTTTGACCGCGAGCGGTTTGACACTGCCTGGGACCGCGTGAAAAACCAGATCAAAGTCGACCAGAACGGCGAACGAGATCGCCACATCCTGCAACTGCTCGAAGAATTAAAGACTGGACCGCGCCACCTCGAGCGACTCGTAATCAAAAACGGAGGGCGCGTCTTCTTTCTCAACGTGCAGGACGTTTACTGCATCGAGTCGGAAGGGAACTACGTTCGCGTCTACGACAATCAGAAAGGTTACTTGCTACGCGAGACGATCAGCAGTTTGGAAGAACAGCTCGACCCGAAACAGTTTCGGCGAATTCATCGTTCAGCAATTGTCAAAATCGATCGAATCAAGGAGATGCAACCGTGGTTTCATGGTGAGTACCGAGTCATCATGGAAAACGGTAAGCAGCTCACGCTCAGCCGCAACTACCGCTCCAACTTTCAGGGCGCGGTCGGAAACACGATTTGAGCGGACCGGAGCAGCGGACGGCATGCGAAACCATACGCGCCACCCACATCCATAGCCGCTCCGTCCCAAATTTTAGCCGCTCTGTCACAGAGCAGAACCATTGTTACGTAAAGCTTTGAGACTATTGAAACCGCCGCCGCATCCAATGACTCCCCGGTAGGTCAGGCGCCGATAATTTGCTCCCGCATTTTCGGAGGTTGTTCATGAGTAGTGAATCGATACTAGGGTTAGAAGAAAACAGGACTGAGGGCCCAGAACAAACCTCAGCCGAGCCGAATGTTGATGTACGTCTCAACACTTTACGTGAGACGGTGCTTCAGCTTTTGGACGAGGTCGAGTCGCTCGCGATCTCGAGGCCGGTAGACATCAAGCGCGGCGCGCGTTTCTCTGATGAGGTGCGCCAGTTTGAAGTGAGTCTCATTCGCACGGCGCTCGGCCGGACATCCGGCAGCCAGACGCGCGCTGCAAGACTCCTTGGATTGAAGCCGACGACACTCAACGCCAAGATCAAACGCTACGGGATCACGGCCTAGCCTCTGCTTGGGTAGGGTCAGTACCGTAACGCGGTAGCGTCGGGTTGATCGTCGTAACACATTCCCGACAATGGGACGCTACGACCGACCCGACGCTAGCGCGTTACGGTACTGACCCTATCCAAGTACAGCCACCCATTGTTCACTGCTATACTGAGTCGCAGTGGACGAGCGTTACAGCAGACAGATTCTCTTCAATGGAATTGGCGAAGAAGGGCAGCGGCGGCTGGCGGCCGCACGAGTCCTGATTGTCGGATGTGGCGCACTGGGTTCTGCTCACGCCGAGTCGTTGGCACGCGCGGGTGTTGGTTATCTGAGAATCGCCGACCGCGACTTCGTCGAACCTTCAAACCTGCAACGCCAGACGATGTTCACGGAAAGTGACGCCGAGCAGCGTCTGCCGAAAGCCGTCGCCGCCGCCGATCACCTGCGGCAAATCAATTCACAAATCGAGCTCGAATCTCAGGTAATCGACGTCAACTATTCAAACGTCGAACAGTTGCTCGAGGGTTGTAACCTCGTCATCGACGGCACTGACAACTTCTCCACTCGCTACCTCATCAACGACGCCTGCGTGAAGCACGACATCACCTGGATTTACGGCGCTGCCGTCGGTTCGTACGGTGTGACGATGACTGTTCGTCCGCACGAAACGGCTTGCCTGCGGTGCGTGTTTGAAGAAGCGCCGCCCGCGGCGAGCGCGCCGACTTGCGATACTGCCGGCGTGATCATGCCCATCATCAATGTCGTTTCAGCCGTGCAGGTAACTGAAGCTCTCAAAGTGCTAACCGGCCGCATCGAAGATCTTCACGGATCGCTGATGCAGTTCGACGTGTGGCGAAACGAATGGCGAAGAATCCGAACTGGCGCGCCGCGTCCGGATTGTTCGACCTGCGGACTCGCGCGTTATGAAACGTTGTCGCAGGCTGCGGAAGCAGCGGCAATGCTTTGTGGCCGCGACGCGATCCAGATCTCGCCGTCTCAGCCGACGCGTATCAACTTCTCGTCACTGGCAGAAAGGCTTCGACGCTTGGGGGAAGTGAAGTTCAATGGGTATCTTCTGCGCTTCAAAACTGGTCATTTCGAACTCACCGTCTTCCAGGATGCGCGCTCAATCATTCGCGGCACAGATGAGATTGCTACCGCTCGCTCGCTTTACGCTAAGTACATAGGAACCTAACCAACAGATGATCAGCAAACGATTAATCAGCCTTACAACTATCTCAGCACTTCTTTTAATTTTCATTTCCGCGCAAGCCGGTCAACCCGCTGTTTGGGAAACCAGCGGCCGCACCGAACTGCTGAAAGGCGATGCTCGCGGAGTTTCGATCAGCGACACCGGCGTGCTGATGCTTTCGCCAAAGCTGACTGAAGTTTTCAATACGCAACAAACTTACGTTTGGTCCAGCGCCGTCGACAACCAGGGCAACGTGTTTCTCGGCACGGGCCATGACGGCAAGATTTATCGCATCCCCGCTGCGGGCACGGGCGCACTGCTTTACGACGCTGCGGAACTGGACGTGACTGCGCTTGCGGTCGGTCGAGACGGCGCACTGTTCGCCGGCACGTCACCTGACGGCAAGGTCTACCGCATCACTGCTGATGGAAAGTCGGAAGTCTATTTCGATCCCGGTGACAAATACATCTGGTCGCTGGCAATCATGTCCGATGGTTCGCTGGCCGTCGGTACTGGCGACACCGGCAAGCTTTATCGCGTAAGAGCTGCGGGCGCCAACCCGGAAACGTCTCTGCTCGTCAGCACTAATCAAACACACGTGATTTCACTTGCGGTCACGCCGCAAGGCGATCTAATCGCCGGCACTGACTCAGGAGGACTGGTGCTGCGAGTGTCTCCCGAAGGCAAGACCTTCGCACTTTTCGATACTCAGCTTCGCGAGATTCATGCGCTCGCGCCGGCGGCTGACGGATCGATCTACGCGCTTGCGCTCAGCGATTCGGCCGCAACCGCGCGTGCGCCGTCGACACCCGCTGTCACGACGCCGTCGCAACCTTCTGAAGGCGCTACGCCGACCACATCAGTCACGATCACCGCCATCGACGAAACCGGTGCGCCGATTCAAGGTCAGCCCAGTACGACGCGCAGCAGGAACGACGTGTCGAGTGCCCGAAGCGCCGTGTTTCGCATACTTCCTGACGGCGCGACTGACGTCGTGTGGAGTTCTACAACTGTAACCGCCTTCTCGATCGCACCCGCGTTGCAACCCGGCAGCGTGCTCATCGGCACTGCTGACAAAGGTCGCATCTACTCAGTCACGAACGACGGTCGCGACACGCTCTTGTTGCAGTCGCCGGAAGGACAGATTTCGTCGTTGCTCGTCAGGAACGATCAAATCTATGCGGCCTCGAGCAATCAGGGAAAGCTCTTTCGCTTCGGCAATGAATTGGTGAGTGAAGGAACATTTGAGTCGCCGGTGAGGGACGCGAAACTCACGGCGTCATGGGGTCGAATCTGGTGGCGTGGCGCGGGCGGTATTGAAGTGCAAACGCGCACCGGTAACGGCGAGCGGCCGGATTCGACGTGGAGTGAGTGGAGCGCGGCGTATCGAAACGCGGAAGGCAACCAGATATCGAGTCCGCGCGCGCGGTTCATTCAATGGCGCGCAACGGTTCGTGGTTCGAATTCAACTGGGACTCCGTCTTGGATCGAAGACGTGAGCGTCGCTTATCTGCCGCGCAACGTTGCGCCTGAAGTGCTGTCGATCAACGTTTTGCCGATTGGAGTCGGTTTGCAGCAGATCGTGCAGGTCGCGGTCGATCCGAACGTCGAATCTTCGGGACTCGATCCGACGTTGTTTGGACCAGTTGCACAAGTACCGCCACGGCGTTTTTACCAGCGCGGCGCGCGATCGTTTCAGTGGCAGGCGGAAGATCGCAATTCCGACACGTTGGAGTATGCCATTTACTACCGCGCGCTGAACGAGCAGACGTTCAGGCTGTTGAAAGACAAGCTGCGCGACAACTTCTACACCATCGATGGAGCAACACTCGCCGATGGGCGTTACGTGATCAAGATCGTCGCTTCAGACGCGCCTGACAACCCGCCGGGACAGAAGCTGACGGGTGAGAGACTGAGTGAGCCGGTCGATATTGACAACACGCCGCCGGTCGTTAAAGTGATGACCCAACCGCAGTCGACACGCGACTCAGTGCGCGTTGTTTTTTCAGTCGACGACGCGACTGGGAAAGTCAAAAAAGCGGATGCCAGCCTGGACAGCGCCGCGTGGATTCCAGTGTTTCCCGACGACGGCATCGCGGATAGCGGACACGAGGTCTACTCGGTAGATTTCGGACATCTCGGGCCGGGCGAACACACGATCTCCCTGCGGACGTTTGACAGCAGCGGCAACGTGGGTACATTAAGCGTGACCGTCAGAAAGTAGGGAGACTGCTTCATGTTTTGTGCCCTTTGTGGGCTATACGATAACGTGCGGCATCCTTCGAAACCGTGCGAATTTGCGCATGTACTGTTAGACTTTTCGCCGTAAAAACAGCGCCTCGTGCTGTTCGGTTTTGTGGCACCTGTATTGCTGCCTCCAGGACAGCGCATCTCTTCTCCCTCCCGTGCGCGGGAACATGAATGAGGAGAAAGCCGAAAATGATTAAGTTAATGCGAGAATTATTGGTGATAACGATGCTGGGCGTTGTTTCGGTCGGCGCCTTCGCGCAACGAAAGGATCAGGACAAGCGGCCGCCGAAAGAGCGTGTCATCGTCATTACCAACGACCGCAAAGATCAGAGACCGCCACGGAACAGCAACGACAAGCCCAAGCAGGATAAACCCAAACGGCCTGAGTGAACGTTGCACAACTCAGAAGTTAACAAGGCCCACGTTTCGGCGTGGGCCTTGTGCTATTTTAAACGCTTCGCGAACCAACTAGATGACCCAGCCTCGACCGTCTCGCCTGCTGATCGTTCTTGCGTTCGCCGCAGTCTATTTGATTTGGGGTTCAACCTATCTCGGTATTCGCTATGCGATCGAGACGCTTCCGCCTTTCCTCATGGCTGGGACACGGTTTGGCATTGCCGGGCTGATTCTTTTCGCCTGGGCCGCTTTTCACGGTGAAAGCATTCGGTCGTCGTTCTCACAATGGCCGCGAGCCCTCGTAATTGGCGCTTTGCTGTTGCTGGTTGGTAACGGCGGCGTTACGTGGGCTGAGAAACACATCGCTTCGGGGCTCGCGGCGTTGCTTGTTGCGACCGAGCCGTTGTGGGTAGTGATGTTGAACTGGGGCGTGAGTCGTAAGCGTCCGAGTTCGATGGTGTTGCTTGGTGTGTTGATTGGGCTCGCAGGTGTCGCACTGTTAGTCAGCGATGGATTCAAGAGAGTCAACGGCGAATCGGTGATAAATCTCGCGGGTGCGGGTATGGTGCTGGTGGCGTCGTCAGCGTGGGCGAGCGGGTCGGTGTACTCTAATCGACGCCCGATCAAAGGTTCGACGTCGGTGGCGGCAGGGATGCAGATGGTGGCGGGTGGCGGTTTGCTGTTACTCCTGGCGTTGGCTGCGGGCGATTTTCAACGACTGAGTTTCAGCAACGCTTCGTGGGTCTCGATTGCGGCGTTCTTTTATTTACTGTTGTTCGGATCGCTGATTGGGTTCACGGCCTACAGTTGGTTGCTGCACAACGTGACGCCCGCGCGTGCAGCGACTTATGCGTACGTAAATCCGGTAGTTGCAGTTTTGCTCGGCTGGTTGTTTGCTCGTGAGCCTTTGACACCTCGAATGCTAATTGCCGCGGCCGTCATCGTGGGCTCCGTCGTCCTGATCACCACCTTCGGCCGCGAACACGCAACCACTTCACCCGCCCTCCACGACTCCGAATGCCCCACTCCGCCCTGCGCCTAATCTTGTTATCATTCGTAATTTACACGGATCAAGCATGGACCGTCTCGAACAACTCGACAAACAGATCGCACGACTGAAACGCAGGACTGATGTCCTTAACGATATCAGCCGCAAGTATTGGAACGTACGCAGAATCATCTTCGTCACGGGCATGCTGGTGGCGCTGGCGTTCTGCAGTTTCGCCGGCAGTACGATTGCGTGGATCGTCGCTGGACTTCTGCTCGTCGTGTTCTCGGTCGTCACTGTATTTCATAACAGAGTGCGCGACAGCCTGACTCGTAATTCACTTCTGATCGAGATCAAGCAAACTCATATCGCGCGGATTCGTCTGGATTGGAATCAAATCCCGCCGGCAGATCTGTCGATACACCCACTTTCAGGGCATCCGTTTGAAACTGATGTTGATATCACAGGAGAACGCTCGCTGCATCGTTTACTCGATAGCGCAGTAACACAGGAAGGCAGCGACAGGTTAAGGTCGTGGCTGCTAAGCGTTTGTCCCGACGCGCAGTTGATCGAGCACCGGCAGAGATTGGTTCGTGAACTGAAGGACCACTCCCTCTTTCGCGATAAGCTTCAGTTGCTGTCGGACGTTGCGCGCCTTAGCACCGCTGGGCCATCGCGATCGAAAAGCAACAGAAGACACTGGAATTCGAAAATCCTCGTTGAGTGGATTGAGCGAAGTAACACAAAGGGGTCTTTATTGCCTCTCGTTGTGTTCCTGTCGATCCTTGCCGCACTGAACATCCTCGCCATGGCGCTCGCGAGTCTCAATGTGATTCCGCAGATTTGGCCCATTACTTTCCTCGTCTACTTTGGCGCGATGCTTCTCAGCCGATCGAGGATCGCGCATGCGAGTGGCGAATTGTTTGAGCTCGAGAAAGCGTTGACGCACTTCAAAGCCGTTTTTGGTTACCTCGAATCGCGTTGTTATCAAAGCACGCCCGGCCTCGGGCAGGTTTGCTCGGCTTTCGACGAGAAAGGCAAGCAACCTTCAGTCGAGATGAGGCGATTGGGACGGCTGGCGGCAGCGCTCGGCGTCCGCACTAATCCGCTGCTGTCTTTTCTGATCCATGTGTTTGTCCCGTGGGATTTCTTTTTCACTTATCGATTCGATTTGGTGAAGAAGGAGATCGCGCACCTGCTACCGCGCTGGCTCGAGGCGTGGCATGAGCTCGAAGCCCTCAACTCGCTAGCGAACTTTGCCTACCTGAATCCGCATTACACTTTTCCCGAGCTGATTTCCGGTGCTAATCAACTCGCCGCGCGCAGTCTTGGGCATCCACTTTTGAAACCTGAGTCAAAGGTGTGCAACGACTTCGAGTTGGACCAGGGCCAGAGGATCGTGATTCTTACAGGCTCAAACATGGCGGGCAAGAGCACGTTTCTCAGGACCATCGGCGTCAACCTTTCCCTCGCTTACGCCGGAGCGCCCGTAAATGCCGAACGCTTGCAGGCGTCTTTGTTCCGCCTCTTTACCTGCATCAAGGTGAGTGATTCTGTTCAGGATGGACTTTC
>JBKPPH010000009.1:0-8887 GCA_046733535.1 Acidobacteriota bacterium
ACTACTTTCTCGGCGATCGGGCGGTGCCGTGGTGGGCAGTGGCGTTTTCGATCGTCGCGACTGAAACCTCCACCATCACGTTCATCTCGGTCCCCGGCATCGCGTTCGCGCGTGGTGGAAACTTTCAGTTCCTGCAACTGGTTTTTGGCTACCTGCTCGGACGGGTTGTTATCTCGCTGCTTTTCATCCCGTCTTACTTCCGCGGCGAACTGCTCACGGTCTACCAGCTTCTCGATCAGCGTTTTGGCGACAAGATAAAAATGGTGGCGGCGTCGCTCTTCGTCGTGATGCGAAACATCGCCGATGGCATCCGGCTCCTGCTGACTGCGATCGTTCTCGCGGCTGTGTACGCATCCTTTCAACCCTCCGCGAACTCTGAAACGATCATCGTCGGCTCAATCATTCTGATCGGCCTGGCGATGATCATCTTCACCTACTTCGGTGGCATGGAGGCCGTAATCTGGGTCGAGGTGGTCCAACTCGGAATCTACATCGCCGGCGCGGTCGCGGCTGCGATCGTCCTCGTCATGTCCATTAACGGCGGCCTCGCAACCGCGAGCTCACTCGCAACTCAGTTTGGCAAGTATTCTCTGTTCGACTTCACGCTCGATTACACGCGCACTTACACCTTTTGGTCGGGCCTGTTCGGCGGCTGCTTTTTGACGATGAGCACACACGGCACGGACCAGTATCTCGTGCAGCGTTATCTCTGCACCGATCGCCCGCGTAAGGCGATCGTTGCCTTGTTGACGAGTGGCGCGATCGTGCTCGCGCAGTTTATCGGGTTTCTGTTTATTGGAGTCCTGCTGTTCGCGTTCTACCACCCGTTCACCGATCCGGGTTATGCGAGTGCCGCATCGACAGCTTTTCCATTCACCGGCGGCGATCGTGTCTTTCCCGACTTCATCACGAAATACATGCCGACCGGACTTTCCGGTCTGGTCGTCGCAGCGATCTTCGCGGCAGCGATGTCGTCGTCACTGAATTCAATCGCCGCGACCGCGGTGAACGATCTGTACAAACCGTTCCGCCCGGCGCGAGATGACAAGCATTACCTGAAAGTGTCGCATGTGCTGACACTGGTTTGGGGAATCGTGCAGATCGCGGTCGCGCTGTTGGTGCGCAATCAGCCGGGATCGGCGTTGAGCCAGGCACTCTCCGTGGCTTCGCTGATCAATGGTCCGATTCTCGGCGTGTTTTTAGTTGGAACTTTTCTGCGCCGCGTGAGTCAGCCCCCGGCGCTGATCGGCATGCTGGTAAGCATGGGTTCGATGCTCTACGTGTTTTTAGCGACGCAGATCGCGTGGACGTGGTACGTGCTTTTGGGAAGCCTGATTACGTTTGTAGTTGCGTGGCTCGCAAGTTTTGCTTTCACTCCGGCGAGCGCGGAGTCGAAGTACGCTATGAAAATGAGGGAAGATCTGGATGACGCATAAGTTCAATCGATATCTTTCGGCAATCTTAATCCTTGTCCTGTTCAGTCTCGCGGCGCTGCCGGTCAAGCCGCAGACGCCCGCAAAAGTCAATGCCTTCAAACGCGATCGATCGGAGAAGGCGTTGAAATGGGCCAACGATGTGCTCCGCAAGATGTCGCTGGAAGAGAAGATTGGTCAACTGATCTCAGTCGGACTCAACGCGACTTTTCTCAATCAGGATTCCGACGCCTATCGCACCCTCAAACATCAGGTCGAAGATCTCAAAGTCGGCGGCCTCATTCTCTTTCGCGGTCCGGTTTACGAGTCAGTGATTCTCTCGAATCGAATGCAACAGTTGGCGCGTTATCCGTTGCTCGTCTCCGCCGATTTGGAAGCGGGCGCGGGCATGCGGTTTGACGACACCGTCAACTTTCCCTGGAACATGGCGGTTGCCGCGACGGGCAATCCCGAATACGCGCGACGCCAGGGTGAGATAACTGCACGCGAAGCGCGCGCACTCGGTGTGCAGCAGATCTTCGCGCCGGTGGTTGATGTAAACAACAACGCGGCGAATCCAGTAATCAACGTTCGCTCGTACGGTGAGGATCCGGCTGACGTTGCTCGTTTCGCCGCCGCCTTTACTGAAGGCGCGCAGGCAGCGGGCGTGATCGCAACCGCGAAACATTTCCCCGGGCACGGCGACACCGCAGTCGACTCGCATCGCGGGTTGCCCGAGATCAATGTTGGCCGCGAGCGCTTGAATACGGTTGAGTTTGTTCCTTTTCAAGCGACTGTTAACGCGGGCGTCGGCGCGGTGATGACGGGCCACATTGGCTTGCCGCAGATCGATCCGACGGCAGTCAAGCCTCTCCCGCAATCGATAAAAGGTAAACCCACTGACACCGACGAGGCGGGCGAGATAATCGACGAGAAAGCGACGATGCCCGCGACGATGTCTCCAGTGATGGGCAAGATCCTGCGAGACGATCTGAAATTCACGGGCATGATCGTCACCGACGCGTTGAGCATGAGCGGATTGACGATCTACTTCACCCAGGAGGAGGCCGCGGTCCGCGCTCTGGAAGCAGGCGCCGACATGTTGCTGAAGCCTGCTGACGTTGACGCTTCTTTTCGCGGCGTGCACGACGCGGTGAAGAGCGGACGCATCACGGAACAACGCGTCGAAGAGTCAGCTCGAAGAATTCTCGCCGCGAAGTACGATCTGGGCCTCGTGGACCAACGTTTGACGCCGGTCGACACGATCGATCGCGTCGTCGGCAGTCGTGACGTGGTCGCCCTCGCGACGGAGATTGCCGAACACGCAGTGACGCTCGTTCGCGACGAAGACAAACGTGTGCCGCTGAAAAATCTCACGCCTGAAACGCGCGTGTTCAATCTGGCAGTGACGAACGGCGACGATCGTAACTGGATCACCAACGCTTTCGTGTCGCGGTTCAGCCGCAGCGGTGTGAAGATTGAAACAGTTGTTCTCGACGAGCGGTCATCAGAGCAGGACGTTCAGAAAGCCGTCGAACGCGCGAAGTCTGCGGATCTTGTACTTGCTTCGTTGTACGGCCGCGTGCGTTCGGGGCAGGTGTCGAGCGTGGGAATACCCGAAGCGGGTGCGCGCGCGTTGTCGGCGTTGATCGAAGCGAAGGCGCCGGTCGTTGGCATCAGTTTTGGAAACCCTTACCTGTTGCAGAGCTTTCCCGGGCTGCGAACGTACATCGTGGCGTACGGTGACATGCCGAGTTTGCAACAGGCAGTCGCGCGGGCGTTGCTGGGTGAGATCGACATCGTCGGGAAGCTTCCGATATCGCTGCCGGGATTGTATCCGCGCGGCACTGGAATTCAGATTAAAAAATGAACCACGGATTAAACGGATTTAAAATCCGATTTAAATCTGTGTTATCCGTGGTTCTTTAAATATATGAGATCACGAATTTCAAGTCTGGTGGTCGTTGCGCTGGTTGCGCAGACGGTGCTGGCCCAACTGCCGATCGCGAAGCCGGAATCGGTTTCCGTTTCCGCGGAGCGGCTCGCGCAGATAGACGCGGTCATCAACGAGGAAATCTCAAACAAAAAACTTCCGGGCGCGGTTGTTCTCGTCGCTCGCAAAGGTCGCGTCGTCTGCCGCAAATCTTACGGTGCTCGTGCTCTCGAGCCATCCCGCGAAGCGATGACGCCCGACACGATTTTTGATCTCGCCAGTCTCACGAAAGTCGTCGCGACGGCCACCAGCATTATGATCCTCCTCGAACGCGGAAAGCTGCGCTTGAGCGATCCGGTTTCGCTTCACATTCCCGAACTAAAAGGCGAGGGAAGAGATCGCATCACCATCGAGCAACTGCTCACTCACGTTTCGGGTTACGCGCCCGACTTCGATCTACGAGAACGCTGGACCGGCTACGACGAAGCAATCAAGCGGCTGATCAAAGAACCGTTGCGCAACCCGCCCGGCAACCGGTTCACGTACAGCGATATCGGTTTTATTACGTTAGGCGAAGTGGTTGCGCGCGTCGGCGGCATGCCGCTGGACCAGTTTGCGCAGAAGAACATCTTCGAACCACTGCGCATGACGAACACCGGCTTTCGTCCGAGCGTCACGTTGAAATCGAGAATCGCACCGACTGAAAGACGCCGCGGACAGTTGAGCTATCTCGGCGACACTGCCGCCAACGCCGGCGCCGAAGGTGAAGTGTGGCTGCGGGGCGAGGTACATGACCCGACTTCATATCGCATGAACGGCGTTGCCGGACACGCAGGACTCTTCTCTACCGCGGATGATCTCGCGATCTATTGCCAGATGATCCTGAACGGAGGGACGTTCGGCGGCGTTCGTGTACTCGCGCCTTTGACTGTCGCCGAGATGACTCGCCCGCGATTGATTTCAAATGGCGGCGGCACACGCGGACTCGGTTGGGACATAAACAGCACTTTCTCCTCCAATCGCGGCGACCTGTTTCCGCTCGGCTCGTTTGGTCACACTGGTTTCACGGGCACGTCGATCTGGATCGATCCCGCGAGCGAGATGTTTGTTGTGTTTCTGAGCAACCGCGTTCATCCGGACGGAAAAGGCGATGTTGGACCACTGCGCGGACGCGTTGCTTCGATCGTCGCGGGCGCAGTAACGGACACAGTTGCCGTAGAGCGCGCTCGAAAGCAGTCGGCGAATTACTACGCGGAGGTTGTTAAGAGTCTCGAGCAGTTTGCATTTCGCAACGAGGGAGTTTCCGAGAAAGTGTTGACCGGGATTGACGTCCTCGAGCGAGACAACTTCAAACCGCTGGCCGGCATGCGACTCGGCCTCGTTACGAATCACACTGGCCGCGATCGCCAGGGCCGTCCGACCATCGACGTGCTCAGCAAAGCGCCGGGCGTGAAGCTCGTCGCGCTCTTTTCGCCCGAGCACGGCATTCGCGGATTGGCCGACGAGAACGTCTCCGATTCAAAGGACGACGTCACGGGTCTGCCTATCTATTCGCTGTACGGCGAAACGCGCCGGCCAAAGCCTGAGCAACTGAAAGATCTCGACGCGTTGGTTTTCGACATTCAGGACGTCGGCGTCCGCTTCTACACTTACATCTCGACGCTCGGTTTCCTGTTGGAAGAAGCCGCAAAGGCGAAGCTGCCGGTTTTCATCCTTGACCGTCCGAATCCTATCGGCGGCGTCGACGTCGACGGCCCGGTTGCCGATCAGGACAAACTCTCGTTCACCTCGTATCACACGATTCCGACGCGACACGGCCTTACGATCGGCGAGTTGGGCCAGCTATTCAATCGACAACGCAACATCGGCGCGGATCTGCGCGTGATAAAGATGGAAGGCTGGCATCGCTGGATGTGGTTTGATGAAACCAATCTCACGTGGATCAATCCGTCGCCAAACATGCGCAGCCTGACTCAGGCGACACTTTATCCAGGTGTTGGTCTACTCGAGACGACGAACGTTTCGGTCGGTCGTGGTACCGATACGCCGTTCGAGATCGTCGGTGCGCCGTGGATTCAGGGCGATACGCTCGCGGATTATCTGAATCAACGTGGCGCGCCCGGCGTCAGGTTTGTGCCGGTGCGGTTCACGCCCAAGGCTTCAGTCTTCAAAGATGTCGAGTGTGGCGGCGTGAACATCATCATCACGGATCGTGCTGCGTTTCGTCCGCTGCTGACCGGGATCGAAATGGCGCTCGCGCTGCGGAAGTTGTATCCAAACGACTGGCAGGTTGATAAGTACTTGCGGCTGCTGGTGAACGCAGACACGCTGGAACGCGTGAAGCGTGGCGAGAGCGCAAGAGATATTGTCAGCTCCTGGAACAGCGGCTTGCAGGAGTTTCGACGCGCCCGTGCAGAGGTTCTGCTTTATCCATAAAAACCATCCGCAGATTTTGGAGATCTTTTTTGAAAATCCGTGTAATCTGTGGCTGGTTCCATGTGGATCTCGTCCATAATCCTCGGCCTGTTGGTCCTATTTCAGGCGCCACCCGCGATCCAGATATTCATGCCGGGCGGCATTCTTCCGCCTCGGCCCATACGACTCACGTTGACGCGCGACGATGGACGGATTGAAGTCGTGTTCACCGATACGAAGGGTAAGTTTCAGGTGACAGGCGATCTCATTCGCGACGCCGACTACATAGTCACTGTCGAGAGTGACGGCGCCACGTACGACACGACGGTTGCGCGATTTCGCATCCTGCGTAATACGCCGGTCTACACGACAGTTTTTCTTCGACCGTTCACGGGAAGATCGAAATCAACCTCGGGCGTGGTTGATGCGCGCGCGATGGACGTTAAAAAAGAAGCTGTCACTGCTTACTATACCGGCATGACGGCGCTAGCTAACGGCCAGATTGAGGCCGCCATCACGCAACTCAAGCTCGCTGTAAAAATTTCCTCACATTACCTTCGCGCGCTGAATGATCTCGGTGTTCTCTATCTTCAATTGAATCAATTGCCGGAAGCGGCTGAACTCTTCGGTCAGGCAGTTAAAATCGATGAGAACTTTTATCTCGCCCGCCTCAACCTTGGCGTCGTGAAGCACCGGCAAGGTCACGCCAAAGAAGCCGTCCAGATTTTGGGGCTGCTGTACGAGAAAGATCGCGCGATGAAAGGGCTGGCTTTGTCGTATGCAGACGCGCTGCTGGCTGTCGCGGAATTAGCCAAAGCAGAGCAGGTGTTGCGTGGTGTGTTGAGTGAGCCAACGACTGATACTGCTTCGCAAGTGGATCTGCATTTTAAACTGGGAGTAATTCTTAACCGTCAGGATCGTTTTGATGAAGCTGCTGTAGAACTGAGGAAGGCAGTCACGATTAACGACACGGCCGCGAACGCTCATCTATTGCTCGGCGCAACTTTGCTCCAACTCAATCGCCTGGAGGAAGCTGAGAAGTCCCTGCTTCGTTCGTATGAGTTAGCCGGCGCAGGCGCGGGCAACGCGCAGATGTTCCTGGGCCAACTCTATCTCATGCAACAAAAGCCACCGGCAGCATTAAAGGCCTTCGAACAATACCTAAAAGACGTCCCCACAGCCGCGAACGCCGTTCAGATCAAAGCTGAGGTTGAGAAGCTAAGAGCCGCCACGAAGAACTAGCCGCAGATTTACGCAGATGAACGCAGATCTGCGTCAATCTGCGTTCATCCGCGGCTAAAAACCTCATTAGAAGTTGATCCGGAACTGCCACTCGATCAGCCGTCCACCCGGATCGTTTGTTCCCGATACCGTGATATCGCGGTACGCGGATCGAGTTTGACCGAACGCTGTCGACGCCGCACTGACGCTGCGTATCGTCGAATCCGAGTCGCCGAGATAGAAGTTCGCGCGGTTGAAGGCGTTCAGGAACGAGACTCGACCTTCAAGGTTCACTTTCTCCGACAGCGGAATCCGTTTGAGCACGTTAAAGTCGAAACGCGCCGTCGATGGTCCATGGAAGACGATGCGGTCGCCGAATTCGCCGGGCGTCAACGGCGGACCAATGTACGGTGCGGTCGGATTCAACGGAGTGCCGGTTGAACTCTGAAACGCTGCGATGGTGTTGTCGATCACGTCCTTCGGCAGCCAGTAAACGATGCCGCTCGGATCTTTTCGAATCTGCACCATCTTTTCCAGGTCCTTCAACGTCATGTTATGCAGGACCACACCGGAATCAAACTGGTTGACGGTCGCGCGACCGCCGCTGGTGAGCAGGGTTGCCGGGCCTGACTGAATCCTCACAACGCCACCAACCTGCCAGTTGCCCACGAGGCGTCTGACGATTGGATCGCTCGATGTAAAGAACTGGCGACCAGGACCAAACGGCAACTCGTAGATGTAATCGAACTTGAACGAGTGTCGCACATCCCATGGTGAGAAATTGCGGTCCAGTTCAGGATCCCGCAGCGTTCGTGGTTGTGAAAACACGGATGACGACGAGACGAAAGCATTGGCCAATGCCTTCCCGTATTGATAACTAGCATTGAACAGCAAACCATTGCTTAGCCGTCGCCGCACCTCGACTTGCAGGGCGTTGAATGAAGTGTCAGTGCCCTGTGTCATCAGGAACGCGCCACCGGCTGTCTGCGGATTCACGACGAAGAAGTTGGACACCTTGCAGGTTTGCGACGTTGTGTTTCCTGAGATGCAGCCGGTGCTGGTAGGCAGTGTGGTAAACGGAACCAGGCCCGCGTTAATCAGCCGGTTCATGTTGCTCAGGTTGAATGCAATGGTGTTCGCAGCCGCGCCCGCTTGTCCTTGCAGCAAGCGTGTCACCATGGTCGAGTTCGTCGACGAATTCAGTCCGACGGTGATGAGCGGCACATTCACCTGTCCCGGCAGTCCTTGATTGCCATAGTTGTCGCCCTTGTTATTTGCGCGACTGATGGCTAGGTTGTTTGCGGCCGCTTTGAACTGCGCCAGAAAGCCGTTCTCGAAGATGTTCACTTCGTTTAGATCGAACTGCCGCCAAAGGTGTGTTCCGCGAGTACGCACAAAGCGAACTTCAACCGCGGTATTCTTATTGAGTTCGCGTTGCAGGCCGAACGAAAACGACTGCGTATAACCTGCTTTCAACTGCGCATCGAAATCGTTTGCACTGCCGGCGCTTCCGAAGGCAGGTGTGAATGGGTACTTGCTCGTGTCTGCCGGTGGTGAAAGCGAGGGGAAGTTTCCGTTACGGAACAGCACGCTGCCGGCCGGGAAAATTCCCGGAGTCAGCGATGGGCTCACATTCAGGTTCACCGTGCCGCCCTCGTTCGAGCCGAACATTGCCGTGTATGCGTTGAAGCCCTCACGGGTGTAAGCGATCGAATAACCGCCGCGTATGACAGTTTGTGCAGCATCGCCCGCGAGGCGTTTAAGGAATCCGGATTTGAAAGTCGGGCTGTAAGCGAAACCAAACGACGGCGCGAAATCATGGTGTCGCGTGCGATAACCCTGTTCGCCTTCGCCCAGGAGGCGGAACTGAGTCGGCTGGCCAGTAAAGGAGCCGGGCGAGAATAGA
>JBKPPH010000010.1:0-15937 GCA_046733535.1 Acidobacteriota bacterium
GGCCCAGAACTATCCTGTGACGAATTCCGGCTGGAGCGTTCAACTCTTCGAGCTTCGCGAGCGGCTGGTTGGAAAGTTGCGAACGTCGCTTTTGCTTTTGTTGGGTGCAGTGGCTTTCGTGCTGTTGATTGCATGCGCGAACGTTGCCAACCTGCTGCTCGCGCGTGCAGCATCGCGGCAAAAAGAGATCGCGGTGCGCACGGCGCTCGGCGCCAGTCGTCTGCGCGTCATCCGCCAATTGTTAACTGAGAGTGTCTTGCTTTCCCTGGTAAGCGGTTTGCTGGGACTTGCATTGAGTCTCTGGTTGCTCAAGCTTCTGATCGCGCTCATTCCGCCGAACACTCCACGCGTCGACGAGATCGCGATCAACTGGCAAGTGTTTGGCTTCACGTTAAGCGTGACAGTCCTGGCCGGACTCATGTTCGGACTCTTTCCCGCGCTCCAAACTTCGCGGCCGAATCTCAACACGACACTCAAAGACAGCGGGCAACGTGGTTCAGAGACTAGCGGGCGCAATCGCGTTGGCGGTCTGCTGATCGTTTCTGAGATCGCGCTCTCGTTCATCTTGCTTGCAGGCGCAGGACTGCTGATCAAGAGTTTTCTGCACCTGAGAGAGATCAATCCGGGATTCAATCCGGACAACGTCCTGACGATGCGTTTGGGTGCGCCATTTAAGCGCACCGATGATCCTGAACGGCGCGCGCAATTTTTCAAACACTTAATCGACCAGGTGAAAGCGACTCCAGGTGTGCAATCAGCCGGAGTGACGCTCAGCCTTCCGCTGGACGGCGACACGTTCAATGTTGGCCACGGCCTCGTTCTCGAAGGCCGCCCGATGACACCGAATGAGTCGGTAAATTCAATGTACATGACAGTCACACCTGAATACTTTCAGACACTCGAAATTCCTTTGAAGGCCGGGCGCATTTTCACCGATCAGGACAACTCACAAAACACGAAAGTAGTGATCGTGAATGAAACGCTCGCGCGACGGTTGTGGTCCGGTGAGAGTCCGATTGGCCGCCACTTCACGATCTGGCGCGACGAAAAGTTTCCGCGTGAAGTTGTCGGCGTGGTCGGTGACACGAAGCGATCGCTCGATAAAGAAGCTGAGAACCAGATGTATGTGCCTTACGCACAGGATACGGGATGGGGCAGTCTCTCGCTGGTTGTGCGAACCACGGGCGAGCCCACTGCGTTCGCACCGGCGGTGCGTCAAGCGATTCGCAGTGTCGAGAAGGACGTGCTGGTTTACAACTTGAAGACGATGAATGATGTCGTTTCGACCTCGGCGGCGCCGCGGCGCATACCGATGCTGCTGATGAGTGCTTTTGCGGGAGTGGCGATGCTGCTCGCGATGCTCGGTATTTACGGCGTCACTTCGTACTACGTCACGCAGCGGACACACGAGATCGGTGTGCGCATGGCGCTCGGCGCTCAGGTCGGCGACGTGCTCAGGCTTGTATTGAAGCGTGCGATGTTGCTGGCTGCGATCGGCGTGGGTATCGGGATCGCGGGTGCTGTTGCGGTGACGCGTTACATGACGTCGCTGCTGTTTGGCGTCAAGCCCATCGACGTCGTGACCTTCGTCGGAGTGGCGGTGGTTCTCGTCGCAGTTGTTTTCATCGCGTGTCTCGTTCCCGCGCGGCGGGCAGCAAAGATCGACCCCCTCGAAGCGTTACGGTAATTACGGATGACAGAGAATTAATCCGGGTTTGATCGGATTCTCTATCCGTGCAATCCGTAGCTACATTTCTGTTTTTGGCGGTGTTACTCAGGAGGAACTCTCATGACCATTCTCCACGATCTCCGATACGGCGTACGAATGATCGCCAAGGCGCCGGGCTTCACCGTGCTCGCAATGCTCGCTCTGGCCCTTGGTATCTGTGCAAACACGACGATCTTCAGCCTCGTCAATGGCGCCCTGTTGCGGCCGTTGACCGGCGTTCGAGATCCGGAACGACTTGTCGCGGTTTATACGAGCGACTACAGCAGCGGCTTGTATGGCACGTCGTCGTATCCCGATTACGTCGATTTCCGCGATCAGTCTGGGGTCTTCGACGGCCTCGCCGCGTCCGATCAGACCGTGCTCACGGCAACGGGTGAAACCGAAGCTGAACGATTGCGCGGCGCGGTGGTCACCGCAAATTATTTCGACGTCCTCGGCGTCAATGCTCAGCTCGGACGCACGCTGCAACCCTCCGACGATCAGGCAGTGGTCATCAGCGATGGCCTCTGGCAACGTCGCTTCAACTCCGACCCTGCCGTCGTGGGCCAAACACTCAGGCTCAACACCAAGCCTTACACGATCGTGGGTGTCACGGATCGAAGTTTTCAAGGACTGAAGATCGGCTTGCCGCCGGAGTTCTGGCTGCCCCTGACTGAGACTTCCGACATCGCTAAGAGCGACCGCGGCGATCGTGAAGTCGAACTGATTGGACGACTCAAGCCGGGCGTCACCGTCGAGCAGGCGCAGACGCAGTTGACGACTGTCGCCGCGCGGCTCGCGCAGGCTTATCCCGAAACAAACCTCGGCACACTCGCGCGACCAAATGAGCCGCGGCCGGTCACTGTTCTGCGCCAATCGCGGGTTGAGCCGCAGGCGCAAGTCGGCATCCGGCGCGTCTTGCTGTTGCTGTTTGCAGTGGTCGGATTGGTTTTGCTGATCGCGTGTGCGAATGTTGCGAATTTGCTTTTGGCGCGTGCGTCTGCGCGACGCAGGGAGATTGCGGTCCGTTTGGCTGTCGGCGCGAGTCGCGGACGGCTAGTGCAGCAGTTGTTGACTGAGAGTCTGTTGCTAGCGCTTCTCGGCGGAGCGGCTGGTCTACTTGCCACGCTTTGGACCGCGAGGATGATACCGGGCTTCTTCCCGGAGAACGAGACGAAGGGCCTCGATCTGAGTCTCGATTGGCGTGTGCTCGTCTTTACGCTCGGCGTGACGTTGATCACGGGCATGTTGTTTGGCCTCGCGCCGGCGCTACAAGCGAGCCGGCAGAACCTCGTCCCGTCATTGAAAGATGAGAGTCCTCACGGCCAGCATCTGCGCCGTCTCGGATTGCGCGACGCCCTCGTGATTTCGCAGCTCGCGTTGTCGCTGGTGCTGTTGATTGGCGCGGCGTTGTTTGTGCGCAGTTTGCAACGCGCGATTAGTTTCGATCCCGGCTTTGCAGCGCAGAACCTGCTCATCGCTTCAATGGAAACGCGCGGCGCGAGTCTGAATAAACAGCAGGGCCAGACGTTTTACCAGGAGACAGTCGAACGGATCGGCAGTCTTCCGGGTGTGAAATCCGTCTCATTGACGCGCATCGCGCCGATTAGCGGCGGCGGACAACGGCGCGGCATCCAGTTGGAAGGCTATCAACCGCAGCCGAACGAAGACACGGAACTCAACACCAACGTCATCGGCCTGAATTACTTCAACACGATGGGCATACCGCTTGTCGCGGGACGCGATTTCAGTGCGCAAGACCGCGAGGGTAGTCCTCTGGTTGTGATCGTGAATGAAGAACTGGCGCGCCGTTACTACGGTGGTAACGCAGTGGGCAAGCGTCTGCGCACCGGCTCCGAGTCGCCGTTCAGGGAGATCATTGGCGTCGCTCGCACGGCGAGTTATCGAAACCTGCGCGAGCAGCCGTTGCCCTTCATCTACATTCCGCTCGGCCAGGAGTATCAATCAGGCATGACGCTAATGGTGCGTACCGCGGGAGATCCAACGGCCCTCGTTGGACCACTGCGCAATGAGATGCGGGCTTTGAATAAAGACGTATCGGTGTTTTCAGTGCAGACGATGGCCCAACGCATCGGCGCCCAGCTTGCTGCCGATCGAATGATCGCGGTGTTGCTGAGTATCTTCGGCGGCGGCGCGCTGTTGCTCGCGGCGATTGGTATTTACGGCGTGATTGGTTACTCGGTCGCGCAGCGCACGCACGAGATCGGGATTCGCATGGCGCTCGGCGCCGAGCAGCGAGACATACTCAAGCTGATCGTTGGACAAGGGATGGTGCTGATCGCGATCGGCGCCGGGATCGGTTTAGGACTCGCATTCCTGGCGACCCGAGTCTTGAAGAGTTTGCTGTTCGGCGTCAGCGCGACCGATCCGTTGACGTTCACGGTCGTCGTCATTCTGCTGGTCGCAGTAGCGCTGCTGGCGTGTTACATGCCGGCGCGTCGCGCGACGAAAGTCGATCCGCTCGAGGCGCTCAGGTATGAATAAAGTTATTGCCGATTGTCAATTGCCGATTTCCAATTTTAGGAAGAGCGGCAGAGCAATTGGCAATCGGCAATCGGCAATCGGCAATTGGCAATTGGCAATTGGAAATAAATGATGGACACGTTACTAAAAGACATTCGCTACGCAGTTCGAGGGTTGGTGAAACGGCCCGGGTTTACGGTTATTGCTTTGCTGACGCTCGCGCTCGGCATTGGCGCAAACACCGCGATCTTCAGCGTCGTCAACGCGGTGCTGCTCAGACCGCTGCCGTTTCCTGATCCGGAGCAGGTGGTGATGGTTTGGGAAGATGCGGGTTTCGCCGGCTTTCCACACAACACGCCCGCGCCCGCAAATTACGTCGACTGGAAAAATCAAAACCAGTCGTTCTCGGACATGGCCGCGAGCGCCGAACGCAGTTTCAATCTCACCGGCGATGGCGATCCTGAACGCGTCACCGCATTCGCCGTCACGCACAACTTCTTCCCCCTCTTCGGCGTGCAACCGCTCCTCGGTCGCAGTTTCCTGCCCGAAGAAGATCGACCCGGCGCGAGCAAGGTCGTCGTGCTCAGCCATAGTCTTTGGCAGAGTCGGTACGGCGGCGACCGCCAAATCTTGAACCGCAACATTCAGCTAAACGGACAGAAGCACACGGTCGTCGGCGTCATGCCCGCGAGCTTCCAGTTTCTCGAAAGCGAAGTGCGCCTGTGGGTGCCGTTGGCGTTGGACCAGGAAGAGATGGCGAACCGGGGCGGGCACTATCTCGATGTTGTCGCGCGTTTGAAGCCGGGTGTTGTCTTATCGCAAGCACAGGCTGACATGAACGGCGTCATGCGACGAATTGCGACGGATCATCCGGAGGAAACCTTCGACGGAAAAGTCGGTGTCGTGGTGATGCCGATGCGCGACCAAGTCGTCGGCGATGCGCGTGGTTCGCTCGTTGTCTTGCTGGTGGCAGTTGCTTTTGTACTGCTAATTGCGTGCGCGAATGTCGCAGGACTTCTCTTAGCTCGTGCCGTTGGGCGTCGCAGGGAGATCGCGTTACGCATGGCGCTCGGCGCAGGCCGTCCGATAGTTGTGAGGCAATTATTGACTGAGAGCTTGTTGCTGTCACTGGCCGCAGGCGTGCTGGGAACGTTGCTCGCTTACTGGAGTTTTAGTTTTCTCCAGCGGCTTGTCCCGGAGGAGATGACGCTCTCGACGAGTTTGACTCTCGACACCCGCATCCTTTTATTCACGATCCTGATCTCGATTGTCACCGGAATCGTCTTCGGCCTCGCGCCTGCACTGCAAGCTACCAAAGTCGATTTGAACGAAGCGTTGAAGGCGGGCAGCGCGCGTGTGACTTCCACGAGCTGGTTGCGGAGTACGATGATCATTCTTGAAGTCGCGCTTTCGCTCATGCTGCTAATCGGGGCCGGCCTGTTGATCCAGACGTTGTTTCAAATCTTTGGGCAGTATTCAGTGCTCGAACCCGAAAAGGTGTTGACGATGCGGACCGTGTTGCCGCGAGAGAAGTACAAGGAACCGCAGCTACGCGACAACTTTTACCGGCAAGTGCTCGAACGCGTGCAGCATCTGCCCGGAGTAGTCTCAGCGGGCTACACGACCTCGGTGCCGCTCTCGTGGAAAGGCGGGACCAGCGGTTTCTATCCGGAAGGAATCAAGGCGCCCATTCCGGGAATGGCTTACGACGCTAATGATCGCCAGGTCAGCGCTGACTATCTGAAGACGATGAACATCCCGCTGCGCGCAGGAAGATACTTCGATAGCAGCGACAACGAGCAATCGATGCCGGTAGCGATCGTCAACGAGATGATGGCGCGCCAGTATTGGCCCGGCGAGAATGCGCTGGGGCGGCGTTTCAAGTCCGGCGATCCGAATGATCCGAAAACACCCTGGACCCAGATCGTCGGTATCGTGGCGGACGTCCGTCAGATGGGACTCGACGAGCCAGTGAAGGCCGAGATGTATTTCCCTTACCAACAGATCAAGGACAACATCTGGTACATACCGCGCGAACTTGCGATTCGCACCTCGGGCGACACGTCCAGCCTCGTCGGTCCAGTGCGACAGATCATCCGGGAAGTCGATCCCGACCAGCCAGTTTCAAACGTCGCGACGATGGCGGAGGTGTTGGGCACGGAGGCTTCGCAGCGACGCATGGGAATGATCATGCTCGTGGCGTTTGCCGCGCTCGCGCTGTTGCTTGCGTCGCTCGGTATTTACGGTGTGCTGGCGTACTTCGTCACGCAACACACGAGCGAGATCGGCGTGCGCCTGGCGTTGGGTGCGACCACGCGCAACATTTTGTTTCTCGTTTTGCGGAAGGGAATGGGACTCACGCTGCTCGGCATCATGACCGGTATGGCCGCCGCGCTGGCACTGGCGCGTTTGATGAGCTCGCTGCTGTTTGGAGTGAAGGCGATCGATCCGTTGACGTTTGTGACGGTGCCGTTCCTGCTCGCGGGTGTTGCGTTGCTGGCGTGTTATCTGCCCGCACGACGCGCGACGAAGGTCGATCCGTTGGTTGCACTGCGGTACGAATAGACCACAAGAGGCCCACAATGATGAATACACTCTGGCAGGATCTGAACTATGGCGTTCGGATGTTGTTGAAGCACAAAAGCGTGACTGCGATTGCGGTGCTCACGCTCGCGTTGGGCATCGGCGCCAACACCGCGATCTTCAGTGTCGTCAACGCAGTGTTGCTCAACCCGCTGCCGTACCGCGAACCTGACGCCCTTGTCTCGCTCTGGGAGAACGTGCCTACACACGGGCGCTGGCGTGTTGCGCCCGCAAACTTTTTTGACTGGAAGAAACAGAACACCGTTTTCCAGGACGTTGCCGCGTTCGGCGCAAACTCGCTGACGCTTACCGGCGACGGTGAACCCGAGCAACTCACCGGCGCGCGAGTGAGCGCCGGTTATTTCGCGGTCGTCGGAGTCGATCCGATTCTGGGCCGTGCTTTCGTGCCGGAAGAACACGAACCCGGAAAAGAACAAGCGGTGATTCTCAGCCATTCGTTCTGGCAGCGGCGCTACGGCGGCGACCGGAACATCATCAACCGCAGCATCACGCTCGATGGAGCGAACTACACCGTCGTCGGCGTGATGCCTCCCGGACTTTATCCGGCATGGCCCACCACGTCAGGGCACCTCACTTTCGACGAGCAGCAACATCAATTCTGGACGCCGATGTCTTTCACGCCGATGTGGGCCGGACTCCGGACGGCACACGTGCTGGGCGTCATCGCGCGTCTCAAACCCGGTGTCTCGTTCGAACAAGCCCGCACAGAGATGGACACGATTGGGGCGCGGCTCGAAAAGGAGTATCCACAGAATCGAGGCGAGGGAATCATCATCAACCAGTTCATGAACGAGGTGGTTGGGAATGTGAGGCCGGCGCTGTTTACTTTGCTCGGCGCGGTTGGCCTGGTGTTATTGATTGCGTGCGCGAATGTCGCCGGGTTGCTGTTGGCCCAACACGCGGGCCGCAGTAAAGAGATCGCGATCCGGGCAGCGCTGGGCGCAGGTCGTTTCCGACTCGTCCGACAGTTCTTTCTGGAAGGCTTGTTGCTTTCATTCTTCGGGACCGCGATCGGGCTCGTCATCGCAACCCTCGGCACGAAGGGGTTGCTCAAGTTTGTGCCCGCCGGCGTTCCGCGTCTCGCGCAAGTCGGCCTCGACTGGCGCGTGCTGGCTTTCACGATGCTGATTTCACTCGCGACGTGTTTGATCTTTGGTTTGATACCCGCGTGGCATGCGTCGAAACCGGATCTGCACACGGCGCTCGAACAGAGTGGCCGCACCTCTGGACCGGGTGCGAGTCGCCTGCGATTCAGGCAGTTGCTGGTTGTGTTTCAGGTAAGCATCGCCGTGATGCTGGTCATCGGCGCGGGACTTCTGATCAAGAGTTTCTGGGTGTTGCAGCAAGTCGATTCGGGATTTCGGGCGGAAGGTGTGTTGTCGGCGGGACTCACGCTTCCCATGTCGAAGTATGCCGACCCGGGCCAGATCAACAACTTTCACAAGCAGGTGCTCGATCGTATTTCCGCCTTGCCCGGCGTGAAGAGTGCGACCATCGCGTACGATGATCCACTGCACTCGAATTGGCTCGACTCGTTTCAGATCGAAGGAAGAGCTCCGTCGCCCGACCAATCTTTGTCCGCGAACTTCATTCCCGTTGGAGCAGAGTATTTCGATACTGTCGGCGTTCGCCTGGCTGCGGGCCGCAAGTTCACGCCACAGGATGATCAGGACCATCCCGGTGTCGCGATTGTGAACGAATCATTCGCGAGGCATTACTTTCCGAACGAGAACCCGCTGGGCCAACGAATGCGACCGTCGCCGCCGGGGCGCATCTGGAACAATCAACGGCTGACGTCTTTCGAGATCGTCGGGATTGTGCGCGACGTGAAATCCGCGGGACTCGAGGCACCGTCCGAGCCGGCTTACTACCTGCCCGCGTCGCAGGCGCCGTTGCAGGACATGACGCTTTTGGTGCGCACCACGACCGATCCGCTGTCGCTCGTGGGTCCGGTGCGACAAGCCGTTCTGTCGATCGATCCGAATCAACCGATTTCGAACGTCAGCACGCTCGAGAAAGTTGTTGACGACAGTATCGCGCAGCGACGTCTCAACATGTTGCTGATGGGATTGTTTGGCGGCCTCGCGATGCTACTGTCGGCGGTCGGAATTTACGGGCTGCTGTCGCACGCCGTGACGCAGCGCACGCAGGAGCTGGGCATTCGCATGGCGCTCGGCGCGCAGGTTGGCGACGTGTTGAAGCTCGTGCTGCGCCAAGGGATGATGCTCGCGCTTGCGGGTGAGGCGATCGGTTTGATTGGTGCGTTTGCGTTGACACGTTTGATTCGCGGGTTGTTGTTTGGCGTGACGCCGAACGATGCGACGACGTTCATCGCTGTCGCTGGTGTGTTAACGATCGTCGCGTTGCTGGCGTGTTATCTACCGGCGCGACGTGCGACGAAAGTCGATCCGCTGATCGCGCTCAGGTACGAATGAAACGTTAACCACGGATTACACGGATTTTGAAAACGGATCTGCACGGATGGTTGAAAACATTCTTAACGATTTGCGCTATGGGGCGAAGAAGCTCTGGAAGAGCAAGGGCCTCACTGTCGTCGCTCTCGTGTCGCTCGCGGTTGGGATTGGCGCAAACTCCGCGGTGTTCAGTGTTGTTAACTCGTTTCTGTTGCGCCCTCGTCCGGTGTCGAAGCCGGAACAATTAGTCGAGGTCTACGTCGGGGCACGAACCCAGCCATACGACACCACTTCCTATCCCAGCTATCTCGAGTTGCGCGATCGTAACGAGGTCTTTACTGGACTCGCCGCGTATGGCATTCGCAGTTTCAAGCTGGGCCCGGCAAAAGAGGTCGAGGTGGTTTGGGGCGAGGCCGTCTCGGGAAACTACTTTGATGTTCTCGGCGTCCCCGCGTTCAAAGGCCGAACGTTTGCTTCCGACGAAGATCTCGTACCCGGCAAAACCCCCGTCGTGGTGATCAGCCACGCGCTGTGGCAGAGACGATTCAATTCCGATCCCGAGATCGTAGGCAAGAGGGTCACCATCAACGAGCAGGCATTGACCGTGGTTGGGATTGCGCCGCCGCAATACACCGGAATGTTTCGCGGTTTCGCAATGCAGATCTGGGTTCCAATCACCATGGTTCCCTCGCTCGAGGGCACGCAGGGTGAGCGCGTACTGACGCATAGCAGCCGCTGGCTCACGTTGGTTGGCCGTCTCAAACCGGAAACTACTCTCGCGCAGGTGCGTGCGCGTTTTGATCTGCTCACGCGCGACATGCAGGCTGCGCATCCCGAAGAGTGGAACAAGAAAAGCGAATCGACCGGAGCGGAGCGCCCGCTGTTTGTCTCGGTCCTGCCGGAGAGTGAGACCCGCATTCATCCGCAGATGCAATCAGCCGCTTACGCTCTTGCCGCACTGCTTTTCGTGATCGTGAATCTGGTGCTGCTGATTGCGTGTATGAATCTCGCGAGCATGCTGCTCGCTCGAGCGGTCGCGCGACGCAAAGAGATCGCCGTTCGCCTCGCGCTTGGCGCCAGCCGCTGGCGCATAATTCGGCAGTTGTTGATCGAGAGCGTGTTGTTGTCGTTGATCGCGGGAGTTGCGGGGATCGTGCTGGCGGTATGGTTGCTCGCTCTGCCCGTGGCGTTCATGCCTCCGCTGCCCGAAGGCATCCGCCTCGCATTCGATCTCAGCCTCGATTGGCGTGTCGTACTCTTCACGATCGCGTTCTCGACGATCACGGGAATTCTGTTTGGACTGGCGCCGGCTTTACAGAGTTCGAAAGCTGACGTTTCCACGGTCCTGAAGAACGACTCGAGTAACTCGACTGGTTTCTATCGCAAGTCGCGCCTGCGAATGTCGCTGGTGGTGATCCAGGTGGCGTTCTCGTTGCTCTTGTTGATCGGAGCGGGTCTGGCGCTGCGAATGCTGGAGAAGATCAGGCCAACAAAGCTCGGTTTCACTTCTGACAACGTTTTGGTCGCGTTACTGGATTTGGACGAGGGCAAGTATGACCGCGTTAAGAAGCAGGAGTTTTACCGGCAACTCGCGGAACGTGTTTCTTCCTTGCCGGGCGTGCAAACGGTCAGCCTCGTCGACGAGATGCCCGGTGGATTTATGACCGGAGCAAACCGCAGCGTCGCTATCGAAGGTTATCACGCGCCCGGCCAGAGTGTGGCTATTGAATCCGTGATTGCTGGTCCGAATTATTTCACCAACATGAAAGTCCCGTTCGTGCAGGGACGCGACTTCAACGACCGCGATAGAGACAACTCGCCCTGTGTCGCAATAGTGAACGAGGCATTTGCGCAAAAATATTTTTCCACCGCAGGAGCCGCGCTCGGCAAGCACCTCACTGCATACAGGCGTCTGAAACAGAACCCGCCTTGCGAGATCGTCGGCGTCATTCGCGACAACAAACTACAGTCGTTGCAAAAAGAGGTGCAGCCGTTTTTTGCTCTCACCGTGCAGCAATCAGACAGGGACCGGATGCAGCTACTGGTGAACACGACTGGTGACCCGGAGGCGTTAACTGTCCCGGTGCGTAACAGCATTCTGGAGCTCGATCCAAACATGCCGGTGACTGACGTTCAAACAGTGACCGAGTATTTCGATTTTGCCCTCTACCCGTTTCGTATCCTCGCCGTCGTGATGGGTGCGTGCGGCGTGATGGCGCTGGTGCTTGCAACCATCGGAGTTTACGGAGTGGTCTCTTATTCAGTCGCGCAGCGGACGCGCGAGCTTGGAATTCGCATGGCGCTCGGCGCGTTGCAGAAAGACATTCTCGGGCTCGTGATCAGACAAGGCATGGTGCTGGTAACTGTCGGGTTGGCAGTTGGACTGTTGTTGTCTGTTGCAGTGACGAGAGTGTTAACGAGCTCGTTGTTCGAAGTGGAATTGCTGCAGGGAGTAAGTGCGACTGACTCGCTGACGTTCGCGAGTGTGACGATGTTGTTGGCCTTCGTGGCGCTCGTGGCGTGCTATATCCCGGCGCGTCGCGCGACGAGAGTCGATCCGATCGAAGCATTGCGCTACGAATAAATCAGCCACGGATTTCACGGATTTACACGGAGGGAGAAAAACAGATGTCATCAACACTCTGGCAAGACGTGCGTTATGGCGTGAGAATGCTACTGAAGAATCCCGGCGTCACGGTCATCGTGATCATTGCCCTCGCGCTCGGCATCGGTGCAAACACCGCGATTTTCAGCGTCGTGAACGCAGTGCTCATCCGCCCGTTGCCTTACCAGGAATCGGAACGCCTCATCTTCTTGAACGAGAAGAGTCCCGTGCTCGACGAGATGTCGATCTCCTATCCAAACTTCCTCGACTGGCGCGCGCACAACCAGACGTTTGAAAAAATGGGCGTCTACAATCGCGCCAGTTATAACCTCACCGGCGCCGGCGAAGCGGAGCGCATCGTCACGGGCCAGGTCTCAGCCGATCTGTTCTCCGTGCTCCGCGTGAACGCCTTGCAGGGCCGAGTGTTTACAAACGACGAAGACAAACCGGGCGGCACCCCCGTGGTCGTGCTGAGTTACGGTCTGTGGCAGCGACGGTTCGGCGGGCAAACGAATATTCTCGGCCAGGCGATCACACTCAACGGCAAGAGCTACACCGTCATCGGCGTCATGCCGGAGTCGTATCTCTATCCGAGTCGCGTCGAGATGTGGGTGCCGGTGGGCCAACTCTCCGATCAGCCGAGCTGGCAGAGTCGTGGGAATCATCCCGGGTTGTATGGCGTCGCGCGCTTGAAACCTGGCGTGACGTTCGAACAGGCCGACGCGGACATGAACAACCTCGCCGCGAACCTCGAAAAGCAGTATCCGAACACGAATGCCGGCAATCGCGTGAGGATGCGGCCGCTCATGGAAATCTTCGTCGTCGACGTGCGTCGCACGCTCTGGATCATCTTCGCGGTCGTTGGAGCAGTGTTGCTGATCGCGTGCGCCAACATCGCCAATCTCCTGATGGCGCGGGCCACGGCTCGCAGAAAAGAGATGGCGATTCGCACGGCAGTCGGCGCGAGCCGCTGGCGCATCGCTCGCCAGTTGCTGACTGAAAGCATTCTCGTCTCCATGATTGGCGGCGCTATCGGTCTCTTCCTCGCTTACTGGGGCGTTCGACTGATTCTGTACATCAGTCCGACGGCGATTCCGCGTGCGCGCGAAATCGGTCTTGATTGGAACGTACTGATCTTCACGATCGGCGTCTCATTCGTGACCGGTATTCTCTTCGGCTTGATTCCGGCGATCCAGGCGGGTGAAGTCGATGTGAACGAAACGCTGAAGGAGACGGGCCGCGGGACGAGCGGGCGTCACTGGCTGCGGAGCTCGCTGGTGGTTGCTGAAGTCGCCACCACTCTCGTCGTGCTCATCTTCGCTGGTCTGATGATTCGCAGTTTTTACAAGCTGCAGCAAGTCAATCCCGGCTTTTCTGACGAACACTTGACGAGCTTCAGTGTTTCCTTGCCGCAGAAGAAGTATGAAAGCATCGAGCAACGCGAATCTTTCTTTACACGCTTGTTGGAAAACATTCGCGCGTTGCCGGGTGTTGAATCGGCCGCGGCTGCGTCAGGTTTGCCGCTTGGCAACAATGGCTGGCAGACTGGATTCACGATCGAGGGACAACCGATTCCGCCACGTGACCAGACGCCCCTCATGGAAGCATGTTTAGTGACGCCGGATTATTTCAAGGCGATGAACATTCCCGTATTGCGCGGGCGTGTGTTTACCGATCGCGACGATCGTTCGCATCTCGCGGGACGTGATCTGAGTAAAATGAATCCGAACGAGCGCGAAATCGCGGGAGTGAATTCGATAGTCATCGACGAAGAGTTTGCCCGGCGTTATTGGCCCAATGAAGATCCGGTTGGCAAGAGAGTCAAGTTAGGTACGTCTGAGGACGCGCCGAAGCTCCAAGTGCTCGGCGTAGTGGGCCGTGTGAAGATGGAAGGCCTGAACCAGGACAGCGGCCGCGTGCAGGGTTATTTTGCATTCAACCAGTCACCGTCCGGAGGAATGACGGTCCTTATTAAAGGCGCGTCGGATCCGAACCAGTTGATTGCGTCTGTGCGTAACGCAGTGAAGGAGATCGATCCGGATCAGCCGATCTACAATCCGCGCACGATGGACGAGATACGCGCCGAGTCGGTCCAGGGAGAACGTTTGACGCTGACCTTATTGAGTCTGTTTGCCGGGATCGCGTTGGTGCTGGCGATTGTCGGAATCTACGGCGTGATGTCGTACTCGGTGACACAACGAACACACGAGATCGGAATTCGAATGGCGATCGGCGCGCGGCCACGCGACGTGTTCAGGATGATTCTGGGCCATGGCATGAAGCTCGCGCTGATCGGCATTGGGGTCGGGTTGGCGCTTGCGTTTGGAGTCACGCGATTCATGGCCACGCTGCTGTTCGGCGTGGAGCCGACGGATGCGACGACGTTTGGCGGCATCACAGCGATCTTGATCGCGGTGGCGCTGCTGGCTTGTTATCTGCCTGGACGGCGAGCGACGAAGGTCGAACCGACGGTCTCGTTGCGATACGAGTGAACACACGTTTGCTGAACGATCTGCGTTACACGTTTAGGAGCATACTGAAGCAGCCGGGGTTTGCGGCGGTGGTTGTGATCACGCTCGCGCTCGGTATTGGCGCGAGCACGGCGATCTTCAGCGTGGTTAATGCGGTGCTGCTGCGCCCGTTACCGTTTCCAAACCCAGATCGGCTGCAAGTGGTTTGGGGAAACTTTCGCGGGCTCAACATCGAACGCCTACCGGCGAAGGCGGCCGAGTTTTACGATTACTCGCAACAGAAACAAGTCTTCGACGCGGTCGCCGCTTATACAAATCACAGCTTCAACATCTCGAGCGGTTCGGAACCGGAACGTATTCGCGGCGCTTACGTCAGCGCGAATCTCTTTCCGATGTTGGAAGCGCAACCCGCGGCTGGCAGGGTCTTCACCGAATCCGAGCAGCAGGAACATGTGGTCGTGTTGAGTGACGGTTTCTGGCGACGACGCTTCACCGGCGATCGCGGCATCATCAATCAAAGCATCACGCTCGATAACGAGAGCTACACGGTGATTGGCGTCATGCCGGCGACGTTCCAGTTTCCTCATCCGAGTTTCACAAGTTTCACGAGCGGCGAACCGGCTGATGTCTGGGTGCCGCTGACGTACACGCAAGATCAGATTGCGAAGCGAAGTGGTCCATACTTCCTCAACGTGTTGGGCCGGCTCGCACCCGGCGTCACGCTCGAACAAGCACGCGCGCACATGAACACGCTCGCGCAGCAATTTGAGCGCGAGCTGCCCGGGTATCGTGGTCCAAACGGCCAGGATGGCGGCTGGCGCATAACCGTCACGCCTTTGCAGGAAGAGATTGTCGGCGGCAGTCGCCGCGCATTGCTCGTGCTGCTGTTTGCAGTCGGGTTACTGCTGCTGATTGCGTGCGCGAACGTCGCGAATCTGTTGTTGATGCGCTCGGCCAGGCGGCAGAAGGAACTCGCGATTCGCGCGGCGCTCGGCGCGAGTCGCTGGAAGATCGTCAGGCAGTTGCTGGTCGAAGGACTCGTGCTCGCGACGTTGGCCGCGGCGTTGGGACTCGTGTTTGTGAGTTGGGGGATCAAGCTGCTCGCAGCGCTTGGGCCAACGATTCTGCCGCGCGCGCAGGAAGTCAACATCGACGCGAGCGTGTTTGCGTTTATGGCGCTCGCAGTGGCTGTGATCAGTGTTGGGTTTGGTCTGGTCGCGGCCCAGCCGGTTTCCAAACTCGATTTGCAAGAGTCTTTGAAGACGACTCGCCAGGCCGGTGGAGTGCGATCGCGCCAGTGGAGCAATGTCCTCGTCGTTGCCGAAGTTTCGCTCGCAGTGCTGCTGCTGATCGGCTCCGGGCTGCTTGTCAAAAGCCTCTTGCGGCTGCAACAGACGAGTCCGGGCATCGCCACTGATTGGTTGCTCAGCTTCGAGCTTGATCTCTCCGCCTCGACTTACCAGGACTCGGAGCGTGCTTCGGATTTTTACCGGCAGCTAGTACGACAGATCGGGGCGTGGCCGGTTGTACAGTCTGTGAGTTTCGGCACTCTGCAACCGCTGAGTGGCAGCGCGCGAAGTGATCCCTTTGCGATTGAAGGGCGGCAACTCGATCCGGCTAACCTGACAACTGCCGGCTGGCAGTTAGTTGG
>JBKPPH010000011.1:0-8419 GCA_046733535.1 Acidobacteriota bacterium
GCTCACACCATGTCGCGGCACCGTCGAGCTAGCATCATCCCGCTCTGCGTGTTTTTACTCGCCGTCGCCTGCAGCAACCTGCCTCGGGACCCGGAAGAAACATTGCGAAAGGTGCAGACTCGTCCGATGCGAGTTGGACTCGTCGAGCACTACAGACCGACGCGAATATGAACAAGGGCGACTGGCTCGCCGGACTCGCAGGTGTACTCGGAATCATCGGCGTGGCGTATGGCTACTGGTGGGCCGACGCTGTCGCTGCGATCATAATCTCAGTGGAGATACTTCGAGACGGATTCGCCGATCTGAGAAACAGTGTCGCGCAGTTGATGAATAAGCGGCCGACGGATGTTGACGGGAAAGAGGATGATCCTGTTCCCGACAAGGTGCAGCATCAGCTTGAAGAGCTCGAGTGGGTTGAGCAAGCATGGGTGCGTTTGCGTGAAGATGGCGACGTGCTGACTGGCGAAGCTTTTGTTGTGCCCCGCAACGAATCACACCTTTTGGACCGGCTGAACGAAGCCCACGAAGTCGCCCATTCTGTCGATTGGCGCCTGCATGACATCAACATCGTACCGCTTCGAAGTTTGGAAAGACGCTGAGCGCTCTCTTCTCACCCTAAAAAATGCATTTCATTAATTTTTGTGCCTTTTGCGCGTTTTTGTGGCTAAATACTGTTCAATGAATTTCTATTCTCATGAGACTTACGGTGAGCGCGTTGCCGGCGTTTATGACGAGTGGTACTCGGATTACGATCCAGGCGCGATCGAGACGCTCGCGGAGTTGGCTGGTGGCGGCCGGGTCCTGGAGTTGGGTATCGGAACAGGGCGAATCGCTTTACCTCTCGCAGCCAGAGGTCTCGAAGTTCATGGAATCGATGCGGCGCCCTCGATGATTTCGCGTCTGCGCGCGAAGCCCGGCTCCGAACGATTAACCATTAGCCAGGGAGACTTTGCTGAGGTTGCAGTTGAGCAAGAGTTTGCTTTGGTCTACATAGTCTTCAACACTTTCTTTGCGCTGCCGTCTCAGGAGGCGCAAGTTCAGTGTTTTCGTAATGTCGCTGCTCATCTGTCTAACGGCGGATGTTTTCTCGTCGAAGCCTTTGTTCCTGACCTCAATCGCTTCACGGGCGGTCAAGTAAACTGGGCCACGAAGGTGACGATGGACGTGGTTGAGCTGGACGTGGGCCAGCATGATCCGGTGACGCAGCGCGTCGTTAGTCAGAAAGTTGTCATCACGGACGGGAGTACACGGCTATATCCGGTGCAAATACGTTATGTGTGGCCCGCGGAATTAGACTTGATGGCGCAACTCGCCGGCCTACGGCTGCGCGAGCGTTGGAGCAATTGGAAGCGCGAGCCGTTTACATCGGAAAGCACGAAACACATCTCAGTGTATGAGTGAAGGTGCGCGAGTCGCTGTCATCACGCCCACGATCCTTTCGTTATGAGGATCTCTCTTAAACGAGGCGTTCTCTTTTCCTTGCTGTTAGCACTTACGCTAACAACGGCGTCGTGCTCGTTCGTTAACATTTTCGTCGTGGTAAATGCCTCCCTCGCAACGCTCGAGGTCACTTACCACGTTAAGTATCCAAGTGATCCGCACGCGCCGGCTCGTCTTTACGAAGGTGCGCCGCAAACCAAACCACGTTCGCAACTTGACAAAGAAGTCGAATGGAAACCACTGCCCTCGTCGCGATATACGGTTGATGAGGACAACCGCGTTGTAGTACTCACACTCGAACCCGGCGAAGCCTTGTTGCTGACGAAATGCAGACCAGCAAACAACGCCTCGACGGGAGATTGCGAGTCTGAAGATTTCCGAATTGACGAAATCAGACTGCTCGGAGTTAACGGTGAAGCACAGTTAAGAGGCGAACAAGCTCACAAAGGCTTCGTGCGAAATCGAAATACTTACACGCTCACATACTACTAAGCATTCCAGCCACAAGAAGCACAAAGGGCACACAACAGATTTCTTTCATTTTGTGGCAAATCATAGTGTGATGTTTTCTCCTTACTTGCCACTCTAGAGTGACAATAAGCCGGAGCCGTTCATTAATACTGGCCCGGCGGCCGAAGGAGTTATAGAGATTGTTAATCGCTCTAGACATCATTCGGAAATGAGTAACTTACTATTAATAAGGAGAATGATATGAAACGCCTTACAAAAATACGCACTCTGATGCCAGTTCTCTTACTGCTGCTCGGAACTATCCCCGCGTCGGCCGTCGAGCGCCCCTTCGCACTTAACGGCGCGGGCGTCGCGACTCCTATCATCGATGAATCGGGTAACCTGATTGGCGCACTGCCTACGGGCTCGGGCACGGCGACTCACCTCGGTCAGTGGACCGTCAACGGAAAAGTCAAATACACACCCGAGAACGGCGTGTTACGCTCCAGCGGTGAAGCAACGCTCATTGCTGCCGACGGAGATGAGCTTCGATTTCAAATTGATGGAATTTTGGATCCAGTTGCGGGTGTGGACCATGGAGTCTTCCGCTTCCTGGGCGGCACGGGCCGGTTCCAGGACGCGAGCGGCGAGGCCAACTTCGTAGTCACCTTAAACCCGCTAACCGGCGCTTTCCAACTGACTGTCGTCGGTAAGATCGACTACTAACGAGAATGGAATGTTGAGATGAGGGGCGGCGCAAGTGACCGCCCTGTCATCTAACAGGGGCACGGCATCCGAGTTTTGTATCATTATGAAAATCTTTTTTGCAGTTTTGCTCCTCGCCAATGCAAACCAGTATTTTGACCTCGTGAAGACCTCACAAGAGGCGCGCAAGACTGGACCTCCGTCCCAAATAGCGAATGCCCCTCAAGTCAATTGCCGCCCCGATTATCCGATGTGTTTCATCGAAACTGCTCAACGGCTGGCAGAAAGAGGAGAGCAGCTTGACCTTGCGCTTGCTTGCGTTCGGTGGGCGGGCGCTATACCGGCAGTTCCGAACGATGCCGTTCCGCGAGAAAGTTTCTTTTTGACTCTTGCTTACGTGCAGATTAGACGGCGTGAGTTCGAACAAGCCATCGCGACTCTGCATCAGGGTTCAAGAAACTCCTCCTACTACCGGCGCGATGATCGATACCTGACCTACCTGGGTCTGGCCTATGAGGGCTTGGGTCGCATCGACGAGGCTATCGACACGTATATCACTTTGGCTGGAGGTATCAGAGACGTCAGTGCCGCGCCGACTGAAAGGTTAGTGACACTTTACCGAAAACGGTTTGGTACCTTAGACGGGCTGACGGAAAAAATTGAGACGAACCGGTTGAACGCTCGCCGCATATTCTTTGTGGAGCGTGAGCTAATTAACATCCCGGCGCCGGATTGGTCGCTCCGAGATTTGGACGGCCGGCAGGTTAGCCTGTCTGACTTCTCGCAGAAGATTCTCGTGTTGAGCTTTGTCTCTGCCGGAGGGGATGTCCACGAGTCGGTGCTTAAATTCCTGCAGGCACAATACGACAAATACAAAGACAGGAACATCGCGTTCGTGTGTATCGATGATATGGCAGATCCAAACCCGCAGGAGCTCAAAACCAACCTGCAGCGGATGGGCGTCACTATCCCGTTCCTAATCAATGGCTCAAGCGTCGCCAGGCGTTACGGGTATGCTGAGCCGTCGATCGTTCTGATTGATCAGAAGGGGATGATTCGCTTTAAGAATTCGATCTGGCATGACTTTCACCCGTATGTGACTGAACAGCTCGAATTCTTACTGAAATCAAAACCCAATTAGCTTGAGTTCAAGCTCCTTGAGCATCACCGGACGCGAATATTGAAGTAACGATGCGGCCAGGGACGAATATCAGAGCAGTAGCTCTGCCGTCGGAACACGGCGGATGGGCGCTGATCATCGAGCCTGTCGCGCTCGGTCTACTGGTGGCGCCATCGCTTGTCGGATTATTTATCGGCGCAGGAGCACTTGCGTGTTTTCTCGCGCGACAGCCACTAAAACTCGCGATTGGCGATCGTCGCAAAAACCGCATCTTAAATCGCACGTCATTAGCTGACCGATTTGCCCTGGTCTATGCAATGCTGGCAACGGTCTTCTTCTCCATCGCCGTCGCGAGGCCGCCTCGAGAACTTCTTTTGCCGCTCGCCTTTGCTGGTCCACTCGTATTCATTCAGTTCCTGTACGACGCGAAGGGACAAAGTCGAAAGCTAATTCCTGAACTGGCGGGAGCTCTGGGCGTCGGATCAATTTCTACGGCGATCGCTTTAGCGGGTGGATGGTCCAGACCGGCAGCATTTGCGCTGTGGATACTCGTCGCGTGTCGTCACGTACCAACGATCGTGTACCTGCGCGTTCTGTTAAGTCGAAGACGGCAGAAGGAGCGACCGCCGGTCAACGCCGCAGTCATAGCCGTTCAGGTGTTACCGCTGCTGGCTGTTTACCTTCTACTGTTCCTCAAGATTGCCCCGGCAGTAGCCATCGTTGTATTCGCGGTCTTGTTTGCCCGTGCTGTGATAGGGCTCTTTAGTCACGGCGTACCAACACCGAAGAAACTGGGCATTTCAGAAATTGCTTTTGGCACGTTCGCGGTTTTGATGGTGGGCGCAGGCTATCGCTTCGGCTGGTGATTGGTTTCAGCCACAAAAAAGCACAAAAACGATTTTCCTGGATCTGTGTTTTTGTGCTTTTGTGGCGAATGATTGGAACGAAGCGGGCTAAAAGCTTCCGGTTGATCCCCTGAAGCCATTCATCGCCTGCTTCAAAGCCCACGTGATTACGCGCATGTTGTCATAGCAGTACCCGAGAATGTAATTGCACGTGGAAAGACAATGCTTCGTACACTCCTTCTTCATTTCGTCAAGCTGCTTCAAGTCGAACCTGTGATCGCCGACAACGCCCCAATCGTGCGTCGCTGAATACATCGGGAAACACGGCGCCAGCGAACCATCGGTGCGAATGATCAGCGAGTTCTGCCCCGCTCGGCACTGCCACGGCGGAACCGCGCCGCGCATCAACAGCTTTATGTCCTGCATGTGTTGAATAGGATTGACCATCTTATATCCTTCGTTGACGCGTTTGTCGTTGAGATAGTCGAGCAGGGCATCAACCTTGGGCCAATCCTCCGGCGTGAGATACGTGCTATTTTCGCTCAAGTGCTTGAAGTGTGACTGCTCCGTCATGGGAGTTTCATTGATGTGGTAATCAGTGGCGACGCCATTGTCGTGCGCAATTTCCGTGAGTTCTTTGACATCGTCCATGTTATTGCGGCAGATATTGATGTTGAGCATGATGGAGTAGCCGTAGTAACGATGCCGCTTCACAAGATAATCGAAGTACGGGCGAATCGGCTCCAGCGCCTTTGGAAGGGACTTTCGTTCCTTGACCGAGTCCACGGCAAGATTCACCGTCGCCAGGCCCGCATCACCGAGTTTGTCAATCAGATCAGGTTTCAACAACCGGCCGTTGGTGGGCAGATAAACGAAGATGTCCTTCTTCGCACTGTAATAGACGATCTTGTGAATGAGCTTTGGTCTGAGCAATGGCTCGCCACCCATCAGGGCCAGCACGCGCGAACCAATTGAATGCAACCAGTCAATGGAACGCTTCGCCACGTCTTCCGTCATGCCCTTCACGGTGTTGTTGTAGGACCAGCAATAGTGACAATCAAGGTTGCATTTCCACTCCGTAAAGAGATAGGGAATGATTGGTCGGAGTTCGCCGGTGTGCCAGCGCGACTTGAAGTATGGCTTGCCCCACGTCTTCCAGGTTCGCATCGCGCCGAGCTTTTGGTATTCACGCTTCGTCATTTCTTTCGGATCCGGGTGCTGCGGATACACCGGTTCGGGCAAAAGCTCTTCTGGTTTCGGTTCGAGTTTCGATCTGGCGGGTTGCTTGTACAGTATTTGATGAAGCTGTTGGTCAATGCGAAAAGGCGCTGCAGCCGTTGTCGGCTCAAACTTCTGCTGATTCTCGCTCATGCAAGTTCCTTTCTGCTGTGAGGGTGCTAACTCAAGATTGCGTGAATCTTGATCGATCTTGTCGAGAAAGCAACAAGAATCAACCAGGAACAGTTGCCCTATCTGCGGCAACGGCTTTATTGTGTGAACCCAGGCCTTCGCCCAGATTAGTAAGTAAGGAAGTCCCGCTATGAACCCTCCCAAAAATACGTCGCGGTTTGCCAGTTTACGAACAAAAACGCTCAGCGCCCGTTGGTCACGCCGGCTGGTTCTTCTCATTACGATGGCCGCGCTAAGCGCTCTCGTCGTTTTTTCTTCTGTCGTCGCAGAGCATGGCGACACGGCGGTCTCCGGTCACACCGAACCGGACCCGCTAAAGAAATCGCCTTTGGCCATGGGCCGATCGAATCAAGACTCGGCGCTGCCTTCAGGAGCAACGCGGGTCGATGTCAAACCCGTAAAGCCCGGAATTTTCCACGGCGACCTGCGTCAAGTTCCGCTCATCAAGCCGCAAGTCAAAAAGCCACGACCGGAACCAAAGGAGCCTCCTGCCGAACTTCCGTCCACACTCGCACCGGATACCGCGCTGCAACCTTTTCTTCCGGCCGCTCCGGCACCCGCGCCCAGCACGTCTTTCGCCGGTCTCGATTTTGGCAGTTGGGGAGCCGGATGGCCGCCGGATACGAATGGCGACGTCGGTCCGAACCACTACATCCAAACAGTGAACACTTCCATCGGAATCTTCAGTAAAACTACCGGTGCACGTTTAGCAGCCTTCACGTTCGATACATTCTTCTCTCAACAGCCGACCGGAACACCATGCGACAACTCAAATCAAGGCGATCCTGTCGTGCTGTACGACGCGCTTAGTGACCGTTGGATCATTAGTGATTTTGCGTGGACCAACTACACCTCCGGGGCGATGTATCAGTGTATGGCCGTGTCGCAAACCAGCGACCCTGTTTCCGGCGGTTGGTATTTTTATGCGTGGCAAACGGCGTCGGGCGGAAAGATCCCGGATTATCCGAAACTTGGGGTTTGGCCTGATGGGATTTACATGTCGGCGAATGTGTTCTCGACGACCGGGAGCCAGTCGTTCCAAAACGTGCAAGTCTGGGCCTTCAACAGAACCGAGATGGAAAGTGGGGTAACAGCCCACGCTGTTAGTTTCAATCTGCCGAAGAGTATTCAGGGCGTTTCAATTTTCAGTTTGCTGCCCGGGAACATGCGTGACAATGGAAGCCAACCTCCTCCCGGCACTCCTAACTACTTCGCATCGATTTGGGGGACCACGAAAGCTCGCGTTTGGCAGTTCCATGCAGATTACGCGGTGCCCGCGAATTCGAGTCTAACAGGACCCTCAAACGTCAACCTTTCTGCGTTCAGTTCCGGACCGGGTAACGTGCCCGAGAAGGACGGCAATAGTCTCGACTCGCTAACGCATCGCGTGATGATGCAGAACCAGTATCAGAATCTGAATGGGATCGAATCGTTGTGGCTGACGCAAACAGTTGGAAATGGCGGCACACCGAACATCGCACAGATTCGTTGGTATCAGTTGAATGTAACGAGTGGCACTGTTGTTACCTCCGGTCCGGTACAGCAAGGGACGTGGTCGCCCGATTCGAAGCATCGGTTCATGCCGAGTCTTGCTTTGGATAAGAACGGCGATATGGCGCTCGGCTACAGTGTCTCTGACGCGACGATGTACCCGGCGATTCGTTACGCAGGACGCCTCGTGAACGATCCTCTAAACACCCTGGGCCAGGGTGAAACGTCGATGATTGAAGGAACGGGCTTTCAGTGTTGTCAATTCTCTGATGGCACTGTGAACAACCGCTGGGGCGATTATAGTGCGATGACGATCGACCCTGATGGTTGTACGTTCTGGTATACGAATGAGTACTACGATTCCAAGCCGGCAACACTTGCGCAGGACAATTGGAAGACGCGGATTGGAGCGTTCAAATTCTCGCAATGCACGCCAAATACGGTTGGTGCTCTCCAGGGTACGGTGACCGATGCCGCGACGACGAATGCGATCAGCGGGGCAATGGTGAGCGCGGGCATTCACGTTTTGAAAACTGATTCGAACGGGTTTTACCGGTTTAGTAACTTGCCGACGGGTTCGTATCAAGTAAGTGTGTCAGCGGCAGGATATTCCGGTGCGGCTGCGAGCAATGTAAACGTTTCGTCGGGTGGTACGACTACGCAGAATTTTGCGCTGACGAGCGGTAGCCCGACGCCGACGCCAACTCCGACACCGACGCCAACTCCGACACCGACACCAACACCAACGCCGACACCAACTCCGACGCCGACGCCGACTCCGACGCCAACACCAACTCCAACGCCGACGCCAACGCCAACACCTTCACCTTCGCCTGTTTCAGGCGTACAGGACGTCATCTGGACCGCCTTGACGAATGCGACTGCAACTGGCAACAACATCGCGCATAACGGCGGCGGCTATTTCGCCAAAGGACAGTCGCAACAAACGCTTTCCGGT
>JBKPPH010000012.1:0-4697 GCA_046733535.1 Acidobacteriota bacterium
CTTCACGAGAGACGTGCCGATGTATCGCACAACCTTGCGGCCCGGCGTTTCGGCATCCGGATCGAGTTCGAGCGCTCTCAGAACCTCGGTCAGAATCTGCACGTGGTTTTTTGTTTGTTCTAAATACTTGTTCCACTCTTCTCTTAGATCTTTATTGACCGTGCAGCGCAAAGCGGTGGAGTAAACTTGCACGCCGCCCTTCTCCGTCTCCAAAGCCTGGTACAACAGATCGGTCGGAACCTTTGCGAGTAACGTTTTGTTCATTGGTTTTCCCTTCCGTGATTGGATGTTTTTTGCTGAAGACACTAGGCCACTTGCGCGGTCTCTTCCTCGTCCTTCTGCGGAAGTTTCTCCGCCGCGCGTCCTTTCATCTGCCGTGGAGCACGCCTGAGGAGATCAAAACGATCTCCCTGGCTAAGCATGTGCATTCTGATGTTGTAGATCGACAAGGTCTTGTTGGGCTCTGCCTCAGCGATGTTGGAATAGGTAACCTCGGAGCCATCGAGAACGTAAACAGCGCCCGACCCGAGCACGTAAAACCCGTTGCCTCGTTCCACGACAATCGCCGTTTCTTCGTCGATCCCGATTCCGAGGTTCTTTGGATTCTGGGCCACCGCTCCGATGAGACGTCCGACGCGGCCACGCTCCATGAAATGCTGATCGATAACGACGTCGCGGATTAGCCCCAGGCCCGGAGCCATTCGCATTGCCCCACCGACCATGTGCGACTCTTCGTCCCCGCCTTCGACGAGCATCGTCTCGCTCATAACAGATGCGCCCGCGCTCGTGCCGGCAATCACACCGCCCTCTTCGTAAATCTGCTGAATGCGTCGAAACACCTGCGAATCGCCGATCTGGCTCGTGATTTTCATCTGATCGCCGCCCGTAAAAAATACCCCCGTAGCATCGTCGAGTATTCGCGCTTTACTATCGAGCGTTGCATCCTCGCGATTTTTGATGTCGAGGCTGTAGAGGTGTTTGACTCCCAGTGAACGAAACGCCTTTTCGTATTGCTCGAACAGCGAGTCAGTCTCACCCGGCATCGCGACCGTCGACACTACGAGCTTGCCGCTGCCGACTCGCCGCGCCACCTCACTGAGTATGACCTTGTCGTTCGATCGATCTTCTTTGCCGCCGATAATGATTAGAGTTCGATCACTTCTTTCCATAACTTCTATTCCCCTACGACAACTTCGTTAATACTCTTTCCTTGCTTGCTTCAGCTTTGCACAAAAGCGGGACCGTACTTGGATACAGTCAGTACCGCCCGCGGTAGCGGCTGGGACTGTGATCAGCATGCGAACTTTGCCAGGATTCTGACTCTCCGTGGCGCACCCACCCGCTACCGCGGGCGGTACTGACTGTATCCAACAGAAGTTCGCACCTTTGTGCAGCCACTTGCTTCCTTCCAGCGCTCACGCTTAAAAACGGAGGTACGGCCCATCGGTTCTGGTCCATAAACCTCTCCGTTTTCGATTAGCGTGAACATAAAGAGATTTTAGGCCGGAGGCAGCGCGGGCACTGATCTCCTGGTTATTCTTCGCGACGCCGCTCGCGTTGTGCTCATGCGCCTGAGCGTCTTGCGCGGAGGCACTGGCGGTAACGCGGCGACGGGCTGTGCCTTCATTTCCTGTAAAGCTGTCTGCACCGGCTGGAGCTTTTCATAGAAATGAACGATCACTTCGCCCTTTTCCATCTCACTGACGGCCCGCCGCAGCGCCTCGATCTCGTCGAGCACGACCTCGCAATTCATCCCCGGCGAAGTCTCACGGATCGCGCGACAAAGAATGTTGGCTACGTCGCCCGGCTTTCGTCCGCGCAGATCATGGTCCTCCCTCACAATCACTCTGTTGAAGCCCTGCGCAGCTACACGCGCCGCGCGGTCGATGACGGCATCGTCGCGATCGCCAGGCACGCCGATCACTCCGGTAACTTTCCTGTCGTGCCATTTCGCGGCCATACGACAGATCGCGTCAAAGGCGTCGGAGTTGTGCCCGTAGTCGACCATGACGTGGCCGCCGTTCAGGCGATAAACATTTGCTCTTCCCGGATTGTTGGCGCAACTAGAGAAACTCTTCAACCCTTTCAACAACACGTCCTGCTCCACACCGAACGCACGACACGCCGCGACCGTTGCGAGCAAATTCGAGATCTGAAAGACTGCCGCGCCGTTCATGACGACCGGCAGCATCGCAAGATCCGCCATCCACAGATCCGTTTCGCCGATCGACTCGATCAGCGCTTTGTTCTTGGCGACGTAAGCAGTGCCGCCATTCTGCAAATGACTTCGAACGAGCGGGTTGTTTTCGTCGAGTGAAAAATAGACCACTCGTTTCGGCACTCTGTTGACGCGTTCGCACTCCATCAGTTTCGCCAGATGTTCGTCATCGGCATTCAGGATTAGAGTGCCGCCTTCTTTTACACGCTCGGCGACCAGCGATTTGATGTAGACCACGTCCTCGACTGACTTGATACCGTCCTGACCGATGTGGTCGTCGCTGATGTTTGTCATGACGCCGATGTCGGACCAGTCGTAGCCCAAGCCGCGTCGTAAAATTCCGCCGCGCGCAGTTTCAAGCACCGCCGCTTCCACCGCAGGATCGGAAAGCACTACCTGCGCGGACTGTGGTCCCGTCGTATCTCCTTCGACGACTTGCTCGCCGTCGATATAAATTCCGTCGGTCGTCGTCATTCCGACATAAAGACCCGCGTTGCCAAGTACGTGCGCGGTCATTCTCGTCACCGTCGTCTTCCCATTCGTTCCGGTGATCGAAATGATCGGTATGCGAGCCGGCGCACCCGGCGGAAAGATCGAATCGACTACCGCCTCGCCCACATCGCGCGGAACGCCGGCCGAAGGATAGTGATGCATCCGTAGACCGGGCGAAGCGTTGACCTCGATGACGCCGCCGCTTGTGATCGGCATCGCGATGTCGGGTATGACGAGATCGACTCCGCAGATATCCAAACCTATAAGCCGCGCCGCACGTTCGCACATGCGGGCCACAGTAGGGTGCACCTGGTCTGTAACGTCTTCGGCAGTAGCGCCGATCGAGAGGTTTGAGCGGTTCGAAAGAATAACTCGTTCGCCTTGCGGTGGAATCGTCTCGAGCGACATTCCCGCATGATGCAAATGCGAGATAACGTCAGAATCGACTTTGATTTTGGTCAAAGGCTTTTCGTGACCGTCGCCGCGCAGCGGGTTCTTGTTCTCAGTTGCAATCAATTCACGGATTGAATTAACGCCGTCGCCGATCACGTGAGGCAGTAAACGCTCACTCGCTGCTACCATGCGGCCGGCAACAATCGCGACGCGGTAGTTGCGACCTGCAAACATCTCCTCGATTAGTACCGCGGACCCGAACTCCTGGGCCGCCTCGAACGCCACCTTCATCTCTTCCGGTGTCGAGACTTCGAGTGAGACCGCTTTGCCCTGTCGACCGTCCAACGGTTTGACGACTACGGGCCGACCGAGTTCATCCGCAGCTCGCGTGGCGTCCTCGAGCGAGTAAACGACCTTCCCCTTCGGAACAGGGATACCGTGGCGATGCAGACGATCTTTCGTTTCGTCTTTGTCCTGGGCCAACTCGACTGCGACCGCGCTTGTCTGGTCGCTCATCGCTGCCTGGACGTAGCGAAGATATTTTCCGTACCCGAGCTGTATACGATTGCCTGTCCCGTCTCGACGGCAAGGGATGTTGCGCCTGTTGGCGGCCTCGGTGATAGCGCGCGTGGTCGGGCCTACGTGCGCATCGGCGATCAGGTATTTTGCCTGCTCTATTACCGGCGCGAGCTCGAACTGTTCTTCACGCAGCAGGGTTTCGACGAGATTCACCGCCTGCTCCAACAGGTATGTGCTCGCTTTCTCGGCCTGAAACTCGATTGCGACGTTGTAGATGCTGCCCGAATCGTGACGCGTCTTACCATGCGTCTTACCAATGCCGCAGAGTTCTGTTAACTCGAGTGCAACGTGCTCGACGACGTGTCCGAAGTAAGTTCCTTCGTTAAGTCTCGTCACAAAACCGCCGGGTCGTCCGAGACTGCAATGATGTTGTTCTATTCCGGGAAGCAGTGTGAGGAGCCGTTCGTTGAAGCCGTTGAACTCACGGCTCTCGCGTTCGGCAAGCTCGCCAAGATCCAGCCGCATGAGCAGCACTGGTTTGTAGCTATAGACATTCGGTCCGGTCAGTGGGCGAATGCGTTCGATGTTCATGGAGAGCTTGCCTTTCAAATTTTTTGACGCACTTAACGGTGTCAATTTTCATGGCCAACAGCGTCGATGAAAGCTGTGTCATGATCATGTTTAGAACGTAAAAAATGTGAACCCGATTTCTTTAGTAAGGGGAGTGATCGTGAGAGATAGGATCATTGATGCTGCGGTTAGTACGCTGGCGATCATTGAAAGAATTCGATTGTTTGACAACACTACATCGCACAAAGGTGCAAGATTTCTTTCATACCAGCCACCAACCCGACGCTACCGCGTTACGGTACTGACCGTATCCAGGTAAGAGTCGAGGGTCATTACCGCGGTAGCGTCCGATCGAACTCCGAATACGCGTTACGGTACTGAAACGTATCCAGGTAAGAGTCGAGGATAGGGTCATTACCGCGGTAGCGTCGGGTCAAACTCGTAATTGCTAATCGTCGACAGTTTCCAATAACCAAATGTCAACATTGACTTCTTCGGCGTGATG
>JBKPPH010000013.1:0-31939 GCA_046733535.1 Acidobacteriota bacterium
GGTAGCGGCACTCGATAGCAATCAGAAAACGCGAGGCGAAGTGTTGCGCGAGATCGTCGAGAGCAAAGCTGTCGAAGACCAGTTCTTTATCAGGGCCTTCGTGGCGATGCAGTACTTCGGCTACCTGCGCCGGGATCCGGATACTATCGGCTACAATAACTGGGTCGATACCTTGACTAATGATCCCAGCAATTTCAGACACATGATCTTTGGCTTTCTCTTTTCGAATGAATATAGAGGAAGATTCGGACCGTAGTGTATCTGTGCAATCCTGGAGGAAGATTCCACAAGACTTTTTCGTGCCCACACTTGATAGGTGTCGCGTTTGACACCGTCCGCTCACGGGTGTATATACGACCCGCCAACGTCAGTCCCCCGGCACCTTGCGTTATCCGGTTCGATATTTCCGAGTTTGCCTGCTGATAAGCTGTTCCCGGCCGCCCACCGGAATTTACTAGCCAATCGCATACAACAGCAGGTCTTTCAAGGGGTAAGTTTTAAGTGAAGATCGCAGTTCCCAGCCGAGTCTATAAAGAAGCTGCAACACAGACATTGCGCTCTCTAGCCGGCTCGAAACCGGCTGCATATCTCAACAGTTACCGCAAACTATTGGCGAGGTTGGGTGCTGTTCTCTTAGGGACGGCGACTGTCGTCGCGATTGTATCGTTGAGGCATACCCCCGAAGTTTCCGTTGTTACCGCAGTCCCAGCTCAAACCGAAGTTAGTCAAGCCGCAAAGCCCGAAGCCCCTGTTGCGTCTAAACCCGCAACCGATCCGATAACCGACCCAACTCTTTCAACAGCGCCTCTAATTGGTGACTTCGGTTTTTCACTGGGATCACCTGAGCGATCCATTGAGACACCGCCGTCGATCAAAGCAAAAGAGCCTGTCACCGCTCCTAAACCAGAAGCCATTCCATCACCGGCACTGCATGCCGTGGCCGAAGCTCCTCAACCATCGCCTGTGCCTGCAGTAGCCGAAGCTCCCAAACCCGCTCCGGAGCCTACCGCGAACAAAAAAGAATTCGTCGAGATCGCCGTCCAGTTGACCATCGAGGATGGACGTGTCGCCGGAGCCCAGATAGGAAATCGACAGCCGGGAGCAGAAGCATTCGAAGCAACGGCACTCCACATTGCCAGACAACGCCGCTATCCTCCAGGAACTTCACGCACGGATACAGTCGTGGTCCGGGTAGCCAACCAGTTCGGGAGAAAAGAACCATGAAGCATTTACTAATCCTCCTGATTGCGCTCTGTTCTTTCGCTTACACCAGCACGGCACAAACCAATGCCCCGGTAACTGAAGGCCCCAGCGGCAGCCGCGAACAAGATGGTCTGAAAGGTCCCGTTCGGCGGGTACGAGTTGAGACCGCAAACGTCGTCACTAGAAACGGCAAGCAGGTAGAGTTGCCGAAATCCGTTGTACAAGTGTCGACTTACGACGTCACAGGGCGAAAGATTGATTCCGTAGCTTACCCGGTTGAAGGTGCAACTGCCCCGGGCAAGGAGGAATACAAATACGACGATAAGGGCAACATCATCGAGATGACCCTGCGTGGCGCCGATGGCTCTGTCCTTGCGCAAGAAAAATACACTTACGAACTTGATGAGTTTGGCAACTGGAAAAAGATGACGACTGCCATTGCCATTTACGAGAATGGGGCCATCTCGTATGAGCCAACTCAAGTGACCTACCGAACGCTGACCTATTACTATGGTCCAGCGACAGTCAAAACGGGTGTTGCTGCTGCGCCTGTCACCGCACCTTCGACGCAGCGTACCGATGCTGAAGCAGCGCCGGTTGAAACTAAGCCCGCTCCAACGCAGCCGCCAGCCGTTGTATCGACGCCAGCCACAAACAATACTGAGAAACCTGCTCCAGTAACACCCACGAGCACCGAAGCAAACGCGAGCAAAGAAGAGGCAAAGCTTCCGGTCTTACGAGTTTCTGAAGAGGTCCTCAGAAACGCGGCGGTCGTCCTTCCAGAACCGCAGTATCCGGCGGATGCAGAACTGGCAAGGGCCTCCGGTCCGGTCCAGGTGGAGTTGATCATCGACCAGAACGGAGTTGTCACTACGGCTCGAGCAACGTCCGGTAATCCGATGCTCTACGACGCGGCAACTTCCGCAGCACGCAAAGCTCGTTTCTTGATGTCGGCTTTTTCGGATCATCCGACCGGTGCGTACAGTGTTCTCACTTACAATTTTGCACGGCCAGTCGAAGTAGCTTCGATTCCCCGTAACGCCACCGCAGACGAGCGAATGGAAAAATCAGTCGCTGCTGAGAACAAGGTCGCGCCGGTACCGGTCAGTGAAAGTCCCAAGCCCGTTCCAGTGGCCGCTCCGGTCTCCAGTAACACAACGGATACGAACTCGTTTGCCGGTCATTTCAACAAAGGGATTGCGAGTCTCGGCTCCGGAAAATACAAAGAAGCCGTTGAATCCCTCACGCAGGCTGTAGCCCTTAACCCGCAGGATGCGATTGTTCATGCGAAGCTCGGAGTGGCGTATTCGGCGCTCGGGGAGCATAAACCTGCGATTGCCGAAATCAAACAAGCTATTAAATTGAATCGTGCATTTGTTGACGCGGATTCTTATTTCCGCCTCGGTGTTGCTTATCTGTCAATGTCTGATTACGCGTCCGCGATCGATCCGCTGAAGCAAGCGCTGTATGGCGTCAAAGCAAAAGTTCTGGAAGACAGAACAAAGTCGACCGCTGGCCCAGGTGAAGCTGAAATCAACGACGCTCTGGGCCGCGCTTACTACGGCATTGGTTCTTATCGACAGGCTGTGAAAGCGTTTGAAACTGCCGTTCGACTTAAGCCGAACCTCGCTTCGTCGCACTTTGGCCTTGGACTGTCGTACATGGAAGTTGGGGACAAACGTTCGGCGGAAAAAGCTGAGCAGACACTTCGCAAGTTGAACTCACGCCTCGCGGATCGTTTGGCGGGAATGCTTATCGTACCGGCAGGTCAGAAAAATAAAGTGTTCTGAGATCTGCAGTCATCGGTGCGGATGATTTTCCTGATAAGCAACCAGCGCGACTGCTGGAGTAGCTTCTTGCCACAACGTTATTGACGAGTCGATGAGTTCTCGGAATAAAGGATTTGACTGTAACTCGCGTTCGTTGATGATTGTGGGATGAATGAGAATAGTCTTCCCTGCCTGAATCTTGACGATAGTTCCATATACTCGCGCGCGATCGTGCGAGGAGGTAACTAGTAACAGATCCAGATCGCCTGCGTTGCGAGCCCCACGCGCGACACTTCCGTACAGATAGGCAGCATTTACAATCGCGCCTAACTGTTCGTAGAGTGCGTCCGCAATAGAACGTGTTTCGATGTCAGATTCGTTCTTCGATAAGTTCTCTTACTCTTCTTTTCGAGATCACAACGCCTCTTTGAATTGTTTTGATAAGGCTGCCGGCATCATTGCCCTTCGGATCGCCGGCCGGATTGTCCTTGGCCAAGGCGAGTGCGGAAATAATCATCCCCGTGCCTTCATTCAATTCGGCAAGCTCGTCAATCGAGAGTTCCTCTTCGAGGTGAGGCATCAAACCGAGAGCCCTGGACCCATAATCTCCTATCTTCGCAACTACGGCTTCCATGAACGGAAGCATGCTCGCTAATTCGTGCTGCGCTAACACCACTCCAACAAGTCCTTCAAGCTGGGCCAACAACAATTCAAGCTCAAACAGTAGGTGAAGTGTTTTTTTGGTGCGCTTGTTCTCGTACCAGACAAAGCCACCTACCAGCGCGCCTCCGGCAATGGAAGCGATCGATGTGAGGGTAAAGCGGCGTTCTCGATTCACAGTATCGCGGTTCACGCGACCTTTGCCGGCCAACCAGTCAAGCAAGGTTAATCCGCCGATGATAGCCAATGCCGCGACAATAATGGTGATTATTAAGTTCATTCCCGCGCAACTTTATTGTTCAGGAGGAGTTCGTAGACTGAGTTCGGTGACGGAGGCCTTGTGCAAGCTGGTGAAGACGCCGTTGCGATGAATCAAATCCGTCGGGGCGCCTTCTTCCACCACCTGTCCCAGGCTGTTCAATATAACTACATGGTCAGCACAGCCCGCGAAAGCAAGACGATGACTGATCATGATCACGGTGTCATTACGCTCCCGTAGGACCCTGATTAAATGAGGTAAGAGATCATGAATAGTAAACACGTCAACACCAGCGAGTGGCTCATCCATGATCACGATCTCCGACTCATCCAGCATCATGCGGGCGATTGAAAGTCTTTGCTGCTGTCCAATCGAGAGTTCTTTTGCCGGGACTTCCAAAATGTCGTCGTACCCGTGTGGTGTGTCGATAGCAACACGCTTAATAATCTCGCGCATTCGTTCCGGGGTAATGCCATTCCTGGAAACGCCCCACGAGAGATTATCTCCGACAGTGTCTTCAACAATGTGATCGCCCTGGGACACGTAACTCATGTGTGCTCGCAACTGAGTGGCCGAGTACTCGTTGATTTCACGCCCGCCGACCTGAATTGACCCCCTCCTCAGCGGCCAGAATTTCAGCAGTAGCCGCGCGATCGTAGTCTTGCCACTTCCTGATGGTCCCAACAACAACGTCGTTTTGCCGGCTGGAACTGTGAATGTACAACGATGCAGAACGTCGCGCTTGTCCTCTGGGCGATAACGAAAAGATACTTCTGAGAATTTTATATCGCGGTTCTCCAGCCACTCGGCGCCGGAGTTCGCATTCAAAGTCTTCCGCTCTGCTGATTCAAGGACATCAAGAAAAGTCTTTGAAGTCGCTTCGGAGCGCTTCATGGTGTCGTAGCGCATTAAGAGATTGGAAGCGGGGACGAAGATCCTCACGTATATCGAGATCAGGAAGAATGCATCGCCGATGTTTCCCACCGCTGACCGTCCGAAGACGAGAGCCAAAGCAAGCGCCAACAGGAGAATCAGAATCCGTCCGGAATCGGACAGCAATTGTACGAGTCCGGCATATTTCTGCTCACTGACACTCAATTCGCGACCAATTTCCGCATACGATTCAGTGAGCTCGTCAAGTGTATTTACAGATTTGTCCTGTTGCTCATAGGCAAGAAGAATCTCGCGCTTGCTAAGAATGTCGTCAGAACGCGCCGACAAAGCGTTGCGAGTGCCATCAAGCTTAGTACGTTTGGTTTCAAGTCTTCTTGCCTGAACAACACTGATGGTAACTTGTCCCAAAACGAGCAGGAGTGCACACACTGCAAATATCCAACTCTTAGTCGCGACCAGGACGAGTGTGGTCACGAGTGCAAAAATGTGCTGACCGGCGTCAAGCATATAGCCATATGAATCACTCACATTCGTCGCACCCTGTTGAATAGCCACTGCGTAATTTCCGGCTACGTTATTGAAGTCCGGAAGATCGCTGGGATCAGTTAACAGACCGCTGCGCAGGCCAGTTCCACGTAATTTCGCAAACACGTCTTTGCTCACACGTGCCTGAATTGTCTTCGAGCCTAACTCGATCGCAAATACGACGACTGCGATTAGGAAATAGACGATAACCGCCCATCCAAGCGTAACGTTCCGGAAGAGTAACCGGGCCAATCGTTCAGGTATGCCGTCCTGATCGTTTGCTGGTACCTGGCTAAATCTTTCGAGAGGAATGTTGAAAAGCTCTCCGGGAGATGTTGGTGAAGCGTCAGCAGGAGCGATGTTGGGTGATTTGGATCTTACCGCATCGTTGATCTCCTGTACGACGCCTGACTCCAACTCTGACTTTAGAGTCGGCACGACACCTAACATCAAGCTCAGAACTCCAAGGATCACCAATTGACGCTTGTGCCTAAAAAGACGGTTCCTCAGGATAGGAAAGGTCAGCTTAAGCATCCGCTTGTGCTGACGCAGTGTGGAGGTTGTGGCGCTCGACTCTAAGGAAGTTGTCATCGGGGTACCAAGCTCAGCTTGCAAGAGCTTCTGTCTTCCGTGATTCGCGAAGCGTCCTCCAAATAGTTACGTTGGAGAACAAAAGGACGCGTTGGATATCACTTGGTTCCGGGACTGCGGTAAGGCTTTATAGGAACTCTGGGAGGAGCCTTTTATCATGAGTGGTGAGTGGTAGGCAATGAATTCACGATTCAATATGGCAATCGAACGGTGAACATGAAGATGCTTTGAGATTTAGGGAATCGATCGGATAAGAAGTGAAGTCTCGCGCTGCGGTCAAGTGCGTGTAATAGTTCGATGTTCGCAAACTACCGCTTTCGAGGTTTTGTCCGGCCCGGACGCGAACGGGCGAACTCTTTCATACCATTCTCCACCACGGCGGCTGCGCGATCGGGTCCGTGCCGGGCCAAAACCTTAAAGACCTTTCCTTTGGTTTCATTATAAGAAACGAAAAACCGCTTGATCTCATGGACCAAGTTAGCGTTCAAGTCACCGAGAAAGCGGACGTGAGAATGATTGCGCGAGACGGCGGCGACCGCGATGAGCCGGTCGTTGCGAGTCGTTTCCTCTCCTTCGGTCTGCTCCGCCTCGATTATTCCAATCAGTTTTCCAGAGACCAGACAACCAGGAAAGGCCGGCTCATCCATCAGCACGAGTACATCTAACGGGTCGCCGTCACCGCCACGAGTAGATGGGATGTAACCAAAGTCGAAAGGGAAAACGGCCCCTAAAGGAAGCGGACCACCCAGTTTGAAAATACCCAACTCTTCATCGTAGTCGAATTTGTTTCGACTACCCTTAGGTGTCTCGATGATCACGTTCAGTTCGCCGCTCTCACGATCGAAGGCGTCCAGATCCACCATCGGATTGCGCACTGTCTTCCCCAATATCTTCCTGGCCACCTTCGACCCCAACCTCGATGGCTCGATTCGCTCGCTCTAAACACTTCTTTACCGGCTACGGGTTGGAACGCGACCCGTATCCAGGCGCTTCAAGGCATAAAGAGCGAGGGCCTTCGCGCGTCTGATCTTCTCAGCCTGAGCCGGCGGGCCGCCGACACTCACGCGAAGGAACACCTCGCCTCTCAAAACGTAAAGCGCACCAGTCACGGGATCTCCGACCCAGAACGCCTCGTCACCGAGGCCAGCCAGACGCCTTGGCTCGTTCTTCTTTTCGTCAGACTCCTCGCGCGCTTCACGATCCTCGCGCTTGAACTGCGCTCGCCAGTATTCGCGTGGTCCAGAACGTTTGTCGTCCGTAAGCGGGACACCCAGTGCGACGCTGACTGAACTCGACAATTCCTGTGTCCGGTAAAAACACTGCGTGAACCTGAACGATCCCGCCGGCTGTTCGCTCGGGATCTTCTGTGCCGGCGCCTGCCCCTGGACCGCGCGCACCTCAGCGTCCGTGAGGAGCCGGCACGGATCGCGGTGGCGCTGCGCGGATGTGCGTTGCGCGCACACCAGCAACAGAAGCATCCCGAGAAGAACAACAGTGTGCATCCGCACCGAGCCACACATCAGCGCAACCCGTACGGCGTCGCCGCCACCCACGTCTGCGTGAGATTCGTTCCCAGGTTAACTGCCTTCACCTGGTACACGCCGGTCCGAGAGACGGTCGTGTCAAGAACCGCCACGCCATTCACCGCATCGGCAGTCGCCAGAGTCAGGCCAGCCGGATCGATGAGTATCACGCGCAATAGCCCATCGCCGCTGGCTACAACCGAGATCGACTGCGTGCCCGCGGGCGCGTTTACAGATTGGACCAGCGAGCCAAGTGCAGCGAGAGCGGCAATCGCGCTCGTAGTTGATTGCGGTCCCGTCGTTGGCGCGCCGGTAGAAGCCGCGCTTTCGAGACAGAGACCATCCACGTAGACCGCTCCTCGCACATTACGCAGCTCGAAGGTGTGCGCTCCGGCTGATAGACCACCGAAGCGAGCGTTGAAACCGAAGACCGGATCGTTGAGCGATCCGCTGCTTGTGTTGAAAGCGATCTGCGACTTGAACGTGCCGTCGATATAAACGTCCGCGGTCCCTCCCTTCGTGCTCTTTGCGAAGTTATAAACCACTGCGCCAGTGCGACCGGCGTCCACGTTGAACGTCAGCTTCAGCGAGCCACTGCCGTTCTTGTTTGGGTTGACGCGGAAGTGACCACCGCTCGCGTCTGAATCCGCGACCTGATGCCAGCCCGACGAGTAAGCGATCGGCGTCGCGTCATCTTCAAAACACGTGCTCGACGACGCGCAGAAGGCGTTGCCAACGAGGGCGTACGTACTGCCGAGACTCGCCACGTCGGAGGCGCTGTCGCCACGCAGCGTGACGTCCTGGGCCACCGGATAACTTCGCGCCACGAGCGCACCAATCAGGTCGCCCGTCTTTGGCCCACCCACCTTGTCCGCTGAGATAACCAAAGTGATAGTGCCGTCCGCGTTGAAATTGCTTTCCGGATCGGCAGGCCCAAACTTTTCAGCGGGCGAGGCGTTCGCCACCACTGCACTGAGAGTTTGCGCGATGCCATATTCAAACGTCGCCGCTCCATCGCTATTCACATTCATGCCGATGTAGTAACGGCCAACGAATGCGGTGGAAGTTGGATTTCCGGCGACGGGTGCATCCGGGTAGCTCCAGAGGATGCGCCACATGCGGTTCGGTTTGAGCGAGCCCAGGCTCGCGACTTTCATCTTGAAGACAAGCTTGCGAGAGCCGTCGGCGAAGAATGGCTCACCGATCGACACCCACTGGATATCCATGTCACCTTCGAGCGGCGCTCCAATCTGATCGCCGGATGCGTCATTTAGAATTCGTAGACCGTTCGGGTCGCACGATCCGCCCACAGGGGCGGCGACGACGGCATTCGTCCCGCAGGACGTGCCGACCGCGTTCGTCGCGCTGACTCGATAGGTGTAAGTTGTCGTCGCGTCGCCTGAGCTGTCGACGTATCGCCGCGCATCACCTCCCAACGTCGCGATTAATTGCTCGGCCCCGCCTGCGCTGCGGTACACGTTGTAACCCGTGATCGAAGAGCCGCCGTTTTCCGATTGCGACCAGGTAAGAGTGCTCATCGAGCCGTTACGCCCAACTGTGAGACGTGGCGCACCGGGGACAGTCGCGCCGGTCTGATCGGCGCCGAAGAAGAGCCGGCGACCGCCAGTCTGACGAGCGATACTGCCGTACGCAGTGTAAGAGTTTCCGCGAGCGTCATCGCCGGATTGGACGCATGGGCCGATGCAGCCGTCGGCGTAGCCAACTGTCATTCGACCAAACCGATCGACGTCCGCGCCGAAGAAGTCGAGCAGATTACGATGGATCTGCGATCCTCCGCCAAGGAAAATTCCGCCGCGCTGAATCGGATCATTCGGCGTAGCGTTAACGGTGATCCAATGCGCTCCACCGTCGTAGGTGTGCGCGACGTAGAGATACCAAACAGCTTCGGAGTTGAAATCGTTAACTGAACCTTCCTGCGTGGTGCCATAGAAGGCCATCGCGGCGCGACCGGCACTGCCCGCGACCATCGCTGGGAAGACCGCGTTCTTGACGCCGACCATTGCACCAACGTCGTACATGTTAGTCCAGGTTTTTCCTTTGTCGGCCGACACGGCTACCGCAGGATATTTGTCCTCATTCATGAATCCGAGGTAGAGCAGACCGCCGTCGTCGACGGCCACCGAAGGATCACTGCCGCCGCCGGCAGTTCCCGGAATGGTCCGCACTTTCCATGTCGTTCCGTTGTCTTCGGAGAGCGCGAAGCCGTTCTCTTTTGGATTGACTGGTCCAACGCAGGCGGCATTCGGAACGTAGACCGTGCCGTCAGGAGCGACTTTCACGTGACCGTGTAGCCCTTCACACTGGCCCAGCGTGGCTGTATCGGGCGACACGAGGGTATAGATGGGCACGGCCGGCCCGAATGTCAGCCCACCGTCCACACTCAGAGCGCAGTTCGCGAACGCAACTTCCTGCGAACAGTAATAGACCGCGTTTTTGTAGCCGGGCAGCGGTGGAACGGGAGCATGGAATGGACCGGCTCCGAGTGTCTGATGATCGAAACCCGATCCGAAGCCTGCACCCTGGCTCGGAGTCCAGTTGGTCCCGTCGTTGTCAGTGAAAGACGAAGCGTTCGCAGCAGGATCGAGAAGAAGATGTGTCACGAACGTGCGGTTCGTCCCGTGGTCCGTGAAGAGAATCGGGTCAAATCCTTCCTGCGACGTGACGGGTGTTACGTCCTTCCACGTCGAAGGCGGAGTTTGCTGGCAGGCTTCGTCATCAAACTGCACTTTGATTGTTTGCATCAGTGCCTGAAGCATCACCGCTCCACTACTCCAGTTTACGCCGATGTTTGGTTCGTCCTGCGAGTTCTTGGTCATGCCGGCTTCGATCTGGGCAGCGGTCGGCGTATGGCTCTGGTAACGCGGCGCGGGTCCGGAATCGATCGGCGCCGGCGGCAGCACTATCGGGTTCGTTGCCGGCGGAGCAGTTCCAGGAACCGGTGCTTCACTGACGATGATTACACCCGCATAATCTGCGGGAGTTGTTACAGCTTGCCCGCCGAACGGACAGACTTCCACCTGATACGTGCCGGGCGCAAGGTTATTGCCGGTTGCGTAGTGGATGGGTTCCGGGCTTGTGGCAGTATCCTGCTCCGAGATGACCTGTCCTGCGTAGTACAACTTCAGCACGATGTCATTCACGGGAACGGTCGACGCCACGACGTCGATCGTTTTGGTGTTTGATCCAATCGTAAAGTCGTACCGAGGTCCACAAGCGGGAGCCGTGTACTGGCCCTGAAACGTGAACGTGTTGTTATCAGCTAAGACTTTCTCGGGAGTCGCTGGCAGCAGCGCGAGCAGCGTGATTAAAACGAACGAAACGATCGCGATAGCGATTAGGCGAGACGGATTCATCTTCACAGACCTCCAGATTCGTCGGAAAAAGCCAGGGGTTGTGACATCTATGACAGGGGATGCGCCATTCTTCTGCTGCGCGAGGTTGGATAGGTTGCAAAACCGTGGTATCTCGCGAATAAAAATGTGATCAGGCTGATGGGAAAGTGGCCATTCTGCTTCCTCAACGCATAACGCTACCGTTGGCGCTCGCCTGCGGCTCTTCGCGAAAAGTCCATCACCCTATTGAATTTCGCGGTCCACTTGTGAGACGATGCTCCCTAGAAGCAAAGAGGGGAGCAATTAACTCGTGAAACAGAAGTCGGAACTGCCGCAGGGCACGCTCGACTTGTTAGTGCTAAAGGCACTCTCGTTGGGACCAATGCACGGATACGGCGTTGGCCAGCGCATCCAGCAACTGGCAGAAGACATGCTTCGAATCGAGGAAGGGACTCTTTACCCCGCGCTCTATCGAATCGAACAGAAGGGCTGGATCGAATCGGAGTGGGGGCTGTCAGAAAATAATCGACGCGCACGCTTCTACAAGATAACGCGACGAGGTCGCAAACAACTCGCCACTGAAGAGTCTCAATGGGAGCACCTCTCGACGGCGGTAACCAAAGTTTTAAAGGCCACGTGAGAGGAGGCCATACCATGTGGTCATGGAAAGTTTTGCGAGACAGATTCCGGGCTTTGCGGGACAGCGAAGCGGTTCACAACGAGATCGACGAGGAACTGCGTTTTCACCTCGACATGAAAACTGAGGAAAATATCAGTAAGGGCATGTCACCTCGCGAAGCTCGCATGTTAGCTGAACAACGATTCGGGCGTGTGACTCGCATTAAAGAATTGGGATACTCAGTTAGAGGTGGTGGTCTTATGGAGACACTGTGGCAGGATGTGCGTTACGCGATCCGTATGCTGCGACATGACGCGTCTTTCACCTTCATTGCGGTTCTGACGTTGGCCCTGGGCATTGGCATGAACACCGCTATCTTTAGCATCGTTAATGCGGTGCTCTTGCAGCCACTGCCGTACGCTAACGCGGATGCGCTCGTGACGATCTACAACACGGCCGGTGGAGAATCGAAATTCCCTTTGTCGCCGATCGCTTTTCTGAATCTGAAGCGAAACAACAGCGTCTTTACTGATGTCGCGGCGCTCAGTAATAAGGGATGGGCGGCAAATCTTACGGGACTCGGCGAGGCGGAGCGGCTACAAGGGTTTCAAGTTTCAGCCAATTTGTTTTCACTGCTCGGCGTTGCGCCTCGACACGGTCGGGCATTCATCGAGGACGAGGATCGTCCCGGCGGAAATCACGTTGTCATACTTAGTAATGACCTATGGCAGAGGCGATTTGGAGGTGACCTGCAAATTTTCGGACAGACGATCACACTCAACGACGACTCCTACATGGTTGTCGGGGTGATGCCCGAGGATTTTCGATTTTTCACTAAGACAGATCTATGGACGCCGCTCGCATTCACGCCGACGGACGAAAATGATCCCGCCGGCTACCTCGAGGTCATCGGCCGTCGCAAACCTGGCGTATCGTTCGCGCAGGCCAGCACGGAAGTCGAAACAATTTCGCGTGAGTTTAATAAAAGTTCTAACTCACAAGTGATTACCCGGCTAGCTATCCCGCAATCCGAGCTGACAGAGGAAGTTCGTCCGATGCTGTTGTTGCTGATGGTGGCAGTTGGCTTCGTGCTACTGATTGCTTGTGTAAACATCGCGAATCTTCTGCTGGCCCGCGGAAATGTAAGACGCAGAGAACTAGCAGTGCGGACGGCATTGGGTGCAGGCCGATGGCGCGTGATGCGGCAATTGTTGACGGAAAACCTGCTGCTGTCACTTCTAAGTGCCAGCATCGGACTACTTCTCGCGAAATGGGCAACTCAATTCGTTGCGAGTGGTCTGCCTGAGTATCTGGCCGACGCAAACTCACGTGTCGCTCTATTGACGTTAGACACAACAGCACTGGTTGTGACTTTTACGCTGGGGCTCATAACCAGTCTCCTCTTTGGTTTAGTGCCGTCGTTTCAACTTTCAAGAATCGATCTAAATGAAGCATTAAGCGAAGGGGGTAGAACTGTCGCACCACGAAAACATCTCCGCTCGGTGCTGGTCGTCGCTGAGGTCGCACTGGCCATGGTGTTGCTGGTAGGTGGCGGTCTGATGATCAGGAGTTTCTGGCGATTAGCGCATGTGAATCTTGGATACGATCCGACCGGGGTGTTGACCGCTAAGATTGATCCCTCAGGTGACAAGTATGAAGGGCTGGATCGCGTCAGTTCGTTTTATCAGGAATTACTAAGACGCGTTCGGACAATTCCAAACGTTCGCGAGGCAGGACTCATCAATAGTCTCAATGCGTCGTTTTCGTTTAGCATTGATGAGCATCCGCCGCTTCCTCCTGAGCAGGAACCCTCCGCGCAAATCAATCAGGTCAGCCCGGACTATTTTCGGGTGTTGGGCATTCCATTACGCAAAGGACGGTTCTTCGATGATAGCGACGGGAAAGGGTCACAGCCCGTCGTCATTGTCGACGAAGCATTCGCTCAGCAATACTTCCCTGGAGAAGATCCGATCGGCAAACATATCAAAGGTGAATTCAGTCGTGGCGAGGGACAATCGTCGCGCGAGATCGTAGGAGTCGTTGGCAGCGCACGGTATTGGAGTTTAAGCCGAGCGCCTTTTCCTCACATGTACTTTTCTTATCTTCAGGAAAACTGGAGCTCGATGTCACTCGTGGTGCGAGCGCAATCGGGAGATCCCATGCGGCTGTCTGCACCTATTCGCGTTGAACTCGCAGCGATAGACAAGTTGCAGCCGATCCATTCGTTTAAGTCGATGGAATCGACAGTGTCTGAATTGGTCGCTCCGCAACGATTTACAACCCTGTTGTTATCGGCTTTCGCGGTTACGGCTGCGGGCCTTGCGGCGATCGGGATTTATGGCGTGGTCTCGTATGGGGTGGCTCAACGCACGCGAGAGATTGGCGTGCGCATGGCTTTGGGTGCGACGGCGCGTGACGTGAAGAAATTAATACTGCTGCAGGGAATGACCCCGGTGGCAATTGGAGCAATCATGGGACTGGGTGCTTCTGTTGCACTTACGAAGCTGATTTCGGGGTTGCTCTTTGGAGTGCGGACTACTGATCTTGCGACTTTGATTGCTGTGACGTTACTGCTTGTAATAATTGCTCTAGTCGCTAACTACATACCGGCCCGCCGCGCGATAAGAATAGATCCTCTGAGCGCACTGCGGTACGAGTAAAGTGAAGAGGGGCACGGCGTCGGACGATACGGCGCATATAGCCTATTTCTTGTGCGGGAGAAGCGTTGCCGTTAATAGTAGCGGCTTCACTTTCTCATCAAACTCATCGGAATAAATTATCCCTTCAATTATTTCTCGTATGTTTCCTTCCCGGTCTATGACGACGGTCAGCGGCAGCGTTTCGGAAGATGAGAATGCCTGTTTGGTTCCTTTGGAACCCATTACGACTGGATAATTTATTTTGAGTTCTCGCATGAAGCTGCGGACTTCAGACCTTCGCTCGGGAGGATAGGTAATGCCGAGTATCCGCAAACCACGCGTTCGATAACCCCGTTGCTTCTTAACCAAGTCCGGGATCTCCGCCCGACACGGCACACACCACGTTGCCCAAAAATTCAATAAGACAACCTTGCCTTTGAAATCAGATAGCCGGATGGTCTTTCCGTTAATGTCTTTGAACGAAAAGTCCGGCGTTCTCTGCTGCGCGGTAGCATCCATGGCAGCGGCAAAGACGATTAATAGTACGAACAGTGGTCGAAGGCTCACCATCTTCAAAACAGATATTTCACTCCGATTAAAAGGTTCGCATCGGTGCGCAGTGTCAAAGGTCCAATATTCCGTACGACGGGAAATTGCACGCTACCGTCGACGACGAAGCGCGGACGCGCCGCGTATTGCAGTCCTGGCGCAAGGTAATACTCAGTCGCTTTGCTGCCGGGCACTGTCACGCTATCGAGGCGGCCTGTTCCTCGATGAACAAACGTCGTTTCCAGAATAAGAAACAATTCACCGCCCGGCTTCTTATATTCACGCGGGAGCAGGACGTACTCGAGATCGGTGTTCAATCTCTGTTCGTGGCCCATGCGAAAGCCGTCTCGCTCGGTGCGAAAAATGGCCTCCGCGTTTCCACCAAAGATGAATCGGCCACCGGCTTGTGAGAACGCGAGATCCAAATGCGGTGCGAGCCCGCCATTGATCGGTGTTAGTTGTTGTCTCACAAACGCCGGTACATTGATCTGACTTTGAGTGGGAGCTTCTTTCTTGCCGGTTGGCAACTCCAACCCAAATCTCGCAGCCGCTTGCCTGTCGCCATACGTCTTCACTTGGCGAAAGAAGCGATACTTGGCCCACGCAGTTACATTAGCCAGACCGACACCCGATCCAGAAGTCGCTGCATTGTGAAATGACGTGCGTGAGATCGGAACCTCTGCCTCTAGCTGCAGCTTTGGGTGTGGAGTGTATGACAAACTAACATTAACCACCTGTCGATTTACTTTCAATGGTCCAAGGTGCTGACGAATAAAATAGAGGCGCGGCGTAACCGCGCCTCCTTTGTAAACGGTCAGTCCCGGCGACGTGACACGAATGGGAGCCAATGGTTTTGCGGCCTTAGCGGCTGACGGTGAAGTGGTCGTTTCAGCACCGTTTTCGACGCGCATAAACTTCGCGGGAATGAACTCCGCAAAGTATGAGTGACTGCTCGTTCGCGAGCGATAAGCCGGCGTCTTTTCCGCAGGCGTTACGACTTCGCGAGCACTAATCCCTTGCCCAACAGTTTTCCAACCGCCGCTGATTTCGATTGGCGATCCGATTTGAGTTCCTGCCACTGCATTCGCGACGGTAGCCCCCTCTAGTACAAACTTCTGGCCGGAAGGATTCGCCGTGACGATCCACACATCTCCTTCCTTGCTTAACAGACCGCCGATGGTTATATCCGCAGCGTCCAAAACGTAACCAGCGCTTTTCAAAGTCGCTTTCAGAGCTGCGAAAGATACAGGTTTGTCAGGCTTCGGTGTGAATACTCCGAGACCTTTCTTAATGTCGGTGACTTCAATTTCTTTCAGTTTCGGTGCGTAATCGAGACGGCTCACGGCCTTCTGAATGTTGTACACTCAATTGCCGCACAGATAACCCGCGATGTGCATCTGCACTCGTTTCACCTGCGCTTGAGAACGGGTAGCGCCGCCAAATACAAGGATCAGACCAAAAGCAATTAGAGCTGTTTTCTTTTTCATCTCGCACTCCTGATTTAGATCAACATGGCCGTACGGGTTCGATTCGCTGTGCTCGCACGAAGCATACGAATGCGACACCACCGGAAAATAGACACACTTCGGCCCTTGATGATCTAGATCAGGAGTGCGAGATGCTTGATGTACCTTGGGTTGGAATCGTAAGAATACGGTCGCTGAAAATGAGGAGTGAACACGACCTTAGAACTGAACGCGGCGGCATTCATGGCCACGGCAGTATGCCCGATCGTACTTGGTTGGACAGAAAAGCTGGACGAGCTGCTGTTGCCGGTACTGCCTGGTTCGGAACAATTCAGATTGCAACAGACCCGCGCTATCGAAGCTCCCCGCTCGCTGCTCCGCGCTTTCTTGCAGCAGTCAGGCAGCTTCAACATCGGGCACCAACCTTGCTGCTGATGCGCGCCCACACCTGTGGCCGCAATCAACATTAACAGGGTTAGTACCAGCGATGAAATCCGTGTTCGTATCACTATGGCGACTATAGTTACGCGCGGTGGAAAGTGTCAACGATAGCTAACCCGCGAGTGACGCGAAAAATATGATTGCGCTATTCGGATGAACGTGTTAACGAGTTGACTATGGTTCGCGACGATTCAACCACAGGACTGCGAAACATCGATCGCGCTTGGGCGATTCTCTTCGCACGGCTCGTGCTCGGGCTGATCTTCTTCATGGCGGGCGTGATGAAGGTATTTCAACTTGGGCCATTGAATCACGCGCGCAAATACTTCCTGCCGTATGCTGACACGTTTCTTCCCATATGGTCTCTTTGGGCAATGGGCGTGATAATTCCTTTTGTGGAATTGATCGCGGGTGCAATGGTAATTCTCGGTCTGCGAGTTCGTGAGGCATTAGTCGCGCTTGGCTTCGTTCTCGCTGTGGTCACTTTTGGCCACTTGCTCAAAGAGCCTCTCTACGAGTTTCACACTCACGTGATTCCGCGTCTGGGACTGTTGCTTTTTATTCTGCTGTTGCCCCGCAGCGACGACTATTTTTCCCTGGACTACCTCGTGTGGAGACGAAAGCGCAGCCAATAATTACGGCTGCCAGCTCTGACGACGCATGTTATCAAGATACTTCCTTCCGATTTATCTGATTGTTTATTTCCTTGTCGCGTTCGTTTGGCGATCCTACATCGTCTGGAAGAGAACGGGAATTAACCCGGTCGTATTCAAAGGATCAGACGACGCGCATGACTTCGTTGGCCGCGTGTTCAAACTGCTCTTCGCCGTTGTGGTGTTGGTCGTGCTTGTCTATTCAGTTTTTCCGAATGCTTATAAATTTTTAATGCCGATATCCTGGCTGGAAAAGTCATGGATCAGATTTACTGGATCGATTCTACTGGTCGCCTCATTGGGCTGGACCATCGTGGCTCAACTCGAAATGGGTGAATCATGGCGAATAGGAGTAGATAGTGAACACAGAACAAAGCTGGTGCGGACCGGCGTATTCCGCATCTCTCGAAATCCGATCTTTCTCGGCATAATCGTCACGCTGCTGGGGCTGCTTCTTGTAATTCCCAACGGCATCAGTTTAATGACGTTTGTACTCGGAGTGGTCCTGATTAATATTCAGGTGCGTCTCGAAGAGGAATACCTTAAAACAACGCATGGCGACGAATACATCTTGTACATTCAACGGGTGAGACGGTGGATCTAGATTTCTCTACGCACTCGAGAGTTCTCCGTCAAAAAGTAAAGTCGCGGGTCAACTTTACTTGAAAGCTGTACGACGGTCGTTCCAGACCAGCGCCCGTGGTCTGATTATAGATAACGAAGAGATTGCTGTTCGGTTTGTAGATATAACGCAGACGAATGTTGATGGCTGAAAGTCGTGGGCGCTGGATAAAGTTAGTGTGGTTTGAGGAAAATGGTGCCCCCGGCGCGATTCCAACGCGCGACCTTCCGCTTAGGAGGCGGACGCTCTATGCAGCTGAGCTACGGGAGCACAAGTGGGTGAATCGTGTTACAGGATTACAGGATTTTTCACGATTTACAAATTAGGATTGGTACTTAATCAACGACCGCACATCATATCCCGTCAGCTTCTCGCGGCCCGGCAGGAACTCCAACTCGACTACAAACACGAGCCCAACCACGGTCCCGCCCAACTGCTCGACCAGATCAACAACTGCGCGCGCAGTCCCGCCGGTCGCAAGGAGATCGTCGGCGATGAGCACACGATGGCCGTCACCAATCGCGTCGCGGTGGATCTGCAACGTGTCCTGCCCGTATTCCAAATCGTAAGAGATCGACGCACACTCCGCCGGCAGCTTGCGCGGTTTGCGCACCGGAACAAATCCCGCGCCGAGGTGATACGCGAGCGCAGGCGCAAAGATGAAACCACGCGCCTCGATGCCGATAACTGAATGCACCTTCTCACCCTCAAACTGTGAAGCGAGCGCGTCGACCGTGTTGCGCAGTCCCTCCGGATGTTTGAGGAGAGTGGTGATGTCATAAAAATTGATGCCGGGCTTGGGAAAGTCCGGCACTTCGCGGATTAAGGCTTTTAAGTGGTCCATCGATCAGTCATCTCTCAATGCGAAACGCAGAATAAGAGCCTGTCGGCTCGAGACATATCTCTTCCACCTGGTCCACCACGGCCCATTGCGGCCCGGTGACAAGGTCATGTTTGAAAGCTTCAACGCTGCCGGCCGGGCCTTCCGCGAATGCTTCGACTGTTCCGTCAGGACAGTTGCGCACGTAACCAACTACCTGATGTCGCGCGGCTGCTCGTTGCGCAAAGAACCGGTACCCAACCCCCTGGACTTCCCCGCTTATCAAAAACTTTCTCGCTACGCCCATGTGAATAAAAGCTATTTACACTTGAACAGCTCGCCAGGTTTGCCCTTCTCCAATGTGAACGTCTCCGGTTCGAAGTCGGCAAACTTCAACGTCAGCGTCATCGTGTTGCCTTTGATCGATCCGGTGTAAGTCGCCGGATGTTCTTTCGCATTATCGTCTGCTCTAACCGGGCCACCGCGTTCCATTTTATGAGTGCCGCGAAGGTTGAAGTCGCCATTGCTGTCGACTACTAACGGCCCATCAATCACGCCGCTGGCGCAGTCGTACTCAACCGTGGCCGACTTCGCTCCGACCTCGATGCGGATGTGTTCGCCGCCCCACACGCCTGCTGCGATACGATGCATCTTCTGCGTCTCAGCATTAACAAAAATCAGCAACAGGGGAAGGATCAGAACAATAACAATACTTTTGCGCCACAACATAAGAACCCTCCCTATTCGCGGCCACATTGTAGGAAGTTTTCACGCAAAGGCGCAAAGACGGAGAAACGACGCGGAGAGGAACGTCGTCGCTAAATAGATTGGCAATCCCAGGTTTAGAGGGACATTTTAGACAGGATTTGCAAGTTAACGAGATGGATCTAAGAAACGAGCCAGGTAACGTAGTTAGTAACCTGGTCGAACATTACGCCGCCCTGCTGCACCAGGCCGCCGACAACCAGGATCAGACGGTCACCAAACAGGAACGGTGCAAACGCGAGTGATACCGCTCCGGCGATAAGCAGGTTCGAAACAAACTCAGAGAACTGATTCTTTTTCATAGCCGATTCTCTCCAATCGTTGCTCGTGGGAGAGCTGGGGCAGGTACTAACGAGCGTGAGTCTTGCGCATTTGCGAGTGCGCCACGTTGATGTGTTGAGCAAGCGATATGCCGCCGCGGGCGCAACGCGGCTCGTCTTTATTAAAGTTGTTCGCAGTAAGTGATTTACACGATTTTGCGGCGTTCGATGGTCCAACGAAGAAGCAGTCAGCTTTCGGTCAGGCTGCCGGACCTCAACCAAATTGATTGTAAATCCCGTGATCCTGTCCTAACTTACACCGGATTTCAGAATCGAAGGATTAACACTCATGACTAAAGCAGGCATCGCTATTCTTATACTCGCGCTTTCACTTCAAACCTCGAGCGCGGTGCGCCAAACACCGCCGAAGACAATTACGTTAAACGACTGCGAGATCCAGCGTCTCGGCAAAGCAAAATGCGGCACTCTCGAAGTCTACGAAAATCGCGCCACTAAAAAGGGCCGGATGATCAGCCTGAACATCCTCGTCCTGCCTGCTACCGGCGAAAAGCGCGAGCCCGATCCGCTCTTTTACTTTGCCGGCGGACCGGGATCGGCTGCCACCGAAGATGCGCTCGGCTTCGCACCGGAATTCGCGAAGATACGTGAGCATCGCGACCTCGTGTTTGTGGACCAGCGCGGCACAGGCAAATCCCATCCGCTCAATTGCGAGTTCTTCAACCCAAACGACTTGCAAAGCTATCTCGGTTACTTCATGCCGCTTGACGACGTTCGCAAGTGCCGGCCTCAGCTTGAAGCGAACTCGGATCTGAAGCTCTACACGACCACTATCGCCATGGACGATTTGGACGAAGTGAGAGCAGCACTCGGTTACGAAAAGATCAATCTCTTCGGAGGTTCTTACGGAACTCGCGCAGCACTGACTTACCTGAAGCGATATCCGAAGCGCGTGCGCACGGCGACACTCCAGGGCGTCGCCCCAGCGAATTTATACATGCCGAGTGATTTTCCGCTGAGTAATGAGCGAGCGCTGCAAGGCGTTATCGCAGAGTGTGCGGCCGATGAGGCGTGTCACAAAGCGTTTCCGAATCTGAAGGAAGAAACGCAGTCGTTGTTGGCCCAACTCATCAAAGGGCCAGTTGAAGTCGAGGTGCAGAAACCAAAATCGAAGGAGCGCGTTAAAGTAAAACTCTCTCGCGATCTCGCCGCCGAAGCCATTCGTTACATGTTGTACGGCCCGAGGCCTGCGAGCCGGGTGCCGCTCGTTATTCATCGGGCGGCGCAAGGCGACTTCACCATGTTGGCTGAAACCGCCATCGGCTATCGCATAAACCTGGTGGGTAGCGGCAGCAATGGCATGTATCTCTCGGTGACTTGTGCCGAAGATCTGCCGTGGATCAAACCCGGCGAAGGCGAACGAATGGCCGCAAACACGTTCCTCGGTGATTACCGGCTGCGCCAGCAGCGAGAAGCGTGCGCGCTGTGGCCGCGCGGCAAAATCGAACGCGATTACGCCGAGCCGGTCCGTGCAGATGTTCCTGTTTTGATTGTGACTGGAGAATGGGATCCGGTGACACCGCCGTCAAACGGCGACGCAGTGGCAAAGACTCTTCCCAACAGTCTTCACATCGTCGTACCGCATGGCGCACATGGTCTCGGTGGACTCGAGAACATCGACTGCATCCTTCGCCTCGTGACTGACTTTGTCGAGCGTGGGACTAACGAAGGTCTCGATACGACTTGCGTGAAGACGATCCGGCGCAAAGGGTTTGCGATAAATTAAGCCGCAGATTAACGCAGATAAAAACATGATCTGCGTTAATCCGCGTCAATCTGCGGCAAAATTCTTAGTTCAGTAACTGCAGCCCCAGGATCTGCTCGAGGATCGTACCGAGGATGCTGTAGCCTCCATTCGAATACCGGCCGTAGCTTGAACGGCTGTAGTAACCGTCCTCGTAGCCGCGCCTGAATCCTTCACGGAAGTAATACTGATACTCGCTCAGATCGACGTAGTAACCATCGTAGCCGTAGCTCGCGTCCTGATACGCGTAAGCCTCTTCAGCACTGAAACCGTAACCGTCCTCGCGGTCGGCTTGCCCGGCGTAGTAGCCCTCGCGATAACCATCATTGATCGCACGCTGCAACATCTCCGCGCCGTAGCGATTGGTTTCGTAGTAGCTGCCGCCGCGGTGATAGCGATAGTTGTACGGGCCGTAATCGTTATAGCGCCACTGCTGTAGCCGCAACTGATCGCGACGCAGTTGTTCGAGATAACGTTGCTGGTAGCGCAACTGGTTCAGGCGGCGTTGCTGCTCGAGCAGTCGCTGTCGCTGGTAGAGGTAGCTTTGTCGTCGTTGCCAATCCTGGCGATAACGTTCGGCACGCTGCTGTTGCTCGCGCTGCCAATCACGTTGGCGCCAGTTGTTGTCACCGCGATTACGATCCCAGTCGCGATCGTTACGGCCATCGCGGTTGCGATCCCAGTCACGGTTGTTCTGCTGTTGCTGGCGCTGGCGTTGCCACTGTTGCTCACGCTCCTGTGACTGGCGGATTTGTTCCTCGCGCTGCCGCTGCCAACGCTGTTCGCGTTCCTGCGACTGGCGGATCTGTTCCTGGCGTTGCTGATCGTTCTGTTGCTGCTGGCGCTGTTGTTCCCAACGCTGCTGGCGCTCCTGACTATCGCGCTGTTGCTCCTGCCTGCGTTGTTCCCAACGCTGTTGCCGTTCCTGGCTATCGCGCTGTTGCTCCTGACGGCGCTGTTCCCAACGCTGCTGTCGTTCCTGACTATTGTTCTGCTGTTCCTGGCGGCGTTGTTCCCAACCCTGCGGTTGCTCTTGTTGGCGGTTCTTTTGTGCCTCTTGCCGCTGTTGTTGGCGCTGCTCGCGCTCGGCCTGGTTTTCCTGCCTCCGCTCTTCACCGCGGCCACGTCTGCCCTGCGCATTCGCAAGGTCGCTCGCTCCCAGCAACAACGCGGATATTGCTAGTGAGAATCCGATTCGTTTTAAGTGTTTCACGTTCTTTCAAAATCCTTTCAGTACTGACCGGCGGGAGAGAGGTCGACACGAGCGTGTTTGGCAAGCCCTATTCCATCCGAAAAACGCGGAAAAACGCAGCGTTGGAATGTAGGTTTACGAGACGATTTGATTCAGTAACCAACCATATGGGTTAGCCGCAGATTGATGAAATCAACGCAGATCGGCGTTTATCCGCGTTTATCCGCGGCCTCTATTCTGGGTATGGTGCTTGCCACAATTACAAGCAAAACAAAATTTTTAGGGGGCTGTTATGAACAATCTGAAAGTGTGGCCGCACCTGACAATCGTGGCGGTGGTGTGCGCCGTCCTGGCAGGCATCGGCGTCGGTCTTTGGATGAAGCACGAGCAAACTGCTTCAGCCGAGGCTTTGCCAAATGCCGCTCGCATTCAACGCGTTGAAGGAGACGTCGCACTCAACAACAGCGTCGCAGGTAACGCAGCAAGCGATCAATGGATCGCCGCCACCGACAACCAACCTTTCTCCGTCGGCGACCGCATCTACACGCGCGACAACTCGCGCGCGAGTGTCGCGTTCACCGGACGCAACTTCGCGCGACTCAATCCAAACACGTCGCTTGACGTGCTTTCACTCAGCGATCGCCGCACGCAGCTCGCGTTGCGCGACGGCTCGGCGATCTTCGATGTTGGTTATCTGAATTCAGGCGATCTGTTTGAAGTTGCAACGCCGTACGGCGCAGTCGATTTTCAGCAGCCGGGCTTGTACAACGTCGGCATCGACAACGGGCAGGTACTCGTTTCGGTGTTGAGCGGTCTGGCGCAGGTCGTTGGCCTCGGCGGCAGCGGGCAGATCAGCAAGGGTGAGTTGTTGACGCTGATCGGCACAACTGCGGCGGACGTTGTTCTTTCACAGCTCAACGGCCGCGACGCGGGTTATCTCGTCGACGATTATTACGGCTATCAGTATCCGCAGTATTACGACGGTCGCTATCGCGACTACAACGCTTATCTAAACGATCCCTATTACTTTGATCCTTACCGTCGCACCGTCAGTTACCAGTACGTCAACTCGTACATCCCCGGTCTCTACGATCTCGATTACTACGGCGACTGGCGCAACGTCGACAACTACGGATATGTGTGGGCGCCGCGCGTCGATAGCGGCTGGACGCCGTACCAGACGGGTTACTGGTACAACGATTATCCGTATGGTCCAACGTGGGTCTCGACTGAACCGTGGGGCTACGCGCCGTATCACTACGGACGCTGGGCGTTTGTCGGCGATCGTTGGTACTGGGTACCTGACAACGTGAGGACTGAACCGGTCTACTCTCCAGCACTCGTCGCGTTTGTGCCCTTTGGTCAAAACGAGATCGGGTGGGTGCCGCTTGGTCCGGGCGATGTTTACGTGCCGCGTTACTACAACGAGTCATGGCAACCGAATTACCTCACTCGCGACAATCTGTACCAGCGCGTCGTGAATCTCGACGTGCCGGGTGCAGTGACGGTGGTGAGTGTTGACGACTTCGTGCGCGGAAGCGACTGGCGTCGTGCGCGAAAGGCTGATCGAAACATGCTGGCGTCAGCAAATCCGGTTTTGGATCCACTGCTGTTGACGCCGTTGCGCAATGCGGTGATTCATTCAGCGTGGGGTCGTGGGAAGAAAGACATTCCACCGGGGATTGCAAAGAAGCTAAACGACACCGCCGTGATTACCAGCACGAAGCCAGCCGCGCCGCCGTTCCGGCGTGATGTTGCGAAGTCGATGAAGGTCGACACGGTTTCTGATCGCGCGAAGGGTCAGAAGTTCAAGGTGAAGGATGAGCGCCAACAAGGCAGAGGTGTGGCCCAACAAGCGCCGCAAGCGCCGGCTCGTGTTCAGCAGCAGCCTGTCGAGCAAAGACCTCGCGCACAGGCGCAACGCGATCTGCGACGTGTCGACCAGGAGCAACGGCGACAGCAGCGCGAGCAGCCACGAGTAGTTGAGGCGCCAAGAGCAGTGCAGGCTGAGCGTGCAGCCAGACCGGCGCGACAGCAAGCGCAGGGCGAACGCGTCGCAGCGCCGCAACAACGACCGCAACCACAACAACAGCGTCAGATCGTCGTTCCGCAGCAGCGGCCACAGCCGCAAATGCGTCGAGATCCTGGCCCGGTTCGAAACGCGCAACCAGCGGCCCGTCCGCAGCAACAACAAAGGCCAGAACGTCCGGCGCCAGGCGGTGGCAAGGGTCCAGTCAAGGGCAAGAAGCCTTAGGCTGACGGATCGTTTAGACAGGATTCACAGGATGCATGAAAAATCCTGTGAATCCTGTCCGCTTTTCCTTCCGCTCCACCACTCACCTGTGTAGAATACCCGCCCCTGATACATCCCGATTGAAAAGGAAGTTCCTCCTATGCAACCCAGTAGACGTGCATTTCTCGGTCAAGTGGGCGCCGCAACCCTTGCCGCAACTGTCATCACTCCCAAAGTTCAAGCCGCCGACGGCTCGAATCAACGCGCAAACGATTGCGCCAAACTCCGTCGCGATGCAGCAAACGAAGGTCTGAAAGCGACGCCGCAAAACCTGCAACACCCATCGAACCATGACGAAGATCTATACCCAAACAAGATCGGCAACTTCTCGAAAGGCCTGCCGCATAACAACGACGGCACCGTCGATCTCAACGCTTACGCCGCGCTAATCCGCGCGCTCAACAGCGGGCGTCCGGCGGATTTCGATGCGATTCCGCTCGGGGGCAGCACACGGCTGACGAACCCGCAATCGGGTTTGGCCTTTGACATGGAAGGCCCTGACGCCCACGCGTTAGTGCAACCACCCGCGCCGGCCTTTGCGAGCCGCCAACAAGCCGCTGAGATCTCGGAAAATTATTGGATGGCGCTGCTGCGAGACGTTCCGTATTCCCAGTACGCCGTAAATCCGATCGCAAACGCAGCGGCTGCGGATTTAAGTTTGTACGGCGCTGACTTCGGCGGACCCAAAACCGGCGGCGCAGTCACAACAGCAACGCTATTTCGCGGTCTAACTCCCGGCGATCGCCTCGGCCCTTACCTCTCTCAATTCTTCTATCAAGACCTTCACTTTGGCGCGAACAAAATCGAGCAGAAGATCACGACGACGCTTCCCGGCGTCAATTACATGACTGACTTCGACACGTGGCTTGCGGTCCAGCGAGGAATTGCACAAGGACCCGATGCTTTGGATCCAGTGCCCCGTTACATGCGCAGCGGGCGCGACATCGGACAATGGGTACACATCGACGTGCTGTTCCAAGCCTACTTCCAGGCGTTTCTAATTCTCGCGGGAGCAGGCGCGCCTTTCGACGACGGCAATCCCTACAACGACAACCCGACTCAGTTCGGATTCGGCACGTTTGGTGGTCCACACATCGCAACGATCTTGTGCGAGGTCGCGACACGAGCGTTGAAAGCGGTTTGGTATCAGAAATGGTTTGTGCATCGACGTTTGCGACCGGAGGCGCATGCCGAGCGAGTTCACCGGACACTTTTCGCAGGCGCGAATTACCCGGTGCACCCAGAGATACTCAATTCGTTCTCGGACAACAATCGTCTGAAGGGTTTCATGGCCGCGGGCAGTGCGTTGCTGCCGATGGCGTTTCCGGAAGGTTCGCCGACGCACCCGGCTTATGGCGCGGGACACGCAACCGTCGCGGGCGCGTGCGTCACGATCCTCAAAGCATGGTTCAAGGAGACGACGCGTTTGGTCGACATCGGCCTCGCGCCCGTGCAACCAACGGACGACGGCTTGAGTCTCGTGCCTTACGCGGGTTCTGATGCGGGCGATCTGACTGTCGGTGGCGAACTGAACAAGATTGGTTCGAATGTAGCGCTCGGGAGGAACACTGCCGGTGTGCACTGGCGTTCGGACGGAACTGAGTCGCTGAAACTCGGCGAGCAGATCGCGATCGGGATCCTGAAGGACCAGCGCGCCTGTTACAACGAAGTATTCAACGGCTTCAGCCTGACCAAATTCGATGGCACAACCTTAACCGTTTAATCACAGATTACACGGATCTCGAGACGCGGATGAACACGGATAAAGAAAATCCGTCTTCATCCGTCTAATCCGCGGTTACTGCATTTCGACGATAGCAAGACTGCCGGGGGCTACTTGAACGCTTAGTCTTCCGTTGTCGATTCTCACTGGCGTATCGGTGGTCCATTCAGTGGCGCTTTGCATACCCGGCCACGTGATAGCGGCGGTCACGTAAGCGCTGCGATCCACTGTCGCCATTCCCTGTTGCGGCTTGAACACGCCGTTGTTATTCAGCAACGTCACCACCCAACCATTAGCCGTGCGATTGATCAAATACTCAACATCGCCTTCTACCTTCACCGGCACCGCATCGACAAAAACGTGAGCCAGCATATGCGCGGCAAACGGTGTCATGCGCTCATCTTCGCCAAGCATATCCGGCACTGCTACAAAAACCACTTTGCCCTTCCCGACTTTCTTCACGGTCACTAGCGGCGCGCCGCTCATCACCGTAATCAGCGCCGTGGCGCCTTTGAGTTCCAACTGTTCGTACCGGAAAACCTGTCCCTTCAAATCCTGAAGCTCTTCACTCGGCGCGAGACAACGAGCGTTGTGCGCCTCACCCGTCGCGTTCGTGAGTCGCACTCCCAAAAACTCCTCAGGCACGTTTTTGATCTGCGCTGCATTGAGCACGACCGTGCCGCCCTTGCGCACATACTCCTCGAGACGCTGTATCCATTCCGCCGACCATTCAATCCGCCCTCCAACCACAACCGCGCGATACGACGGCAGCAGAGTTTTTATCTTCGACTTCGAACCCTGAACATCAGCCGCAGTCAACACATCGAAGATGTCGCCAAAAACTCCCGGCACGAAAGGCTGTCGATCGGCGATAGCCGGTTCACCTTCGAGCACGAGTCCCGGATAGTAAGCCGTTCCAAACAACTCTCGCAGCGCACGATCGCCACGATCGATCTGCGACACTTCAAAGGGCCACTGTGGATAGTCAGTCATCTCGAAGCCGTGTGCCGGGTCAAGCAGGAAAGCGATCGGCGTGTACGGTGTGCCGCGGTCAGGATGTTTCTCTGCAAAGCGCATGAACTCGTCCGTAATCCGGCCGAGCGGATTGAGTTGGAACGGATGATCGCCCGGACCGGGTTTGAAAAACTGGTCCGCGCCCTGCTCGAGATAGATCGCCGAAGCTCCGGCCATGTAGTAGAGGTAATAACTCTTCCGATACCACGAGAGCGAAGGTCCCATCGTTGGACCATAGCGCGAGTGGTAAAAGAAATCAGGGCCGGCGAAGTTTTGCTGCCTGGTGAACGTGGTTGCGGTGTCGCCGAAGTTCGGCGCGTGATAGTAAAGGAACGCGCCGCCGAATTGACGCGCGGCGCCGCGCGTAAAGGCGATGCGCATGCCCGTCATCGGCATCACCGCCGCCGTTTCCATTCCAAGCAGGTTAACGCCCCATTGACTGAGCGCGTGGGCAAACGAAGTGCTGGACGTCGACTGCGCGGGAATCAACTTGGCCCACATCGGACCAGTCTCCGTTTGAAAGATCTCGCGCCACTTTCGCGCGAGCGCATTGGAATAGAATTGGCGATGCGCTTCGAGTAGCTCGCGTCGCGACATCGACGGCGAGATCTTCAACTCCGCGGGGGCAGAGTCCCACACGTAACCAACACTCTCGCCCGAGATCCAACCGAGAAACTGATCTTTCAGCTCGCCATTGAGCAGTTGCCATGCGGTCTGATCTAAACGCGCGCCGCCGTAGTTGATGAGTATCGCAAACGGAGCTTTGGTCTCGCGGACGAAGCGCAGGAACGGGCTGCCCTCCTTCAGATACGAGGGAAGATCGTTGATGTAAACGACCGGAACGACGAGTTTCGACTGAAACAGCGGCACATCACGAGCGCCCTTGTAAGTCGCAACGAACTGATCGATGGGCTCGGCGTTGAAGGGATACAACGGCCGCTCCGCGGCGGGTTTGTCGTAAAGCGGCCAGAACTCCTTCGCGATGTTCCACGGCATCAGGAAGTCGCGTCCGGCAACTTTCGGACGCGCCCAGGACTGAGCCACTCGAACCGGTGCGTCGTTGTTGAGCAACGACGAAAACGGTTTGCGACTGGTGGACCAGTTCCGCAGATAGCGTATCGCGTAGAAATCAGGTTTCTGCCGGCCGGATGGTTTGAAAGCAAGATCGTTAGTGAGCAGAAAACAGTCGACGTGCCTGCGTGCTTCGGCAGCCTTCTCGATCAGAAGCGACAGCCGCACTGCGCCTTTTTTCAAAGTCGACGTCGCACCATCCCACGCAAACGCCCACTGCCAGTACATGCTGACTTCGTCGTGTGGATCGACGACGTCCTTCGCACCAAACTCATGACGAAAAACTTCGACGCCGTCTTGCGCAATCGTCACCGTGAAATTTTCAGTTTTGCGCGTCCAGTCGGCATAACGGATCCAGATCGCATACTGACCGCCTCGCGGAATTTCAAAATCCTGATAGAGAGTCGCGCGGTCCTCATCAGCGCTCGCGGCCGCGGAGTTCCATTCACTCTCCCCACCCTGCGTCCACTCTGCCGACACACCCGGTCCATTGATGGCCCAACCGGGCGCCTTTGCGCGCGAGAGATTCAGGTACGACGGATTGAGCAGCGGCTCGCCGAGTTTACCGGTCGTAAACCCGCGCATGTTCTCCGCTTCGTACCAGAGATACTCAGTTTGCGAATAGACAGGGGTGGTAAGGATCAGAACAATCCACAGATTACTCAGACATCTGTGTAACCTGTGGAATCTGTGGACCAACTTTAGCCGAGGGCCTCGAGACACTCGGTCAGCGTTCGCTGCCGGCAAGTAAACATCGGCGTATCGCGCAGCGTGTAGGAACTGGCCTTCGTTTCCCTGAGCTCCTGGACCAGATCGAGAAAGTCAGACGGGTAATCGGTCTCAAAAGCCACGACGAATTCCTGATCGTCGAGTCCGAACGAATAGGTAGTGTGAAGTTTGACTGACCGGTACTTCATGCCGATGCGGATATGCTCATCCATCATTTCCTGTCGCTGCTCGGCCGGACGCGAGTACCACTCTCGCGTTTTCACAAATGGATAAACAAAGAGATACTGCGATTTGCCGGGAACGATATGCAGTCGATCTTCGACGTGCTCGGGATTGTCCTTGTCGATGTACATCGATCGTTTCGTCATCGACAGAAACGATTGCGAGGGTTCGATGTACTTGGCCATCTCGGTCTGGTTGAGGCGCGCCGTCATCTCCTGAATCGGTTCGAGCTCGTAACCGATGCGCCAGATCATGAAATCAACATTCGTGCGAAGTCCGATGGTCGAGTAAGAATGAATGAGTAATGCACGCCGGAATTCGTCGACAGTCTTAACAAACTCAGCGCGGCAACGTTGCTTATCATCAGCGGAAAGCAACCGCCATTCGGGTCGCGCATGATAGAAGGTGAAGTTAACGAACTGCCGGGGAAGCTTTGCTTTTTCTACTTCCACCTCAGAACAGGTGGGCGCGAGACGAAGAGAAGAACCGCGTGCGGAATTGCCTGGATCCTTATCGCTGCTCATTTTGTTTAACCTCTGTTCGGGTAAAGATTGACTGACCCTGGAAGATTCAACGATGCAAAGTTATTCTGCCCAGTCTGCGGGCTGAATGCAACCGGGGAAGAAAACGGGACCGTCGAGCGTCTATTAAAAAGATTGATTCGGGTCACAATTTTTCGTGACTTCTCTGCTCTGTGCAATCTGTGTACTCTGTGGACCGAAAAACGATACTGGAGAGACCGTCTAATGAAACTAATCTCGCTTGCTCTAACCTGCGTCGCTATCGCGTTGCTTGCGACAGCCTGCACTGAAACCGCAACGCCGACGAACACATCGACACCGGCTGCGGCCGCGTCACCGGCCGCATCTGGTCCAGCAGCGGATCAGTTTGCGACAGCTCGCGCGAACTACACCAAGCACTGCGAGGCGTGCCACGGGCCGACCGCCGAGGGTGGACTCGTCAAAGTCGACAACAAACAGATCAAGGTCCCGTCGTTGAAGGCGGAACATGCCATCAGGCATAGAGACGAGGTGCTGATGAAGGTGATTACTGGCGGCGAAGAAGCAATGCCGTCGTTCAAAGACAAATTAAGCCAGCAGGAGATTGCGGAAATGGTGCGGTTTATCCGAACGAACTTTCAGGGCAAGTGAGTTTCCTTAAGGGCTTTTAGCACGGAAGCATTTTTTACAGGATTTGCGGGAATGCTCCCTTTACGATTCGACGCGAACCATTTACCATTCCCGTCGTGCACTCGTAGCTCAGTTGGATAGAGCGTCTGACTTCGAATCAGAAGGTCGCAGGTTCGAGCCCTGCCGGGTGCACCACTAATTTCATTCCTTGTTATTGCTCCTCCTGTAGTATTCGCTCGGGCTGCTTTCGTTACCGAACATGACTAAACTCGCACTCATCGGCATCCGTTACGACGAAAACTCGTCGTTCACCAAAGGCGCCGCCGATGCGCCACCGCAGATTCGCGCCGCGCTGCGTTCCGATGCCTGGAACCTGACCAGCGAGAACGGGACCGACCTCGGCGACGATTCAACGTTCTTCGACGCCGGCGATATCGAGCCGGTCGCGGGCAGCGAGATGGCTGCACTGATCGAGAACTCGATTCACACGCTGATCGCCGATGGTCTGGCGCCGATCTCACTCGGCGGCGACCACTCGATCACGTATCCAATCGTCAGGGCCTTCGCGCGAAAGTTCAACAATCTGAGTGTGCTTCACTTCGACGCGCATCCGGACATTTACGATAGCTACCAGGGAAACCGGAACTCTCATGCATCGCCGTTTGCACGCATCATGGAGCAGAAACTCGTTAAGAGACTGGTGCAGGTTGGTATCCGAACGTTTACCGCGGACCAGCGTGAACAGGTGAGGAAGTTCGGCGTTGAGTCGATCGAGATGCGCAACTTGACGCCCGATCTGCGACTCGAGTTTGATTCCCCGGTTTACATCTCGTTCGACGTCGACGCGCTCGATCCGGCGTTCGCGCCGGGCGTGTCGCACCGGGAGCCGGGCGGGTTGTCAACGCGGCAGGCGATCGAGTTGATTCAGAAGCTGAAAGGGCAAGTAGTCGGCGCGGACATCGTCGAGTTCAATCCGCGCATGGATCCGCTGCATATCACCGGCACTGTCTGCGCGAAGATCCTGAAAGAGATCGCCGCGCGAATGCTCAACGGTTAGTTTAGACAGGATCTACACTTTCGGTCGCTGGTCTATCGGAATGTAATCACGGGTCCGATTACCGAGGTAGACCTG
>JBKPPH010000014.1:0-9387 GCA_046733535.1 Acidobacteriota bacterium
ACAGTCAGTACAGGGAGCGGTAGCGACCTGGTCAACGATTGGAGTCAAAAATCTTTAGGAAATATCGCATGCTGATCACTGACCAGGTCGCTACCGCTCCCTGTACTGACCGTCTCCAAGCCTGACGTCCGACTTTTGAGGCAAGGCTGTTGGTGGTCGGAGTTGGAATCGAACCAACCTCTCGGGTTTTTCAGACCCGCGCTAATCCGTCTCAGCTATCCGACCGTCGGAGGACCCGATGTCTCAAGCCCTCCGTCTTTGCTCGTTGTGAACCTTCTTCATGACTTCACGATCATCGTGCATGTCCATGAACAGGTACTTGCGCCACTCGGCTCTTGCTTCGGCATAGTGACAAAGCACCACACGTTCGAGCTTCACTCGCAGCGCTGTCTGCGAAGTCAGCAAAGGCATGCGTGCCTCTTCCGGAGTGCGATTACTCTTCCGGTTGTTGCAGTTGATGCAAGCCGCGACGATGTTCACGGGCGAGTTATCTCCACCACGCGAACGTGGCAGGATGTGATCGAGCGTTAGTTCAGCCGCGCCCTTCTTCTCGCCACAGTATTGACAGCGGAACTTGTCGCGCATGTAAATGCGCAGGCGCTTCATGCCCGACCGCTCGCGGCCCTGGCGAACGTTGATATAAGTGCGCCGCCGAATTACCGATGGCACCGGAAATTCATCATGCGCCGAACGCAGCACGCGATCGCCGTCGAACTCTTCAACGAAGACCGTGTTCTTGAAGGTCATGATGATGGCGCGCGCAACGCTGACGGTGCCGAGCGGCTCGTAAGTCTGATTGAGTAGCAAAACTCTGCCGTTGAGTGCCATTCCTCGGCACCTCCTTTCTTGATTAATTGATAAGTGGAGCACGCGGTGAGACTCGAACTCACGAATACGGGATTTGCAATCCCGCGCCTTAGCCGCTTGGCGACGCGTGCATGTTGGAACGGAAGGAGAGATTCGAACTCTCGAATCGAGTTTGGAAGACTCGCATGTTTCCAGCTACATCACTTCCGCAGGTAGCGCAGACGAAGGGTAGTCCGCGCCTGGCGTGGGCGAGAATGTTCGATTTAGAAATTGGGGCTCCTGGCGGGAGTTGAACTCGCAACCTCGACGTTCGAAGCGTCGCGCTCTTCCCTTTGAGCTACAGGAGCAAAGAAGTTGGGGCATCGTACCGGATTCGAACCGGTGTCTCAGCGTTGGCAACGCCGTGTCTTTAACCAACTGGACCAACGATGCTTTTGGTCGGGGAGGACAGAATCGAACTGTCACCACGAATTCCCAGGACTCGGATGCTTGCGTTACACCACACCCCGAATGAAGAAGAAAAAGGAAACTGTAGCTTGTTTAAATCTCTCTGTGGTGTGTAGATGAAATTGGTGCGCCAGGTGAGACTCGAACTCACAATCCCCTGTTAAGAGGCAGGTGCCTTGATCCCCTTTGGCTACTGACGCATGGCGGAACTGAACGGACTCGAACCGTCATCGGCTTGGTTGACAACCAAGTGCCTCACCTCTCGGCCACAGTTCCGCGTGATAATTTGGAAGCGAGTGTTGGATTTAACCCACGATTCGCCTGATTGAAAATCAACTGGCTTCAGCGTGATTGTCTTAATGCGCAGCTGACCTTGGGTGGGTCGAAGGGAGTCGAACCCTCACGTTCCGCGGTCACAGTGCGGTGCTCTGCCAATTGAGCTACGACCCACATAGAGGTTGAACGAATCCAGCGTGGAGAAATTTTGCAGATAGTTCAGCATTCGCCCGGATCTTGGCAGGGATGACGAGACTCGAACTCGCAAATCAACTGATTGAAAATCAGCCCGCTTTCCATTTCGCGTTCATCCCCGTGATTCCTGGTGCGCGTGGAGAGATTCGAACTCATCACAAAGCTGATCTTAAGTCAGCCGCCTCTTCCAATTGGGCTACACGCGCAAACGGTTTGGAATTGGTACTCGCGGAGGGATTCGAACCCACACTGTACAGATCTTGAATCTGTCGTCTCTTCCAGTTGGACTACGCGAGTACGTCGGAAGGGTTTGAACCTTCCTGTACACGGCTCTCAACCGTGTGTGTCTTCCGGTTGCGCCACGACAGCATGATTGGTACCGGCGGAGGGATTCGAACCCACACTCTCTAGTTCCTAAGACTAGCGCCTCTTGCCGATTGGGCTACGCCGGCATGGTGAACCCGGCAGGACTCGAACCTGCGACTTGTCGTTTAGGAAACGACTGTTCTATTCCAGCTGAACTACGGGTCCGTGAGATGGTTACGGAGGTAGGATTCGAACCTACGTAAACGAGTTTCAGAGACTCGCGCCTTTCCAGCTCGGCCACTCCGTAAGATTTACGTTGGTGGACCTGGCACGATTTGAACGTGCGACCTCGACCTTCGCAGAGTCGCGCTCTCATTCCACTGAGCTACAGGTCCGAAGCTTGGCGGAGGCGGCAGGAGTTGAACCTGCACACGCAATGCGCGGCGATTTAGCAAACCGCTGCCATACCGTTAGGCGACGCCTCCGACGAATGGCGGAAGGGACAGGACTTGAACCTGCAAGCGACAAATGCGCGGTAGTTTTCGGGACTACTGCCTTACCAGTTAGGCTACCCTTCCATGAGAATTGATTTAATTGGCTGGGACGCCCGGATTTGAACCGAGAAGGTCGGGATTGGAATCCGATGGTTTGCCAGTTAGCCTACGTCCCAAAATGTCTGGTGCATGTGGTAGGACTCGCACCTACGAAGTCGTTGGACGCCTGATTTACAGTCAGGTGCTTTTGCTGCTCAGCCACACATGCGCGAGTTAATCGCAGATCTCAAATCTCCATCAGAGATTTCAAATCCAGGATTCACTATGCTAAAAAATAGATGAAGGCAGAGAGAACATTGTCGCGAACACACTTCGAGGCACACTTCTCCTGAGGATGGCGATCTCCTGGGACTCTCGCAAAGGACCGAGATCGTCATCCGTTGAAGGCTCCCTGCCTTCATCTCTCGCAAAATAGGTACTTCGATTGTCAAAAAACTAAAGGAGCGGGCTTTAAGCCTCCCAGGGAAGCTGCCCGCTCCTTCAATTCTCGCGAATTTTGCTTTGAGATTTGGGAGCGGGAATCCGCTCCCGCTGAATTAATGCCTGATATGACGGCTATCTATGGACGTCGCTTGTCCGAGTCTGCCGTCAAAGGTATTGACTGATGACAAGCTCAGACCTAAAGCGCACACGACCGAGTACATGGCGGCGCACGGCTGCCATTTCGTCGAATGTTCTTTATATGTACGGCTCGTCAACATCGAATTGTTTTCCTCAACGCGCAATTTATTCGTTCGCGCAACCTGCTTTGTATAAAGTAGGACCACTCATCCTGTCAAGCATTTTCTTCGAGATTGTCGTTTCTGCGAGAGAACATGCCCAACACATTGCTCATCGATTCGATAACCTTTACGTTCTCTAAGTTGCCTACATTGCTTGGGTCAGGTAAATGTGCTCACAGGTGAGCCCATTCAGTTGTGACTCCGTCAACGTTCCCGTCAACCCAAAACTCACCTTTGTAAAGTGGCTGAAGGGCACTAACTCAACTGCTATTGCTTCCGTAGTTTACTTTCCTGTGGCATCAACTCACCCGGTCTCCCACTCTTAGTCGACCTTGACTTAGTGTAACCACGATCTCTTCCCGTCTATTCAATAGGAATTTTATTCCACCTGGACGGAGCAGGTAATGTCCTAAACTTCGCGGACTCAGGCGCTTTTCCATCAAGGAACAGGCTAACAAAACTCTCTTGATGGGCGTTGTTGAATTGCTCAGTACCGCAAAATGCCCGCCGATGAAGAAACTGTCTGCACCGTAAGGCTTCGTGAACCATCGACTCAACGCGCTTGAATGGCTCTCGATATGGGCGTCTTCGATTTCACTATCGTCTTCTGCAAAGACCTGTTCATTTACATCAAAGCGGATGACTCTCCGGTACTCCTCAACTTTAATGCGCAACTCGGGAATCCAAAATGTCAATCCCAACAAAGATTGCCTGAGACGTTTACCAAAATCTTTCGCTGCGTCCATAAGCGCATCAAATGGGACGCTTTCCGTTTCTAACTTGATATCTTTGGAGTTCAGACTGACTCGAGCTGATGGCGGCGATAATGTTGGTTGCAGTTGATGGTCGAATGTGACCTCACTTCCGATTCTTAGGGGTAAGATACGCGAGTCCAGTTCGACTAAATCCTCACTCTGTAGCAAAGACTCGTTCTGCCAGCGTGTGTCGCGCGTGCGGTAGTAATGCGCGGATGCAAAAGGAATAGCCCACCTGGGGTTAATAGCATCCAGCACCTTCTTATAATTGGTTTTAAGTTGGCCCCGAATCTCCTCGTCGGTCTTACGCGGATTATCGATGAACTTGATCGCGTGGTTAAAGTTACTGAGCAAAACATCGACCTTGCCAATTTTGCGCATCAGCAATTTCAGGGCATCGAGGGGGAGATGACAATCATTGTAATTCAGGATCCTGCCTTCGCTTGTCTCGATCAAAAGCATGTTATCGATTCCGGCGGTTGGATATCTCGTTACTTTCATATCGCTTGTTAGCGGCAGTTTCCTACGCTCGTACAGCGCCACGATGTTTTTGAAACCGGCCTGTTGCAGCGCTTCGCTAATGCGAAAATTCGCGGAGTCATTGGCAAGTGCGATGATCTTGGGCGAAAGCGCAGCGAGTTGCTTCAACGTCGGCATGTGCAGGTGATCGGGATGAAAGTGCGAAATCCAAAGGTGAGTGCATGACTTAGCTTTCTGAAGAGCTTCAGGATTGTCATACTGTAGTCCCCAGCCACCACCGAAAGCCGTACCTGAAAACCATGGGTCACATAATAGTGATTGTTCGCCGCTCTTTATTATTACGGACGCGTGGTTCAAGTACTCGATTCTCATTTTGTCGGTATCGTCAATTTATTGACCAGGTTGGTTTCCACATTCTAGCAAGGCTGAAGTCGTGGAGCGATGAGAGAATTGAGCGAACGTTTGAAACGTTGACGGGAAAGCTGAGGGGAGATCTACTGACTATTTAACCAATGTCGCGCTACACACGTATATGAATATTTAGGGCCAATTTACGACGCGATCACGATTGATCATGCCACTCCGTATCAACATTGATGACAATTTAACTCAGCGTAAGCTCCTTTGAGTTCGCAGCAAGGTACTGGCTCGCGCAATCAGTACCTTGCTGCCGCTAAAAGTGTCTCTGAGCTTCGATAGCTTCTTGCAGTTTCTAAGGCACGATCCTTATAGGATGACGTCCTTCTACTGTTAAGCCATCAACTGTCTTACCTCTCAAGATCCCTTCAGTAGAATCCCTCTGAAAGCCGGTCGATTGCGTTTTGAAATGGCAGACTTGGTCCAGCAGGCCGTCGCCGTTTACGTCTACCGGTGCGTCGCAGGAAGCGAGGCTATTTTCGAATCCTGTTCTGCCAAACGTGAGCGTGCTCTTGTCCAACTTACTGACCGCATCAAGGAGCGGCGTAGACAAAATAGCGACTGGGATCTTGCCCTTGCTGCTCAGGTTAATAGGACTGATAGAGCTGCCCGGCTTGATTACAATCGTCACCGTGAACGGTCCTGTAAAAGCTGCAATGGTCGCTACTATGGCCGGGCCAACTCCTTCTCCCGAAACTCCTATTGAACAGACCAGAGGTTGTCCTCCCGGGACGTCGATCACACCATCGCCGTTGCAATCCACGCCTTCTGGAGGAGCAAACGTGCCTGTCGCGGCGGCAATCTGCTGCAAGTCAGCAAGGCCATCGGTGCCCGACGAAATTCCGATAACTTTGCCGGGATCGAGAGCGAGCATTGCGTTCGCCACGTCGGTAAAGCTCGGGCCCGGGTACGGGATGGAGCCGGCATCACCAGGACGGTGGAAAGAGGCGTCGGTCCAAAGAAGGAATATTTTAGTCGCCCCGGATCTGAAATTTGCCTGTTGACCTGCCGGAATGCTGGCGCCCGGGAAACCAACACCGGAAAGATCTTGTCCCGCACCGGTTGCCGCTTGCAAAAGAGCTGCAAGTTGGCTTTGCGGAAGATCCGAGCCGTCGCGAGTAAACAGACCTGAGATGGTAGCTGATAGAGCCGCAGTATTAAACGACAGGTCCGCAACACGCTCGTATGCTTTGTCACCGGCGGCAGCATTTCCAAATGGACTAATTGGGTAGTCTTCTAATTTCCCCAGCCCAAACTGGGTGTTGGCATTTAACGACGTCAATGTCGACATTATCGTCGGGGCCTGGGTTTTAAAATTGGGAAGGTCGTCAGAAAAGCTACCTGACAGATCGACAACAAAGTAGACGTCAACTGCACCGGCGACCACAGCATTGTCGTAAATTATTTGTTGGCCTCCTCCGGTATTGCCGGTCCATACAGCGTGCGTGACAATTCCATTTACGATTGCCACTCCGATGTATTCGCCGATGCGCAGTGTGGGGGGCGGCCCAGCAAATCGCTGACTCGCGCCCAAGTCCGGATTGAATCGAACATCGTTGAGCTGAAGCTCTGGACCAAAGGTAACGCCTCCATCACAGCTCGTGCGAGCGAAGACGTCCAAAAGGAAGTTACCCCCTGCATTAGTCACCAAAGCTCTCGTGTCATACCACATCACAGACAGACATGACGATCTATTGTCGATAGCGGCGGTAGGGAAGAACTGAGTGGTGCCTGCTGGACCTGCATCAACACGAGTTGGCGCACCAAACGTTGCTCCCCCATCTGTGGAGCGAGCAATGAAGATGTCCATGTCGTCAAAGCCGGCGCCATTGTTCGTGTTAGTTGGATCGTCAGCGGCAACTACATAGACGTTGTTCTGGTTAATCGGATCCGGCAAAACCCAGGGCTGCGCAGAACCCTGCGTCCACGAAACACTTCCGTTCAAGGTCCGCGTCGCCGGTGCGGTTTGAACGTTGAATGTGACGTCAGCATTGCCCGCTGTGTACGCCGCTGTTTTTTGCGGATAGGTCACGCCTCCATCGGTAGATCTTAAAACAAACACCTGACCGCTCGTTCCGTTCGGGTTCTGCCCTGTAAATCCCGGCTGAGAGTGATAGGTAACGTAAACATCTCCATTAGCCCCGACGGCATTATGACTCGGCCACACGAAACCCTCCGCGGGTACCGACAACGCGACCGCTGGTGACCAGTTGAGCCCCTGGTCGGTGGAAAACGATGTAAGAATGGTTGTGCCCACGGCGCCGCCACCTGGAAATTGCGTCCAAACCAGGTGAATGCGATTGGTGAAAGGGCTTGCACTCCCGGGAACGTGATCCACGGCTATCCACTGTTTGTCGTGACTGAATCCGCTGGCTGTTGGACGGTTGACGCCTGGTGAAGCTGTAACGTTGACAGGATATCCAGCCAAAATGGCACCCGTCGTCGGATTGACTTGGGCCATGAAAACATCCGCTCTGTTTGTTCCCGACAGGCAGCCAAGGTAGGTCCAGAAGAGCCGTCCTTGACTATCGAAGGCCACCGTTGAGTCTCCACACAAGCCATGTGTCCCAGGTAGGGATGCAAATGTCGCTGCGGAGAATGAACTACCATTGTTGATCGAAACTCGCAATTGAAACAGCGAGGTCATGACTATATTGTTTCCATTAAGAGGATTTACCGTGATCGCCGGCTCATTTGTTCCTGCAAGCGCAAGGTCCACCCCACCCTCGAAACCATGTATTCCTTCCGCCGCAGTAACTGGTCCTTTGTCGGCGGGCGTTGGGGTGTGTTTCCTGGTCGACGCAGAGGGAGCACCTTTCTGCTGCACGAAACCCGGCTGAGCCGCAGCAGTAATAGTAAAGTGAGTAACTAAACCTATCGCGAGAAGAATAGGGAACAAGGGTACGCTTATTTGGTTGGAATTCATTCTTGACCTCCGTGAAGAAAGAAGGTGGAAGGTTTCAGTATCCCTTGAAGCAGTGGGCGAAGGCTTCAAGTCCTGCAATCGAAGTAGGTTCACACTGCCGTTTTAGGCACAGGATGGCACGTCGGTATCAGCGTCGTGACAAGCGTGAGAAAGTAGGAAGCATCAGTAGTCAGGCTCTCGAATATGTGACCGGAACTCTCGTGAACAAGACGTCTGCAAGCGAGGTATGAGAGGCCTAACTAAGGGAACGACCCACAGCGTATACACCCCCTGCACTTACGTGTCAATAACGGGGTAAACACAAGGCGAACGCTTTGGCTAAGTTGCTCGCTGAAACCATCGAAGCCTCTTCTCTTGACAAGTTTTATTAAGAGTGAAATAAGTGGCTCCGCTCATGAAGAACTCAATCCTCTATTGGACGTCTGCCGTATTGGGGGCTGCTATTCTCGTCAGTACGATCTTGTTGTTAGAGCGACGTGGCAGCGAGACTCTAAGTGCAGCAAACATCGGAACTAACTCACGTGAGATTGTGCAAAAGAACGCGCCCGCTACACCCACTGCAACTGCGACCGTCTCACCCTCTGGGAAAAACTCGAATTCTGCTGATGCCGTCACATGGGATTTAGTAGTTCTCGGGCGTCTTAATGCGTGTTATGTGTGCCAGCGGGGCTCACCACACGTGAACTACACTCGGGTCTTGGCAGGAAAGATTCCGAGCGTGGAACCTAAGGGAACACTGCCGATTGCAGAAGTTGAGGCACATATTTTCCCCGAGGGTGGCGTCCCAATGTATGAAAGTCAGGAAGACGAAATCGTTTTTCTTAAAAAGTCTAAGCCGGACGCAAAGAACAAAGATAAAGATCTGTACGATGTGCTTGACGTAAAGAAGGCAACGGCAGAAAACCTCGCGGCATTTCGGAATCAGTGACAATCGAAAACACATTGCTGGAATCCGTCCGAAACTCATCTGCAGGTCGGCATAACGCCATACTTGCCGAGACTTCTAAGCCTTGATAATAAAGGAATTTGTTGTTTATATTACGCTTACCAAAAAGGATTGCCCGCTTGGCTCAGTAATAGCGCAATCACCGCTACGTTGCATCTATAAAGGACTTATCTTCCAACCTCCCTATTCGTTGCGCTCAAATTGCGCTGTTTTTAGGCCACTCCTATGAGTGCTGACCCAGCGTGATAAATCACATAATTCGGTCATGACCGAAGAGATCGTTCTTGAAACTATTCGCGCCTTACCGATGACTGTTCGGTCAAGGAGATCGCCCAGCGAATTGAATTTATAGCTGCGATTCAGGAAGGTCTCGATCAACTCAACAGAGGGCGAGAGCATTCCCCATCACGAGGTAAAAAGGCAGCTTGGCCTCATGGTTACAAACTACCTTGGTCGCCCCGCTGCACGAGACGATCTTCACCGTGTAATCGTCTCCGTCGCACAAAACAATCTTAACCGCTCAATGTCCTTGGAATATGAACTCATTTCCGAAGCA
>JBKPPH010000015.1:0-5324 GCA_046733535.1 Acidobacteriota bacterium
GTACATGTCTTTGTAAAACTTCGTATCGTAGTGACTGGCGATCAGGATCAGGGTTTTAGTCTCGCCGGGAACCTCGCCGACAATGTTCACCATCTTCTTTTCGCCTTGCGGAGTCCTGGCAGTGAACTCGTCAAAGGAAACTGTGAGTCCGTAAGACCGCAACTCGTTGGCGATGTAAGCACGGGTCTTCGCGAGCTGCGGAGTGTCCGGCGGTCGTGGTCCGAAATCAATCTGCTTTCGCACGTGGTCCATCGCTCTTTCACCATTGAAAGCAGCGACGATAGGCGCGGTCGGTACCGGGCGCGAACTGGTTGAGATAGTTGCGCGAGGTTTGGGTGGTGGATCGTTCTTCGGACAAGCAGCGAAAAGCACCGGCATCGATAATGCGAGCGCCAGCAGAACTGCTTTTCGCCAAGTCATGATTCTTTCTTCTGTTCGCTTCGTGCGCGTGCCCGGTTTGCGATTGCGTCGAACGTTTTAGCACCGTAGGCGAGCGGCTTCTCGATCGCGGAGTCGAATGCCTCGGACATGGTGATCGCTTCGAACTGCAAAAGCGTGGCGATCTTTTTGTTAAGCGGTAACGCGCCGAATTTCGTTTTTAGTTCAGCCTCGCTGTTGTTGGGCGTGGCGCGTGTTTGTGGTCGCGCGGCAACCATCACGACGACCTCGCCGTGGTTCTCGATCTTCACCTGACACGCTAATCGCAAGTTTTGATCGAGTTGCTCGACGCCAAGCTGCTTCTCTTCCGCGACGCTCGGCAACGACAGCAAGGCCGCACCGGACTTGACTGAAACTACGCACGCCGGGCACTCACCCTTGCCCGCGGTACAGCCGGTCCCAAGCGGTGCGCCCATGCGACGCGCTGCGTCGATGAGGTAAGTGCCCTCCGCGACGAGCCCGGTAATACCGGAGGGTTCAAATGTAATCGAAACGCTCATTGCAACCTCCAACCATATTGATCAATGTGATGTTTGTAAAACTCAGGGGATAGCGGTGAGGTTTCTTTCTTGCTGTTTTTGTTCACGCTGGCAGTCCGCGCATATTCCGATGATGCGCAACAGGTGCTGCGTGATTTCAAAGTTGTGTCTCGCGGCCATCGCGTCCTGCAGCGCTTCGAGTTCGGCGGAGAAGAACTCGATGATCTTGCCGCACTCCGAACAGATCATGTGATCGTGATGTTGATGTTTGTAATTGTGCTCGTAGTGAGTGCGCCCGTCGCCAAACCGGACTTCACGCGCGAGACCGGCCTCGGTCAGGATCTTGAGCGTACGATAAACGGTGGTTTGACCGACAGTCGGGTCTTCTTTTTTAACGAGCTGGTATAGATCTTCGTTGGAGAGATGTTCTTCGGTGCGCAGGAACACATCCAGGATCAACTCGCGCTGGGACGTGCGTTTCAGTCCCTTCTTCTGGATGTGTTTAAGAAAGACTTCCTGCTCTTCCGTTAGTGGCTCTGCCGTCGTCATCGGTAACGAGATTCTAACATCACGCGCAGGCGGCGAAAAGACTGCTGTAGTCGGCCGACGGCGTTTGCTGAAGAACTCCGTAATCGGCTACCTTTACCTGAAATCAATTGGCAATGTTAATGAGAATTCGTAAGTCCGTCGGCGCCTGTTTTGGCGTTGTGGTATTCCTCTTGATGATAGCTTGTTCAGCAAACCATAACGACCCGACTTTTCAACCTTCATCTGTCCCAAAAGTTGTCGATGCGAAACGCGCAAGAACCTTAGATTGTCGGAACGCAAACGAGTACAGGTTTGTTGTGGTTGAGAATCCCACTCGAAAAAAAGATTCAGACCCTATTACGCCTGAAGATTTGAACATACTAGTGGGCGACGAGGTATCGAAAGTCGAATTGCCGAAAGCAGACTCAGAAGTTAAGGATTTTTCGTTAGACTCGGCAGAAAAAACTGAAACAGGCTTTGAAATAAAAGTTGACTGGGGCGGTGGTTTAAATCACTACGCCGTCCAATTCAACTTTAGATGCCGAGACAACAATTTCTACCTGTATGAAGTTAGAAAGGACAGTTTCTCTACGACAAATCCTGACAGCGGAAACTTCTTAGACAAGAAAGAATCCACAGTAACTAAAATTGAACCAAACCTGCCGATTGAAAAGTTTGTAATGACTGATTATTTGTAAGTTCAGAAGTCCATCAAAATTGGATGCACGCAGGCTCACAACTGTTAAGACATCAGAAGGAGTACTCGACGTAGAGCGCGGCCGTCTTTATCTTGCCGACTTTGGGTTTCGGCAAGGTCACTCCTCTTCTCGCCTTGATGGTTTTAGGCCTGTTGGTGTCCGGATTGGTGATGGTAATCGGAATCGCGTCGCTGCGCACCAACCACGAACCATCAGCCAACACCTTCATCAAAGGAATGCGCGGTACCTCCGTGCCCTTGTCCTCACTGCCGTAAACCCCATCCTCGGTGGAACACATCGAGACGAAGCCCTTGCTGTTTTTCGGCCGGGCAATCGCCGCTTCTACAGCCTGGATGGGTGTCGCATTCGTGCTGCCATGATGGCCCACTTTGTAGAAGTCGATCGTCTGTAGCAGTTCTTTACTTTCCTCGATGACGTCGCCGGCTTGAGTCGGATCCTTCAACGGCTCTTCAGTTTTGAAAAGCCAGTATTCCCAATTGCCGCCCTGCGCGTCGCCCGCGAAGAGAAGTTTCTTACCATCAAACTCAAACAGCACTACCAGACTCTGGTTGTTCAGGAAGTTCTCAATCTTAGACGCGGCAGCCAGAAGCAGGTCGGGCTGGGACTTGTTGACGTCGTCGGCAAACTGCTTGTAATCGATCGGGCGATTTCTCAGGTCGGTTTTTGGATAGTGCTGTGCATCGGACGTCCACTCTCGTGGAAACGGCTGAATGGCTTTGGGACCATCTTCGCCATCCGTTATCGAATCCAGATATTGACCGACGCCTTTCTTGAGATCCATCAAGGCCAGAAACGCCCTCGCCTTTTTCGGCGGTGGACCAAGGATGGTGGCCTTCAGCTCGTGCTTCAGCTCGGCGGGCAGTTCGGCTTTATCACCAGCAGCATAGTAGCGGACGTTCTTACCATCGGCGCCGAGATGGTTTTTGAGCAGGTCGAGGGCTAGCGCATTTCCACTCAGCTTTCTCTTGCCGGTTGCGGCAGCGCTGAAGTCTTCGATGCCGGTTGCGTTTGCAAGTTGGGCCAGCGCTTCCCTGGCGTCCGGATCTGTTCTGCTGCCGAACTGCATCGCCACGTGCGTCGCCAGCTCTTGAATATCGAGTTGCAGGTTGTGAGCGAAGTTTTCGTCGTCGTCTGCAAGCGCAAATGTCTTCGTTTTAACTTTGTCGCCGTTGTCGTTGAACTGCTCCCAGTAAGGCATCCACACCATCCCGGCAGTGAAGTCTTTGAAGCGTGGGGCCTTGCTGAACCCGGCGATGTGGTCGGCATGACGGTGAGTCATGATGACTAGCGCGAGGTGGCCATTCGTCGTTTCGAACATGTCTTCGACGGCTTCGGTGATCGAACCGATATCGCCGGTGCCCGAAGTTCCTTTGAACACTCCGCAATCGATCAGTATGAATTGATCGCCAGACGATGTAGGCACAGTGACGAGGAAGAAGTCGCCGAAACCAACGCGGTACATGCGCACACGCAGGCTCTTGGATTTGCCAGATTTGGTTGCTTTCCGCGGTTTTTTCTTGCCGGCAGATTTTGTTGATTTTCGTGTTGTCATCTCAGAACCCCGAATGCAGCATGTTGAAATCTAATTGGAACCGTTTCGGATCTTTTCCTTCCAACAGTCCCTCACGTAAGTTGAAACTGCGTTGGCGGCGCTGGCGCCGTTCGCCGTATGGACCATCAAGCCGTCTTCGAATCAGGTACCTAATTTGTCCGGGGCCGTAGACGCCGTTTTTGAGTGGCGGCTTGGTAATGAGCAGCGTCGATCCGCTGCGCATCGGAAATGTTCCCAACTCCGGCTTCTTCGGGTCGTAGGGAATGTCAGCCGTCTGGGCCATCTCGACCACCATGTCGACACGCATCCGGCCATCGGGAGTGAGTCGAAACGCAGGATGAAAAGATGGGACGGAGATATATTTTCCGGGAGTGAAACCGAGCCTGACGGCGTTGTCCTGAGCATACTTTCGCAAGAGCTCGCCGTTGTGATCCTTTTCGTCACTCGTAAGACCATTCGGATCTCCAAAAATCAGCCCTTCGAACTCCGGAAATCGATCTTCCGGCGCCACCGGCGACCAACAGAGTGAGTCTTCAGAGAAGTATTGCGCGTCTTCAGGCAGGATGCCGCGCAAACGGAACGCCTGCATGAACGCGTCACGGACTCCTAACGGATCGGCCGGATGGTTATCGCGATCCGCGGTGATAAGCGCGCGCAGGTAGTCGCCGAAATTGATATCTACTGCGGGACAGTAATCGATGGCGCGCACGCAGATCTTGAAGAGTATGCGCGCGGTCTTGCTGGCGGCTTTGGCGAGCAGATTAGCGAATGGACCAGACACTTCAGTCGTGTGTAAGTTGCCGGCAGCGCGGTACAAACGAAACAGGTCGGCGGTCTGTCGCAGGTAGACTGTGAAGTAAGCATCGAAGATTGCTGCGACGAGGATTGCGCCGCGTTCGTGCGGTTCAAGACTCGGATCCTTCATCTTGTTTGGATCAGGCAGTTCACTCAACGCAGAGCGCAAGGCCTTGCCGCTTCCGCGTGCCTCCCCAAACTGCTGGGCCAGTCCGATCAACGGGTTGTCTTGTAGTTTTTGGGCTTGAATTACCGGATTGCCTTCGGACGTCGCATCAGGTTCAAGGTGGTATTGATAAAGTTTGCCGCCGGTTTTTTCGATCGTATCGAGCAAGGCTTCCTTGTGGGAGAAGTGTCGGAACAGAGCAACGATGTCGGCAAACGCTTCGTGAAACGCAGCTACGTCGGGGCTGGTGCGTTCGGAGAAGTAAGTGCGAATGCCGTCGAGTATTGCGTGCGTGACTTCATGGACGATGATGTCGTGCGAGAGGCAGGTGAAGACTGTCTGGCCCGGAAGATTGCGTCCCGGATCCAACGTGCTCGCGCGAAAGTAACCAAACAGAATTCCTTTTGCCGCGGGTGAATAAGCGGCATTAGCGGATACCATTGCGTGGGGATATAAATTCAGTCGATAGATATCTCCGTCGCGGGCCCCCGGAGCTATTTTGCCCTCGGCATCAGGTATTCGCTCCTCGAGACGCCAGCGAATACGTCTTCCGAGTGCTGCTTCGAAGTTCTGGATCGTCTCAGTCGCGACTGCGTAGACCATCTGCTGGTGAAAGCGCGGATCGGACTCTGTGGGAGCGAGTCCGG
>JBKPPH010000016.1:0-9562 GCA_046733535.1 Acidobacteriota bacterium
TCGATTCCGAGTGCGGCCGCGGCGCGCACCTGGTTTCCGCCAAACTGCTGCAATACGGAGAGAATGTAGCGTTTCTCGATCTCGGCGAGCGGCACCATGTCGTTCATGTAAGCCTGGAGCACTTGCCTGAAATCGTCCGCACTCGGCTCCGCTTGCGCGGTCAGAATCTCCGGAGGCAAATCGTTCATTCCTAATTCCGCGTCGACGCCGATGGCCAATGCGTATTCAATCGTGTTTTCGAGTTCGCGAACGTTGCCGGGCCACGGATACTCGCAAAGCGCGCGCATCGCTTCGTCCGTAAATTTCCTGAACGGCTGGCCGTTTCTCTCCGACTTCAAACGCAGGAAATGATCGACCAGCAACTGCACGTCACCGCCGCGTGTGCAAAGCTCGGGCACGTGCAACGGCAACACTCGCAACCGGTAGTAAAGGTCAGGGCGGAAACGTCCTTCAGCAACTGCCTGCGCGAGATCGCAGTTAGTGGCCGAGATGATGCGCACGTCGATCGCAATATTTGCACGTGCGCCAATGCGCCGCACAGTGCGTTCCTGCAAAACGCGGAGTAACTTCGCCTGGGCAGACAAGTTCAACGCGTCGACTTCATCGAGAAACAACGTGCCGCCTGATGCTTTTTCAAACAGACCGCTGCGGTTCTCATGCGCGCCGGTGAAAGTGCCGCGCTGATGACCGAAGAGCTCTGCTTCGATCAACGTCTCGGGAATAGCGGAGCAGTTGATATCGACGAATGTGCCGTCGTGCCTAGAACTCAATTCGTGAATCGCGCGGGCGGCCAGTTCTTTGCCGGTGCCAGTCGCGCCCGTGATCAGCACTGAAGCCTCAGTGGGTGCTACACGTTCGATCACGGAGAAAAGTTTTTTCATGACCGGCGAGGCGCCGATCAGAGTCGGGGTTCTGGTCGTACGAGAACTTTCGTTCTTGTCGAGGGCTGTAGCGGACCGGTGGTTACTCGACTGGTTGGTGGACCAGCCGTCGAAGGCCGTGGGAGTAGCTAGGGGCATTAAGTCAAAACTCCTTAAGGGGTAGATTCCACGGTTCAAGATTTTGCTTCGACAGAGTTTTCCGTACGAAACGGAAGGGAGTACTCATTGGAAGCTGGAACTACAAAACGGCTAAACGACTTGCGGTTCCGAAATCCTTGAGCCGGCGTCTCAAACAACGGACCGATTGATCTTTATACCTCGATGATGCACTCGTGCCTCCACGGGGGGCGAACCGAGGTAAGTTGTATGGCGAAATGAAAAGAGAACTGGCCGAGACCTTTAACGGTTTTGGGTAAAGCTCAGGGTATTGCTAACTCGAACAGTCGTCGTTGCTACTAATCAGACATGCGAATCCGAAAAGTGCTGGCAACTAAGGGGCCATTCCTGAAGTTGGTCTAGTTCTTCACAATTCCTCTGGAAATCGCGGAAAAAATTGTTGTTCACGACGTCAACGTCCAACATCTGGACGTGCCGTCTAGAATTCGGATCGCTTCTTTTCACCTGGTCTTCTGATCATCAATGATTGGAAGACACCAATCATTACATGTTTAATTCTTCTGCTGAGAAAAATGAGGCGACACTATGCTGCGATCGAAGGCAGAGGTCTGCTCGCTTTCGAACATAAGAGAATAATTTTTCTGCTCGATTGAAATCACGATGCTTACTATCAGGTTTTACATTTGCGCGCTCACGTCTCTGTTTCTCTTGCTCGTTATCGCGTATCGCGGTGTCGGGGTTTTTGAAGCAATCGTGATCACTTGCGCGCTTCTCTATCTAATTCTCGACGTTCGATCAGACTTGCAATCGTCGAAGACTGAACTGCGCAGTTTAATGGAATTGGAGAAGCAAGTTTCGTTGCTGTTGCGTTAACTCTGCAAACATGACCATCTTCATCATCAATGCCGTCGTGAGTTCTTTCGCCGCACTCGTGCTTCACGAGTTAGGCCACTACTTCGCTGCGCGCGTTTGCGCTGTTCCGATCAAGCAGGCGGGGTTTGGGTGGGGACCGAAACTTTTCGGCGTTCGTATCAACAAGATTGATTGCCAGCTTCGTCTGTTTCCAGTCGGGGCATACGTGCAGATGGATATGGGCGCGTTACAACGTCGGCCGTTGTTGCAGCAGTTGTTTGTCCTCGGCGCGGGAATCGGAATGAACCTGGTGCTTTGCGCGCTTTCGTGGGGATCGCTCTTTGGGGTAATCAATCTCGCACTCGCAATCGGGAACCTGGTTCCTTTTTACCAACTCGATGGATGGAAAGGCGGCATGGTGATCTGCCGGAAAGTATTTGGCGGACGGAGCCCAGTCGTCGAGTGGGTTTTTACGCTTGCGGGTGGAGCGATTGTTTTGTCAATGCTGATGAGGGCATTTCTTAATGGGTGAGACTTTGGACATGAGCACACCATTCTGGGGAAACATCGATAGTCGTCGCCTCGCGCGCGCGTATGTGGCGTTGGCTTTTGCGCAGGACGTGGCGAAGGGATACGTGAAGGAACACGCGTCGGCGCACCCGATACTTTCTGCACTCGATCTGTCGGCGAAGTTGTTGGAAGAGATCCTCGAGGATGTTCTGCCTGAAGAAACAATTCAGGCCGAAGCGTCAGTTCACGAGCTTGTAATGTAGTGCAAAAAAAGGGCGGCCACCGAGGGCCGCCCTACAGTTGTTTCCCCGCAGAATCCGCGGCTTACATGCCCATGCCGCTCATGCCGCCCATACCGCCCGGCATCGCGGGACCGCCCTTCTCGTCCTCGGGAATTTCAGAAACCATCGCTTCAGTCGTCAGCATCAAGCCGGCGATTGAAGATGCATTCTGAAGAGCTGTGCGAGTCACCTTCGCAGGATCGATCACGCCAGCCTTCACGAGGTCCTCGAAGGTTTCGGTTGCGGCGTTGAAGCCGATGTTCTCGTTCTTCTCAGTACGAACACGCTCGACAACCACGGCGCCTTCCTTACCAGCATTCTGTACGATCTGGCGCAGCGGCTCTTCCAACGCGCGACGAACGATGTTGACGCCAATCTGCTCGTCAGGATCGCCTTCGCCGTCTTTGTTAACCTGGAATTTCTCGAGGGCTCTCGCGGCTCTTACCAACGCGACGCCGCCACCCGGAACGATTCCTTCTTCGACGGCAGCGCGTGTCGCATGCATCGCATCTTCAACGCGCGCCTTCTTCTCTTTCATTTCGGTCTCGGTAGCAGCGCCGACCTTAATCACTGCCACGCCACCGACGAGCTTGGCGAGTCGTTCCTGGAGTTTCTCGCGATCGTAGTCGGAAGTCGTGTCTTCGATCTGTGCTCGCAACGTCTTGACGCGGCCTTCGATGTCCGACTGCTTGCCGGCGCCTTCGACGATCGTGGTGTTGTCTTTGTCGATCGTGACCTTCTTGGCGCGGCCGAGATCTTCGAGTTTGACGTTCTCGAGCTTGATGCCGAGATCTTCACTGATGACTTTGCCGCCAGTGAGAATCGCAATGTCTTCCAGCATCGCCTTGCGACGATCGCCGAATCCCGGCGCCTTCACGGCAGCGATGTTCAGCGTGCCGCGCAGCTTGTTGACCACGAGCGTTGCGAGGGCTTCGCCTTCAACGTCTTCCGCGATGATCAGCATCGGCTTGCCGAGTTTCGCAACCTGCTCGAGCAAAGGCAGCAGGTCCTTCATCGAGCTGATCTTCTTCTCGTTGATGAGGATCAGCGGATTGTCGAGCACTGCTTCCATGCGCTCGGGATCAGTCACGAAGTAGGGGCTGAGATAACCGCGATCGAACTGCATTCCCTCGACGACTTCGAGTGCAGTTTCCATCGTCTTCGACTCTTCAACGGTAATCACGCCGTCTTTGCCGACCTTGTTCATCGCTTCGGCGATGATGTTGCCGATAGTCTGATCGCCGTTTGCTGAAACCGTGCCGACCTGCGCGATTGCATCGCCTTTGACTGGCTTCGAGAGGCGCTTGATCTCTTCGGTCGCGCGCTCGACAGCCTTGTCGATGCCGCGCTTGAGCGCCATCGGATTCGCGCCTGCGGCAACAGTTTTGACGCCTTCGCGGAAGATCGCCTGCGCGAGAACAGTAGCGGTGGTCGTGCCGTCGCCGGCAACGTCGGAAGTCTTGGAAGCGACTTCACGGACCATTTGAGCGCCCATGTTCTCGAGCGCGTCTTTCAACTCGATCTCTTTCGCTACGGTTACGCCGTCTTTAGTAATCGTGGGTGAACCAAACTTTTTGTCGATAACAACGTTCCGGCCCTTGGGGCCGAGGGTAATCTTCACGGCGTCGGCGAGTTGATTGATACCGCGCAAAATCGCCGCCCGCGACTCCTCACCGTGAATAACTTGCTTTGCCATCTTTACTTACCACCTTTCTTGCTGCCGCCGCCGCTAGCCGCACCGGCGCGTTCGAGAATTCCGACGATCTCATCCTCGCGCATGATGAGAAGCTCTTCGCCGTCGATTTTGATTTCAGTGCCGCTGTATTTTCCGAACAGAACGCGATCGCCCTGTTTCACGTCGAGGGGCTGGCGGGTGCCGTCCTCTTTATATTTGCCTTCGCCGACTGCGACCACTTCGCCTTCCTGCGGTTTCTCTTTGGCAGTGTCGGGAATAATGATGCCTCCCCGCACCTGCTCGCCCTCGTCGATCCGCTTCACAATTACGCGATCATGAAGAGGCCTGATGTTCGTTGCCATGACCTGGGGTCTCCTTTCACACTTGTCTTGAAGTTGAGATTTTTTGGAATATGAAAACTCTAGCACTCTATAATTGAGAGTGCCAGAATAGAGCCACAAAGAGGTGCTTGTCAACCGGGCCGATTAGCCGGCACAGAGGACAAAGGCGCAACCGAAAACTGGGGAGTCTTTGCTGACTTACGCGGACTTTGTTCGGTAGGCGAGCTTCTTGTGATTCGTGTTTTTCGCCCCGTTTTGAGGCGTGTCCTGCCGTTTATAGGTGGCGACGCGCTTTGCGAGGGTGTTGCGGTGGATGCCGAGGACGACGGCGGTGTTCGAGAGGTGTTGCTTGTTTTTGGCGAGTGCCTTCTTGATGTAGAGCTTTTCGAATTCGGAGAGCGCCTCATCGAGAAGGATGTGGCCTTCGAGCATTTCGTCGATGAGGCTTTCGAGTCGGGTCCGCATCAGAGCTCTTTTCCGGTTAGCAATCTGTAGGCTTCTAAATAACGAGCGGTGGTCGCGGCGGCTATCTCACCCGGTATCGCGGGTGCAGGCGGCTTCTTGTCCCAATCGAGCGTCTCGAGATAGTCGCGCACGAACTGTTTATCGAATGAAGGTTGTGAACGACCAGGCTGGTACTCATCAGCGGGCCAGAATCGTGAGGAGTCAGGTGTCAGCACTTCGTCAACCAGTAGCAGTTCACCGTTCTTGTTCAATCCAAACTCAAACTTCGTATCGGCGATGATGATGCCGCGTTGGCGCGCATAGTCGTGAGCTTCTGAAAAGAGACGTAACGACGTATCGCGCAGTAGCGCAGTCTTCTCTTCGCCGATGAGCTCGCGTACTTGATCTTCGGTGATGTTCTCATCGTGGCCCACTTCAGCTTTCGTCGAAGGAGTGAAGAGCGGTTGCGGTAACTCCGCTGACTCCGGTAGACCTTCCGGAAGTTTGTGACCACACACTGAACCAGTGCGCAAGTAATCTTTCCAGCCGGAGCCGACGAGATAACCACGGACCACGCACTCGACTGGAAACACTTCAGCGCGACGGACCAGCATCGCGCGGCCGGCGAGTGTCTCCGCATGACGTTTCACCGAAGGCGGCATCGCCTCGACGTCGCTTTCGATCAGATGGTTGGCGACAACGTGTTGCAGCTTCTCAAACCAGAACTTCGAGAGCGCAGTCAACACCTCGCCTTTACGTTCGATCGGCGTCGGCAGTATGCAGTCGAAAGCTGAGATGCGATCAGTCGCGACGATCAGCAGAGTGTCATCGTCGACGGCATAAACGTCGCGGACCTTTCCGCGGCGAACGAGTTTCAGATCGGAAAGCGATGTTTGGAGAACGGTGGCGGCACTCATGGTTTGGACAGTGATACTCGCGGTAAAAAACTTTGTCAAGAAACACAGGTGATTTAACTTTGAGCCACTGATGAAAGCGGATGAACGCGGATTAGATCTGCGTTCATCTGCGTTAATCTGCGGCTTAACTTGAAAGTGCTTCTTTGAGTCGTTGAATCTGCGCAGCGTGATTGTGCGCGTGCTTCGCATAGATCACCAACCAGTCTTCGGTCGTGTACGGACCACTCTCGGTGTGTGTGCCCGCGCGCTTCCAATCATCTTCGGTCATTAAATTAACGACTTGCAGCGACGTCTCACGCGCGAGCCGAAAGGCTTCGAGCGCAGGGGCCATGTCGCGCTCGTTGTAGCGCAGCTTGATCGCAAACTGATCCTGGTCGTAACCCTGAATCAGAGTATTGTCTTCGACGAGAAGCTTTCGCAGTCTCCACGCCGACTGGGTTTCACTATCGCCCAGGTGATGCACGATCTCTCTCGCGCTCCACTTGCCTGGAATCGGGTGCGCGCCCAGGCTCTCGGCGGGGAATCCGTTGAGCGCTTTCATGACTTCGTCGTAACCGGCAGCATACGTGGCGATGAGATTGTTTCGTTCTTCGGGTGTCATCGGTCTCGTCCTTTTATTATTATGGAATTGGGGAGAGCATAACACTTTGGGCTTGAACACCGAACCGATTCTCCTGTACTATCCCCCCGAACCGAGTTGCGCCGTGACCCCCTGGTGCGTTGCCCTCTGAGCCTCCTTCCAAGTTGCATATCGACGACGAACTTCCCATGGCTACAGCTACTGACAGACAAAAAACCGGTAAAGAAAACTTCGGCGTTCCCGACTCTGGCGAACGTAAGGTGTCGCTGTTGGTCGTGGAAGACGACGAGAATATCTCAACGGCGATCAGCGAGTATTTCTCGCGCGCTGGTTATAACGTCAAAACTGTTGAGGATGGTCTAAACGGTGTAAAAGCAGCCCTCGACGATCCTCCGGATGCAGTCGTGCTTGACCTCATGCTGCCCAAGATGGACGGCCTCGCGGTCTGCAAAGAACTGCGGGAGAAGGTCGGCTACTTACCCATTCTCATGCTGACGGCCAAGGACGATGTGGTCGACAAGGTGCTCGGCCTGGAGATGGGAGCAGATGACTACATCACCAAGCCTTTCAGCCTGCGCGAACTCGAAGCGCGCATCAAGTCTGTACTCCGGCGTACACGCAATGGTCCAAGCACCGAGGGACTCCGGGACGAAGCCCCGATCGTGCGTGGCCGGCTGCGCATCGACTCAGCCAAACGTGAAGTGACTATTGGAGACCGCCAGGTTGAACTGACACCCAAAGAGTTCGATCTACTGCGGCTGTTTGCGTCCAACCCGGGCCGCGTGTTCCCGCGCAAATACCTGCTGGAAAAGATCTGGGACTATTCCTACGAAGGCTACGACAGAACTATCGACTCGCACATCAATCGCCTGCGAGCCAAGATCGAAGAAAACCCCGAAAACCCGCAGATGGTCCTCACTGTTTGGGGCATTGGCTACAAATTCAGCGACGAACAGTAAAGATGATTTACAGGATTTTTTAGGATTGACGGGATAAAGGTTCTATCCTGATCAATCCTGAAACCATCCTGTAATCCTGACTAAAACTCTCTCCCTTCAATACCTAATTCGGCTTAAGCTAATGTAATTCTGTAGCTTTTTAAGCACAGTTATTGTATTCTCCGCCACAGTTTGCACAACATATGGGCTGCGCCCGAGTCCTTTCCCCCGACGCTATTTGAAATTGGAGGAGTCGAGAATGAATGGTAGTACCGTGCGGATTCTGCCGGCTTTTCTGTTATTGATTGTTCTTTTGACGCTGTGCGCGCCGGTCCGGGCGCAACTCACAACCGTCTCTACACGACCCGCAATAACAGTCCTCGATAGTACGAAAGAGCAGGACGGCCTCGTCGGCTCAGTGCGTCGAGTGAAGACCGAAACCGCAAAAATCGAGCTAAAAGACGGCCACGCCGTCGAAGGTCCACCCCAGCTAGTCGAAGTCACAACCTACGGAGTCAAAGGAAATCGGATTGAAAACACCTCTTATCCCGTCGGAGACTCCCTTGTAGGCAAAGAAGAATATAAGTACGACGAGCACGGAAACATCACCGAGATGACCGTGCGCGACGATCGCGGCTCCATCCTCACACGCGAAGCCTACACTTATGAATTCGACAAGTTTGGTAACTGGACGAAGATGATCACGAATCTCGTCGTATTCGAGAACGGCGAGTTGAAGCGCGAGCCGGTCGAAGTAACTTACCGAACGTTCACCTACTATTTCGACGACAGCATCGCGAAGATCATCGGTCAGCCGAAGAACGACCGCCAGCCGAGGACGTCGACGGCGCCGGTAGTGCCGCAGCCTGCCGCGTTTGAATTCCGTAATCAGCAAGTTCTGGAGATTGACTCGCGTCCATCGAGTCCAACCGTTTCGGTACAGCTCGCCGCTGAACCCCCGCCTTTACTAAAGCCATCCGAGCCGGAAGGCGTTGAGTCGGCGTATGCGGCGCGTAAACGAAACGAAGCCGTCAAATCCGTCGAAACGGTGGCAAAGCCAGCCCCAGAATTTACGACTGATCAGAGGACGGCTAATGACCTCTACCTCGCCGGCCGAAACCGGTTTGACGCCGGCGACACGCCGGGAGCGATCGACGCGTACCTGCAATCGCTCAAGTTGGAACCCGCCTCAGCCGAAGTTCATTTGAATCTCGGCCACGCATATCTCAAGTTGCAGAAGGACCGCGAAGCTGTAAAGGAGTTCAAGGAGGCGATCAAACTCAATCCCGATGTCGCTGAGACGCATTACGGCCTGGGATATTCAAACTTCCGCCTCGGACGTTTCCGCGATGCGGCGGATGCGTTCAAGAAAGCCGTAGCGTTGGATCCGAAAATGGCGAAGGCCCACTTCGGCCTCAGCCTCGCCTATCAGGAATTAGGCATGACGTCGCAACTGATGGAGGAGTACAGGATTCTCGAGACACTCGATCACAGCCTGGCGAAGAAGCTGGCCCAGACTTTCCCACAGTTCAACTTTTCGTGTCGCCTGGTCCGAGGTTGCCCCTAAAAGCGGCGTGGTGGTTTGAGCAGTGTAAGGAGTAGGAATGCAGAATAGTCGTTTTGTAGTTTTGACCGGACACCTGAGCAATTATCCCCTGTCCGATCTGGTCGGTATCCTCCGGCTCCAGCGCAAGTCAGGCCGGCTGTTGATTGAATACCCGAAAGGCCCCGCCACGTTCTTCTTTCAGAATGGCGAGTTGATCGACGCCCGCATGAACGATTTGAAAGGGCTACAGGCGATCTGCGTCGCGTTAGCCCAACCCGACGCGTCGTTCAATTTCAATCCGCTGATACAGAGCCCCCGCCGATCGATCGAGCCTTCGTTACAACGCGCCGTGTCTGAGCTCTTCGGGTGTTGGGACGAGAGCGCGCTTCAGATCGAGAGCACGGCAAGTTCAGAAGCTGTACCTCCCGCACATCAGCCTCTGCCCGGCAGACGATCAGAACTCCTGGCGCTCCCGCCTGC
>JBKPPH010000017.1:0-7834 GCA_046733535.1 Acidobacteriota bacterium
GGCCCACATTGAAGAACCGCTACATCTTTCCATCATGGGCTGCGCGGTGAATGGTCCAGGAGAAGCTCACGATTCGCAACTCGGAATCACGTTTGGACGCGGCGTGGGAATGATCTTCAAGGACGGCGTGCCGATGCGCAAAGTTGCGGGCGAGAATATTGTCGAAGCGTTCGTGATGGAAACCGAGAAGCTGCTGGCTGATCTCAAGAATAAGCCGCAGATAAACGCGGATATACGCTGATCAGATGTCTTTCTGATCTGCGTGTATCCGCGTTTATCTGCGGCTTTATCTGACTTTTGGTCTCTTAGTCGCCGCGACGTCGCCCGCCATAACCAGGAACAACGCGTCCGTCGTTACCTTGCGATTGATATTCACGATCAGTTGCTCCCGCAGGTCTTCAATCTGCAATATCCAATCAGCCGCACGACTCGGATCCATCTTCCTGCTAATCTCCGTCAGCTCAGCCGACAAGTCTTCGTTCACCAACTTGTCTGACTGAACACCGAGCGCCAACATCCACGCATCCCGAATCAACGTCTCGAGCACGTCGAGTCGCTCTTCAAACTCGTCCTTGTACTGCGCCTCGTTGAGTTGTTCTGCTGAACGCAAGAGCTGCGCACGATCGTCGCTGACCACGAGGGCATTGAGTACTTTGAGCATTGCTTTGCGTTGCGACGTGAACGTCACGAGGTCGTTCGACAACGCTCGCCCCATGCTGCCGCCCGCAGCTCGTGCGCGGAGGCGTGCAGTCTTGCTGTCGACAAGCTTGTTTTTAACGAGGTGAGTTTCGATCTCAGCCGGTGTCAAAGGCGAGAACCGGATCATCTGACATCGCGAAAGGATCGTCGGCAACAGCATCGCCGGCCGCGCGGTGATCAAAATCAGGTGCGACGTTTTGGGCGGCTCTTCGAGAACTTTTAGAAGGGCATTCGCTGAAGCATCGTTGAGCTTGTCAGCCTCGTCGATCAGGAACACTCGCGCCTTGCCTTCGAATGGCCGAAAGTTCGCTTCCTTTTCAATCTGCCGCATCTGCTCGACGCGCAACACACGCTTGGGCGCAACCACGAGTCCGACGTCCGGGTGGTTGGTCCAGATTATTTGCATCCACTCGTCCGCGTCGTCACGTTGCGGGTAGTTCAACGTCACGATGCGCGTGCAGGAAGAACAGACGCCGCACGCCTCATGGTCCTTCGGCGTGCGGCAGTTCAGAGCGCGCGCGACTTCGAGCGCGAACAGTTTCTTGCCAACGCCTTCTTCACCCGCGAACAGGAGTGCGCCCGGCAGCCGGTCGGCAACCAGCATCCGTTTCAGCACTGCTTTTACTCGTGTGTGACCGGTAAGCTCGTCAAACATAGGTCATTTCCGATTGCCAATTGCCAATTTGCTTATTTCAAACGGCGCCGATTTGTTTTTAATCGGCAATTGGCATTTGGCAATTGGCAATCGCCAGGTGCCCCCGGCTCTGCAAATAAGGAATAATTATCTCCCTGACACGTTCCTGCGTGCGCTCGACGGGTCCACTCGTATCAATGAGTTTTACTCGCTCCGGCTCCGCAAGCGCGATTTGCAGATAAGCATCGCGCACGCGCGTGTGAAAGTCAGCGTGCTCGATGTCGAGACGGTCGCGCGTCGAAGTTTTGTTGGTCGAGCGGCGTGTCGTGCGGTTGGTTGACTCATCGATCGAAACGTCAAACAGCAACGTCAGGTCAGGCTTCAGTCCTTCCGTTGCCAGTTGCACGATCTCCGCGATCAGCTCGGGCGAGAAGCCGCGTCCAGCGCCTTGGTAAGCCACGGTCGCGTCGGCGTATCGATCCGAGATCACAACGCCTCCAGCCGCGAGGGCGGGCCGAAGCACACGACGCACGTGCTGCGCGCGGTCGGCAGCAAACACGAGCAGCTCGGTGAGTGGATCGACTTCTTCCATCGCGTCGAGCAATGCGGCGCGCAAGCGCAAGCCCAGCGCGGTGCCGCCGGGCTCGCGCGTGAACAGAGCGTCACACCCACGAGCGCGCAGGAAGTTGCCGAGCAATTTCAATTGAGTCGACTTCCCACTGCCGTCGATACCTTCGAAGGTAATGAAAGTTCCGGGCACGAATCCTCTTTTTTCAGGAAAAATGCTCGCGAGAGTGTAAACGAATGTCACGCCTCAGGCGAGTTGACATCGTGGCGAACGTCGCGTGGGTTGGTTTCTGCCGTCGCTTGCGAATGGAGATCGCCGGTCGCACGTCTCGTTTGTGAGATGGTCGAGATGGCGTGCTTGAAAATCAGTTGTTCCTGCGCTCCCGACTCGAGTAGGACCGAAAACTTATCGAAACTTCTGATACGCCCGGTCAGCTTCGCGCCGTTCAAGAGGTACACGATCACAGACGTTTTCTCACGGCGCACCGTGTTGAGAAAGGCGTCCTGAATATTCTGCGGTGCCTGTTTGCCGTCCGACATGCTTGAAACCCGGGGGTGGAATAATAAATCGCGCGGTTGCAAGCAGATTACAACACGGATTTTTAACTTACAAGAGTTAGCGGGAGATGTGAGAGAAAGATGATTATTTGGACCGCGAGCCATCGGCGACGAGTTCCAGAATCGATTGCAAAATCGCGTTTTCCTCACCAAAACCGTGAAACCACTCGACCCCTGCTTCATGGCGAAACCATGTCAATTGGCGTTTGGCGTAGTGGCGCACGTCCAGCTTAGTCTGCTCGATAGCGCTGTCGAGGTCGCGTAAACCTTGAAGATACTCGACCACGCGCCGGTAGCCGTGTGCTCCGAGCGCGTTCGACGTGGGCGAAAACCCGCGGCCCAGCAAGCTCTGAACTTCCTCGACCAGGCCGGCTTTGAAATGCGCGTCAGTGCGTTCGTTGATGCGTTTGTAAAGTTCGGCGCGCGGTGGATTCAGGGCGAGGATGCGCAGGCGGCGAGAGCTTTCGTGTGGTTCCGGGCGAGCCGGTTGTTGGCCCACGATCGACTGTCCTGTTTGCAAGTAGACTTCGATAGCTCTTTGCACACGCGGCCAGTCGCGTGGGTACAACTGCTGCGCCGCGTGCTTGTCCATCCTGGTTAAGAGTCGATGAAGGTGTTCGACGCCGTGCTTCTCGCGAATCTGGTTGAGACGGCGGCGAAGCGATTCATCAGTCGGCGGACTAACAAAGAACGGCTGTCGCAGGGCGCGCAAGTAAAAGCCGGTGCCGCCGACAAGCAGCGGCAGGCGGCCGCGACTCTCGATCTCTTCAATCTTCTTTGCGGCGTCGCGTGCCCATTCGCCGGCGGTGTAGTTGACGTCGGGAGAGACGAAATCGATCAGGTGATGCGGGACACCTTTGCGTTCTTCGAGCGGTACCTTGGCAGTGGCGACCTGGATCTCTTTATAGACCTGGACTGAGTCGCAGTTGATGATCTCACCGTTGAGTTTTAGGGCGACTTCGATTCCGAGGGTGCTTTTGCCGGAGGCAGTGGGGCCTACAATCGCGAGCATATGACGATCCAGAGAATGATGAGTACCAACAGTGCTCCGACGATTTGGTTGCGCGAGAAGTGCATTAGACAGGATTGACAAGATTTTACAGGATGAACAGGACGAATCGTGTAAATCCTGAAAAATCTTGTCAATCCTGTCTAATACAATCGCGTGAGCTCTATGCCCGAATAGTATGCTTTGAGAATCTGTTCCGAGGACCAGCCTTGTTTCGCGAGGCCGTAGGCGCCGACCTGGCACATCCCGACGCCATGGCCCCAGCCGCGACCGGTGAATATAAACTCAGTCACACGCCCATTCTCATCATACTCGCGATCGATGACGAAGAGTTGCTCCAGCAAACCCAGCGCCGAGCGAATGCGACCACCGCGAACATGCGCCGAGCCGTTCGTCCCAACAACCTCGAGATCCGTCACGCGATGTGATGTGCCGCGCGAGACCACGCGCAGATCCACAATCGACCCAATGCCTCTCGCCGCGCGCGCCAAACGTGCCTGGACCTGCGCCACGGACAGTCCCCTGGTCCAATTGGCAAATGGTGACATCCGATCCGCTGCGGCGCCGTTTGGCGTTGGCTTCACTTCAAGAAAGTCGATCTGCCCATTCGGCGCGAGGTGATACGTGACCGGTTCGCCGCCGACAAGTGCTACCGACGAAACAGCGTAAGGACGTTCGCCGAGTTGTCGAAACAGAAACGCATCCGGATTAACTCTGACCGGCTGATCTTTACCTTTTGTGGAACGGAGAATCAGCTGTCCGTCAGTCGTAGGCCGCGCGTTTGCTTTCTGAAGCTGCAATAGATTTCGCGCTTCGAGAAGGCGCGAGATCGCGTGCAGCACGCGCGCACGCGACAGTGGCGCGCGCGGCCGCAGCGTCGCATCCGGGTAAACTGACAGATATCCGTCGCGCAGCAACATCGCGAGATCGGCGCGGTTTGCCGGCGGTACTTCCTGCGCGTCTTTGACCGCCAGCAAATAATCCGCATCAGCATTATTCAGCAACGTGCCGGCGCGGCTTTCGCCAAAGACCGCCGCCGAAAGCGCGGTGGCAAATACAGGCGGGCGATTTACATCGTCGCCCGTCACCGGTGTTGTCTGATGCGCCACACGCGCGACATTCGCCAGCCAGTTCCGCACTTCGGAAGCAGTCGCATCCGCCGACAACCATGCGTCCGAAACACGGTCCTGCAACGTGCCGAAGTTCTGCGTCAGTAAAAGGCTGACGTCTCGTGCAAGCACAACATTATCGTCACTGCGCAACTCCGCCGGCTCGCGCGTTGTCTTGATTACAAACCGATCGAACGTCGCACCTTCCGCAGCACACTCGCGCCCGCGCAAATATGGAATCGCTTCGTTGAAGATGTTTTCCGAATTCTCCGTACGCCCGCCACACGTCGACGTGTAAAGCGCATTTATTGGTTCGCCCTGGTACGTCGCGATCAAGCCACGCGTTTCATCAACCGCCCTCGTCGAGAGTGGGTTCTCGGAAGTCAGCCCGCGATAGACTTGCGATCGCGTGGTGGGCAGGATGTCGAAACCCTGCGACATAAACTGGCCGCGATTCTTCAGCGCATACGTGCGAGCGGCGATTGCCTGGGCCTTCAAAGCCTCGATCGCGGGATAGCCGCCGGGTGAAAGTTCGTTCGCGACGACACCTTTGACGTAATCCTCGAGTCCGAGTTCATTTACCACCGTCAAATTTCCGCGCAGGTTGGTGAACACTTCGATCCGTCCACGATACGGACGCTCGTTGAAACGAACCGGAGCGTTGTTCTCATCGTCGGAGGCAAACGCAACGGGCGCACTCGAACTGAAGATCCGTCCAACCGCAGACGACGCAACTACCTCGCGCCCGGGCAAAGCAGGATGCGCGGTAAGACGAACCGGGCTGTTGTTTGCGGGCGCTTGCTTTTGCGCGATGGTTTGCGGGTCCTGTCCTTCGACGGTTGCATCAATGCCTGCTGTTTCGAGGCGCGCGCGCAACTCTTCCGCCTCTTCACGTGACAGCTTGCCGCCGACAAACATGCCCCACGTTTTAGTTTCAGTGTCGTACGTCGCGTGTGCGTCGTGTCCCGTGATCTTCTGGATCTCTTTCTCGTTTTGTTCCGCCTCTTCACGCGTCGCTGCGCCGCCGACGAGCACTAAAAATCCGCCATCCTCTGTTGTCGCCGGAAGGGGAGATAGCAATCGCGGATTAACGCGAACGCTCGACGTATCGAGCGCAATGAGCGTAGTGCCGCCACCACTCGCGTTCATCAGGTGACCAGTAGTCGAAATAACGGCGGAACGCGCGTCCGTGGTCAGTGCTACTCGGATCGTCGGTTCTGTTCCGGTAGTTGTCGTCAGCGCTGGTGCAGAAAGGATTGGTGTAGTTGCAGACGGCGGCGTCCAAACCGATTGTGTCCGGCGTGGTCTCGTTTCTGGAGGAGTTTGTTGTTGACCTAATGCGATGGGGAGAAAAAAAGCCTGAGCCAACAGCAAAGCAATGGCTTTACGCACGAGGGACCTGCACATCGCCACGCATACTACTACAAAAACAGCCGCAGCTTACACGTATTCCGAGGATTTTCCCTATTCCCACGGGCCTCGACTATGTGGTATAGACGAGCAACCCCCGGAGCCAGGATCAAGCGGCAGCGACTTTTTTTTAGTCTGTCCCAGATAAATGAGGAGGCCTGACGGCCTCATGAGGAAGACTACTCCCCAAAGCGTTCCGTTTCGTGTGATTGCTTCGCTCGCCCTGGCGTTGCTTGCTGTCAGTTGTCTGCCAAAACCTCCTGGCGAGAGCGGCGACGTCACGATTACGCTCTACGGTTTCTCGATCATGAAAGAGTCGCTTGAAAAGGCGATCTTTCCCGGCTTCACAGCCAAATGGAAACAGCAACACGGGCAGGTGGTCCAATTTCAATCGTCGTTTGCAGGTTCGGAGACTATCACCAACCAGATTTTGCAGGGCGCGCCCGCCGAGGTCGCGATTCTTTCGATCGAACGCGACGCGCAGCGGTTAAAGAATAAGGGATTCGTCACCGCGGATTGGCAGTCGATGCCGGCGCGAGGAATTGTAAACAAAACGCCTTTCGTAATGATTGTGCGTAAGGGGAATCCGAAGGGCATACGCGACTTTTCCGATCTTGCCAAACCAGGCATTCGTCTCATCCATCCGGATCCGGTCAGTTCAGGCGGGGCACAGTGGTCCATACTTGCGATCTACGGATCGGAGTTGAAGAAGTCGGAACAGGAATCAGAGGGTCAGGACAAGCCGCGTGCGCTTCAAACTCTGCGAGCGATCTGGAGAAACGTCATCTCGACGCCGGGTTCTGCGCGTGAGGCGCGGACGACGTTCGAGCTCGGTAACGGCGATGCCTTGATAACTTACGAACTCGAAGGATTGCTGATGAAGGAAGCAAACGCTCCCATCGAGATCGTGACGCCGAAGGCGACGATCTTCAGTGAGCATCCGGCGGTTGTAATCGACAAGAATGTTACGAGTGCGGAGCGGCAGGTGATTGATGCGTTTATGCAGTATCTCTGGAGCGATGAGGCCCAGGAGGCGTTTGTGAAGTTTCACTTCTACTCGACCACGAATGAAGCTTTCAACCAGGCGAACACGCAATTCGGACATATCGAGATGCCGTTTACGATCGACTACTTCGGCGGTTGGGACAAGGCATATCCGGAGGTGATTGAGAAGATTTTCCGGGACCAAGTCCAGAGAAAATGAACCACGGATGATGCGGATTAAAAAACCGGATAAAGACGGATCTTCTTAAATCCGTGTCTTCGACCCGTGTGATCCGTGGTTGAATTTTATGAGCACAATTGTTTCATCGATGCGTCACGTCCGTGGGTTCGACGTCGCTCGTCCGCTCAGCATCGCCATGCTTGTGTTCATGATGCTGCCGCTGGTGTTCCTCCCACTCGCCTCGATCTTTATCTTCGGAACCAGCAATGGTCTCGACAAGTTTTGGGGAGCGTTGACCGCACCCGAAGCCATCTTCGCGCTGAAACTTTCGATGGCGACCAGCTTCTGGGCCACCGTCTTCAATGTAATCTTCGGTCTCTTCGCTGCCTACGTGTTGTCGCGTTACAACTTCTGGGGACGCAACGCTCTCATCGTCACTATCTCGCTTCCCACCGCGATTCCTACGGCGGTTGCGGGCTTTGCGTTGTTACTCCTTTGGGGACCATACGGCACGCTCGGTCGGCTCCTCGAGCCGCATGGTGTTCAAATCATGTTCACTGCGGGGGCGATCATCCTCGCCAATATCTTTGTGACGTTCCCGCTTGCTTTCGGCGTCATCAAACCGGTCTTTGACACGATGAGCCGATCGCTGGAAGAGGCTTCGGCGACGATCGGCGCGACGC
>JBKPPH010000018.1:0-19731 GCA_046733535.1 Acidobacteriota bacterium
GTGGCAGGATCCTGCCGCGCATGGAGGAAGGACTGTTCGGAGAATTCAGCAGTGTGTTGCTAGCTTAGCTGGGCGAGTCGGACCAGCAACATGGCGTTCCTGCAGCTGATACCTGCTGGGATGATCCTGCTACTGATCGTAGCAACCCATTCACAGCAGAAAACTGCCTTTTGTAAACTTGAGGCTACACGATGAATGGCCCATATACTTGCTTCGCGACCCAAACGCAGCGAATGCCGCACATTAATGTTAGGCATAGGCGTTGTTGTGAAAAGCACAGCCCCATGGTTGGGACGTGCGGGAATTGGCAGAATTGGACCATTGTTTCTTCTTAACCAAACGGGTATGGTGTCCGGCTGCCCAAAACAGCACACGCGCTGAACCCTGTACTGACTGTCTCCAAGAATGGTTTTGGAGTTTTGAGGCACAGCCGCACAGAAAGCACAAAAAGTAAACCGGAACAAACAACTATTTGTGCCTGATCGTCGCTATTCTTTTGTGCTGCTTTGTGCCCCTATTCGGGTAGTTTCACGAGCTTGTTGGCGAACGCGTAGATCACAAGCTCGAGACGATCAGAAACGCCGAGCTTTGAGTAGATCGAGCTGAGGTGGTGCGTGACGGTGGTGGGACTGATGAAGAGTCGTTCGGCAATCTGTCTGTTCTTGAGTCCTTCTGCAATCAGAGTGATCACTTGTCGTTCACGGTCGGTGAGCGTTGAGATTTTTTTCGCGCGCGGATCGAGGGAGTCCTTGTCCTGATTGGACAGGTTCCACAGCAGCGTTCCCAAACTTACCCGGTCGAGCCAGGCTTCACCTCGGTAGACTTTTTCGATTGCTTTGATCAGTTGGTCGGCGGCGTCTTCCTTGAGGACCACTCCCATCGCGCCGAGTTGGGCCGCTTTTTGATGTGTCTCGGAATCTTTCGAGCCGGTTAACACGAGCACGCGTGCATGCTTTGCAGCTTCGCGCAGTTGAGGAATGAACGAGCTCGCGTTGTATCCACCCAACTCCAGGTCGAGAATAATCACGTCGCATGGCTCGCGCTCGATGATCTCCAGGGCTTCGGAACGAGTGCCAGCCATCGCAACGACCTTCACCCCCGGATGGTTCTCGATCAGCATGCGCAGACCATCCCGCACGACCAGCTGATCATTGATTATTAAGATTCGAATCTTTACTGGTGCAGGCTCCATCGACGGTCTCGCGGCGGCAGGTTCTGAGGTCCCGACGGATTATGAAGTCGTTACCCGACTCTTACAATGGAGATCTTTGCCCATTTTTATAGCAGAATTCTGCTACATGGGGACAAAACCCCAGCAAATCCGAGCACCTTGTCCCTATTTGGGCATTTTGGCGAGGCCGTGGCGGAAGGCGTAAATGATCAACTCGAGACGGTCTGAGACGTCGAGCTTGGAGAAAACGGAACTGAGATGGTGGGTTACTGTAGTTTCACTGATGAAGAGTCTCTCGCCGACCTGCTTGTTCTTCAAACCCTCGCCGATGAGTGCTATGACTTCGCGCTCCCTGTCGGTGAGCGATTCGATCTTCGCCACTTCAGGGTCAACTAACGCCGGCTTGTTGAACTCCTGGATCATGCTGCCCATCATCGAGCGTTCGATCCAGACTTCCCCGTCATTAACTTTAGCAATTGCTTTCAGAAGCTGATCGGCCGCGTGCTCTTTCAGCACGATGCCCATCGCGCCGCGCCGGATCGCACGTCGATGCGAATCCGGATTTTGCACCCCGGTCAAAACCAACACGCGCGACTTCGGACTCGCCTCGCACAACTCCGGCAGAAACGACAATCCATCTTCATCGCCAAGCACCAGATCCAGAATTATCACATCCGGACGCTCACTCATCGCGTGCTCCAGCGCTTCGGCTTTGTTGCCGGCCTGGGCTACAACGCGCATGCGCTGATCGTGTTCAATCAACATGCGCAGACCCGTGCGGATCACGACGTGATCGTCAACAATCATCACGTTAATCGGCTTCGGAGTCATAAACGTATTGTAATCTTCGCTGCGTTATAGCGGAATGGCAACTGCGACCACGGTATAGTTGTTATCGTCAATCGAAACTTTAGTGTGGCCGCCAAGCATCGCCGCGCGCTCCACGATCGAGCGCGGCGTGAACAACGGCTGCTTGCCGTTTAGACTTTCACCATTGAGACTCGAATTGCCTGTCACCTCCGGACGGCGATTTTTTATTTCCAGCAAAAACCTACCTGCCTCACACGCGATTTCCACTCGAGCTTCATTACAAAGCGCATGTCGTCTGACATTGCTCAAGCCTTCTGCGACTATCTGAAACAGTTCCGCCGCCAATCGATCATTGACTTCGATTTTTCCGCGCGTCTTCACATCAACATTGATTCCAGTCACTGAAGCAAATCGGGTGACGAAACGTTGAATCGCCGGTAAGAGCACGTCGCGGCGCTCTTCACCCGCGCGTAATCCCCACACGTAACGCCGCATCTCGATCAATTCCTGATTAGTAAGGTTCAGGAGTTCCTCGACGTTGTCAAGAATTTCTGTGTTTCCGGAGCGAAGCTTTTGAGCGAGCGCCGCAATGCCGAGTTGTAACCCAACGTAAGGTTGAATCACGCTGTCGTGAATATCACGCGCGATACGCTGGCGCTCCTGTTCGGCCGCATCCGACGCGAGCGTATCGACAAGCCGTATGTTCTCCAATAACGGAGTTGTGTGGTTCATCAACTCGAGCACGAAATCCACCGCCGAAATATCGAAACGATGCGGTCCGCCACACACATACAAACGTCCGATCGGTTCGTCGTGATTGTGCACAGGCACGGACAAGTAGCTGCTGGTTTCGAGGGCGCCGGCCACTCGATCGCTGGTTGCCGAATCGGCCGGCAAAAAATGTCGAGTGTTCAGATCGAAGTACAAGGTTTGTCCGGGCCCATCTTTGTTGTGAATCACTGCGTGATATGGCGAAGGCAGGAGAAACAAAGCCGCCGCGTCCGCAATTATCGTTGCAGGTGACGCTCCGTTCACCTGGCTACCGCGCCTGATTCGATATATCTGATACGACTCGCCACCGTCTTTAGAAGGAAACAGCAACAGGGCGCCGTCGGCATCGTAAAAGGCACGCAGACTTTCCAGAACAGCGTTCATAGTGCGATCGATGCCGAATCGTGGATTTGAAAAGAGGGTGACGTCCCTGAGAAGTTGCAGGCGGTTTCGCAAGTTGATTCTGAATCCACCCCAACGTGAGATCAGAAAACCGAGTATGACCAATTGAATGGGCCGCAACATGAGGCGGTTCAATTCGAACCCAGGTTCCTGGAGCGCGGTCAAAACACCGACGATGGTGAAGAGAACGGTGGAGACTAGCGTGAGCCGCAGTCCGGCCATGTAGCCCCATCCGAATGACGCGACGAGAATCGCGAAAAAGAAGAAGTTAAAAAAGAGGCTACTCGTGCCGTTGCTCAACGCGATCAGCGCGAGGTACCAGACCATGTCGATCCAGTGCATGTACTGCGTGGGAATCAGGTCGCTGCGACGAAGTGAAACGCTGAGGACTACGGCGCTGTAGATTGTGTAGAGCGCGAGGACTATGTAAGTGGCGTTAACGTACCGGAATGGTTCGGAGGGATCGATAAAAAGGACGAGCAAGGCGGTCGCGGCGAGGATAAGCCGCAGTGTCGAGATAAGCCGCAGATCGATCCAGTGTTCGGAGAGAGGATCGGCGTGAGACTGATTGGTGCTGTTCGGGCTTGTATTCAATGTCCACCATGTAACTCGTGAAGCTTAGATTGCGCGCCCCGGAACGAAAGCTCACTTAGACAGGATTTGCAGGGCCAGCCAACGCCGCCGGCGTTGTTCTTATGATTTCGGCGCGAAGTAGCCGACGCGAGTATGGCTTTTATAAGCGGGGTTAGTCGTCTCCACGCGCACGCGACGGAAAGCTCCGTCACGCGCCTTGTTCAAAGGCGTATAGTAGAGCGCATACTGGTGACGCAGCTCTTCAGCTACCTCAGCATACGTGGCCTCAAGCCCGGCAAAACTCTGTGGCTTATACAAACGACCACCAGTCGCCTCGGTGAGTTGCGCAAGCATCTGCTCGCTCAGGTCCAGAACGCGAAGTCCTTCGCGCAGATCGTCGATGCGGAGTTGATTGAACCGAACCGCCGACGATGAGCCACCAGTTAACGCATCCAACTCGGCTCGTTTCGCAGCGCGAGAGATTTCAGTGTTGCTCACGACGTATACGCTCACCTGCGCTCGCAGTAGTGCTTGTAAGGCCGCCTCCAGCGTTGCAGTACCACGACCGCTGTCGATACCGTCTGACAAAACGATCACAGCGCGACGAGATTTGGTCTCGCCAAACTGCTCGCGTGCGGCAAGCAAAAGCGCATCGTTAAAGCGCGTGAACATTCCCGGTTCAATGCGGCCGAGGGCGCGCTTCAACTGAAACCGGCTGTGCGTCCAGTCCTGCAAGAGTTCAATGCGATCGTCAAACTTGATCAGGCTGATGCGATCTTCTTCCGCCAGTCGACCCGCAAAGCCTTCGGCAGCGCGACGGAAGTCGTCGATGTTGGTTGCCACTGACGAAGAAGCGTCGACCATCAACACGACATCAACCGGTACCTGGCGCAGCGCCAGATCGCTCAATGGCTGCGAGCGATCGTTTTCGAAAACACGAAAGTCGTTAACTTTCAGTTCGTTTATAAGGCGGCCACTCTCGTCGCGGACGGTGACCGGGATCATCACTTCAGTCGTATTTACCGAGATGACGTCGCCGGGGGTAACTTCCTGTTCCTCTTTTTTCTGTCGCAGGGTGGGAACGGGCGGAGGCGCCCCAAGCGCATCGAACGGTCCGGGTGTTGGGGTTGCAGCAGCTTTGGACTGGGAAGCTGGTTTAGGTTTGGCCGCGCGCGGCGTGGTTCGCTTCTGCGCACTGGTGACAAAAGCGTACGGCAACAGGAACAGCGCCACCAGAGTGAACAGCAGCAGAATCGCGAGCAATCTACTCTTGCTGATGCAGATCATCTGAAAATCAGGAAATACTCAATGACGGCAAATTTCCAGGCGAATCGTTCGCCTGCAGGCCTGCTTTACTTGCTCGACTCGTCACCCATTGCAGCCTTCATCGCGGTCAGAATCTTTTCGCTCACGCGGCGCTTGCGTAACTCCTCGACTTTCGCCGCCGAGAGATCAAATTCCACCGGCGACTGCTCGATGCGGCGGATAATCGTTCCTTCTGAAAAGCCCGCCTCGACGAGTTCGCAAATCGAATCATTCGTGAGGCTTTTTGTCTTCTCGAGTTTCGATGATGCTCCTCCAGCCTCGGTCGGTGGTCGCAGGATTTTCACCGTGGCCGAACCGGTCGTTACGGTATCGCCCGATGACGAACCATTGCCGGCGCGTGTTTTGTTCGACCCTTTGCTGCCGCCACTGGAGCCGAAGATGTCCACGGTGCTGCCGTCGTTTGAGTTCCCGGTTTTGGCGGGATCCTTGGCGAGGCTGGTGGATTGATTGAAGAACTCCTCATCGCCGAGGGTGTCATCAATGAACTCGGTCCCTTCCTGACGGGCCATCATCGCGAGGATTATCTTTTCGCTTACCCCCGTGCGTTTGAGCTCGATGATCCGGTCAGTCGAAAGATCGAATTGGACCGGCCGCGAAGCGATAATCGTAATCACAGACTTCTCTTTGAAGCCTGCTTTGACGAGCTTAACGACAGAGGCATTCGTGAGGAGCGAATTATTGCGAGACTGTCCCCACACCAGGACGCAACTCATCATTAGGCAAAAAGCAAGGAGGAGACTCCGACTCAATAAAACACGCTTCATGGCTGTTTCCTCTTCTATTTCTGACGACGTGGCGGCGTAGCAGCCGGCCGCGATTCATCCTGAACAAAATGGTTGCGGTAGCGGCTGCTAATGCGCTTCACGTAGTCGCGCGTCTCTTTGAATGGGGGCACCCGGTTCCCGTAATCAAGGACCCGGCCTTCACCGGCATTATAACTCGCCAAGGCCAGATCCACTCGGCCGTTGAACATCGTCAAGAGTTGTTTCAGGTATTGCGTGCCCCCACGTATGTTGTCAGCGGGGTCAAACGGGCGCGTTACGCCGAAACGTCGAGCCGTGCCCGGCATCAACTGCATCAGGCCGCGGGCGCCCTTCGGGCTCAGGGCACGCGGGTGAAAATGCGACTCTTGTTCGATTACCAGGAATACGAGATAGGGATCGATAGCAACACGGCTCGCATGGGTCCTGATCAGATCGTCGATCGAGACATTGCCGGAGGACCAGCCATGCTGGTTCCAATCACCCGCGCCGGACGTGGCCGCGCCCGGTTGTTCACGTTCGATGCGGGCAATGCGTGCGCGGTCCAGGAAAATCGAAACCTTGTCGCGGTTGTACCATGCGCCATCAGCGACTTCTCTTACTTCGTCGACACGCAGACGAGCACCGTCGACGAGATAAATCCACGTGGCGGCCGCAACCGGCTGAGTCTTTGGCTCAACAGTCTTTGGTGCGGGAGCCGGCTTATCAGTCGCAGCGGTTTCCTTGTACCGGTTTTCAATCTTTCGAACTTCGCGAGTCACGCTTTGAGAAGTTCCATGATTGCGGTACCAGATCGTGTCGCCCTGTTTCCATGTGTCGTCGACGTCGAGGGTTGCGCCGTCGGCGTAATGGATTCGCTTGCCGATGACCTCACCGGTGGGCGCGGCCGGTTCCGGCGAAGACATCGCCGCCGGCGGGGGAACGATTCGTTGTCCCTTGCTCTTGCGTTGTGCGACGAGGGGCGTACACGCGAGCAGGACCACGACAAATGTTAAGCCGGCAGATGCCAGGCTTCTTTTGCTCATTACAAAATCCGAGTTCGACCCGTGAAACGAACGAAGAATCATTAATACCTCAAACGCTGACTGCCTGCACACGCGGCGTTTCCTTGTACGCCGAAAATCCATGTGCGGTACCGAAGTAGTTTCCCCACGCCGCATCGATCAGTGCTGTTGAAAGTTGCAACGGGCGGTCCTGGAAAGCACAGATATCGGAAATTCGATTCAGGAGATCGCGCGGCTCACAACACTTCATTGGACGGCCTTCCTGGCCATACTTCTGGAGCAGGTAACTGATGTTCTCGTGGTCTACGGCCAATCCGCGGTTGGCAGCGGCGCGCCTGAAGATCTCGCCATAAGCGGCGGGCGTCGGCAACTCCAGCCGCGCTCGATATCCCATGCGCCGCAGAAAAGCCTCGTCGACAAATTCCTTTTCGTCGAGATTGGTCGAGAATACTACGAGCTGCTCAAAAGGCACTTCGATTTTCTTGCCGCTGTGCAGCGTCAAAAAATCAACTCGCTTTTCCAACGGCATGATCCAGCGGTTCAGCAGGTCGCGACTCGAGACACGTTGCCGGCCCAGTTCGTCGATGATCAGTGTGCCGCCGTTTGCTTTCACCTGGAACGGAGCTTCATAAAAGCGCGAGTACTCAGACCAGACAAGGTCGGTGTTCTCGAGGGTGAGCTCACCACCGACGACGATCATTGGCCGTTGGATCCGGATCCAGCGGCGATCGTATTCGTTCGGAGCCTCTGGTTCCGACAGTGCGTGATGGTTGTGGGCGTCGTAAACGCGAATGATCTGGCCGTCGATCTCGATCGCGTAAGGGATCCAGAGAGTGCCGGAGAGGACTGCGTTCATTCTTTCGGCTATCGCCGTCTTGCCCGTGCCCGGTAAACCAGTGAGAAAAAGAGAAGAGCGAGAGTTGATAACGCAGCCGAGTGTGTTCAGCAGTGAATCCGGAAGCACGAGGTCGCGAAACGCCATGCGCACCGCAGTCATTGAAGCCGGCTTCGACGGTGTCGCCTGGAGCTTCATCATGTAGCCATAGTCGCTGAGGGTAACGGGTGCAGGGCCGGCGTATCCGCAATGAGTTTGCAGGCGCGTTACCTGCTCCCACCCATGGTCCAGCATTGCATAGCGTGTTTGACCGAGCGCGCTTTGCAGACGAATTTCGATCAGTTTTTCGCGATAGAGTTGGTAGAGCAATTCATCGGTGAGGGCGAGAGGCAGATGAAGTTTCTCAGCGACTGACGCGGTGGTGGGATTGGCTAATGAAGCGACGTGCTTGAGCGCCAGGTCTCGCAGAAATGCTTGTGAGACTCCGGTTTCTTCGAGTTCTTCCGGCGTGGGTGGACCAAGGCTCTCGATCTCGGCGCGCGTTAAGAAGCTGAGGTGACCCATTTTTTATCTCCGGTTGATTCAGCCACAAGTCATCCGTGGCGGGGCTATTTATTCGCCTCGGCAAAGGTTCGCAGGGCCACGATCGACCGCCGCGCCGCCTCAGCATCTGAAACTCTCCCGGTCATCTGATAAAGATTGGCGAGCTTCGCGAGCACCTCAAATGAATTCGGTTGCAACGTTTGCGCCTGCTCCAGGTGCTTGATCGCTTCTTTCGCGTACCCACGCTTGTACAGTTGCGCGGCGATATTCATGTGACCACTGAACGCACCACCCGCGCGTAAAAAGCTATCGAAGGCATCATCAAACTTCAGACGCTCAGACTGGACCAGCCCGAGGTTGTTCCAGATGCGCGCATCATTTGGCGAAAGCTTCACTGCGCGTTTCAGATACTTTGTCGCGTCGTCCAAATCATTATTCTTGAAGAGCAGGAAGCCGTAGTTGTTCAGGTACTCAGCATTGTTTTTGTCGGCCTGAACTGCGGCCTTGAACGATTCGAGCGCGCGGTCGCGTAATCCCTTGCCTTCGTAAGCAACGCCGAGAAGGTTTTTGGCGGCGGCGGAATTCGGATCGAGTGAAGCGGCGAGAGTTAGTTCAGCGATGGCGCCATTCAGATTGCCGGCCACTAAGAACTCGCGACCTTTTTGCAGATGAGTCTCGAGCGAAGCGACTGCAGGCGCGGTCTCAGCAGGTGTCTCGAGCGCAGTGCGAGCGTCGTTTATGCGAACCACTGGCGTGCTTTCAAACTTTGCCGGTGCCTTGTCGTTGGTGCGTCGTGTTTGCTGATTATTCTTTTTGCCGCCGCCACCAAACAGCCGGCTCAATGCACGAAACGGCGCACCCATCGCCCGCATGAAACCGTTACCGGATTTTTTCTGTGAGGCACTCGCATCATTATCACCGGCCTCGACTTGAGCTTCGGCGGTGGTTTCGACTGCCACAGTTGACCAATCAAACGCAGTGGCGCTGACGATGTGATTGTTCGTAAGCAACACCACGAGCACAGCCAGGATGAGAGAGGAATAGAAAACCGGTTTTATGCGCATGTCGCCTCCTATTGAGCTTACTTGTCTACTTCGCGAATTGATCGATCACGTTCAAAATCGCCGAACCGAGAATTACAAGAATAATTACGGGAAACAAAAACACGGTGAGCGGAAACACTAGTTTCAAGGCCGCTTTTTGTGCGGTCTGTTCCGCGCGCTGGCGCCGCTTGGTACGAATTGATTCGGCAAAGACGCGGACGGCTTTACCGATCGAGGATCCGTAGCGATCAGCCTGAATCAACAAAGCGACGAAACTGCGGATGTCGTCAACTCCGGTTCTCTCTGCCAGATTGCGAAGCGCTTCTTCACGACTGCGTCCAACACGGATTTCCAAGTTGACCAGATAAAGCTCTGAATGCAAATCCGGATGGATCACCTTTAATTCTTCACTGACGCGGTTGATGGCAGCATTCAATCCGAGGCCTGCCTCAACGGCTACTACCATCAGGTCCATTGCATCGGCCAGGCCCCAGGTGATTCGTTGTTGTCGACGCAGAGTTTTCTTTCTCAGTATGTAACGAGGCAAGTAGAACCCAACCGCAGCGCCAACAACTGCCCAGATCAGAAAATTGTTTAGTGGGCGATCGAGAAGGAAACATGTGGTCAACGCAATGCTGGGAAAGAAAATCGTCAAGACAACCTGGACCGCGCGGAAACTGGTGACGGCGTCGAGAGAGCGAAAGCCCGCTTGCAGCAATTTCTTCTGGAGTTTTGCTGCGTCGCTGGCAGATATGGGCGATAGGCGATTCAGTGGTTCAGCTACCCGTTCAGCCATCACTGTCAGAGGACTATTCTCTACAAACGTCAGCGATGGGTCCATGCTTTCCAACCTGGCGGCGACCACACCGTTTCGGGCGGAAAAAAAGAAATACACACTGATAACTGAAAGCGCTAAACATCCGAAAGTTAAAATAACGATTAGGAGCACCATATTTCTTTCCTCAGCAGCGGCCTTGTTTCGAGCCTAAACTTTTATAGCCAAAATGCGTCGAATAGTGATCATGCCGGAGACTTGAAGGACGGCTGCGGCTGCCAACAGGTAATGACCGCGCTCATCGTGTACGAGCACGTTCATATACTCTGGACTGATCAGATACATCATGAACACGACGACGATGGGCAGTGCACACAGAATCCAGGCGGAGCCACGTGCGCTGGTCGTCATCGTGCGAAAGTCTTCCATGAGTTTGAAACGTTCACGGATCGTCTGTGCAACCTTCTCGAGGATCTCAGCAAGGTTGCCGCCGGTCTCCCGTTGAATATTCATCGCTGTAATACAAATCTGTAGATCCAGGAGTGGAACTCGTTCGGCCAAACGGGCCAACGCTACAGTGGTCGAGAGACCGAGTTTTTGCTCTTCGAAGGTGATGCGAAATTCCGTTGCCACAGGGTTTGGCATCTCGGAAGCGACCTGGTTCAACGATTCTGAAAATGCGTGTCCAACTGATAGAGAGCGGCTTAGCAAGTCGAGCGTGTCCGGTAACTGCGCGTTGAACTTCACTAAGCGCTTGTGACGTTTTCGGTTGATATGAAAAATGGGAATGATGGCCGCAATGATTCCAAAAACGATAGCAATCAAGCTGTTAGCAATCGTATAGATTGCTAAGAACGCCATCAGCCCGGCAACCATACTGAACAAAAGCAAACGACTGACTGTAATTTTCACGTCAGCCTGTTTGATTCTTTGGTCGAGCTTTTTGATGAAATCAACGGATGACAGTAAGCGGTTTAGCGTGGCGCCGCCGCCTATTGAATCTTCAAGATAGATTTCAGAGGAGATATCCGGCGCACTGGCTTTTTCCTGCAATGCTTCCCTGACGCGCTGCTCGAGTCGCTCCTGTCGCAAATACGGCTTCCTCGATAGCAGCAGGAAGATCGCATAGGTAAGGAATAAAAAGAAAAGAAAGACGCTTGTTGAGATTAGCACCTTACATACCTCCTAAACGAATGCAGGCAACTGCATACCGTACTGCTTAAGTCGTTCGGCAAATCGTGGTCTGATTCCAGTCGATCTGAACCGTCCAAGGACTTTACCAGCCGCATCCACACCAACTCGCTCGAAGAGAAAAATCTCCTGCATAGCGGTTGTCTCACCTTCCATCCCCGTGATCTCTGAGATAGACGTTACCCGGCGTGTCCCGTCCGTTAGGCGAGCGACCTGGATTACCAGGTTGACGGCTGATGCTATTTGCTGCCGCATTGCGCGATCGGACAGCCGCATCCCGGTCATCTGAATCATTGTTTCCAGCCGGCCCAATGCATCCCTTGGCGTGTTAGCGTGAATAGTTGTAAGCGATCCATCGTGTCCTGTGTTCATCGCCTGAAGCATGTCGATGGCTTCGCCGCCGCGACACTCACCGATCACGATGCGGTCGGGTCTCATACGCAAGGCATTCCGTACCAGATCGCGCTGAGAAACCTCGCCTCGACCTTCGATGTTTGGTGGTCTGGTTTCCAGTCTGACAACGTGAGGTTGTTGCAGTTGAAGTTCGGCCGAGTCTTCGATTGTGACGATGCGCTCGTCGGGAGGTATGAAGGCCGAGAGTGCATTGAGCAGTGTGGTTTTGCCGGCACCCGTTCCACCAGAGATGATTATATTGAGCCGTGCTTTGACACACATTTCAAAAAGAATCGCGATCTCTTTTGTCAGAGCGGCATTCTCAATCAGCGCAGGCATCTTGAGGGGCTCTGCACCGAAACGCCGTATTGATAAAATCGGCCCGTCGAGCGCTAACGGTGGGATGATTGCGTTTACACGAGAGCCGTCAGGCAGGCGCGCGTCAACCATGGGTTGAGCTTCATCAATGCGACGACCGACGGTGGAGACGATGCGCTCAATAACGCGCATGAGATGTTCGTCGTCCTTAAATGAGATCGACGTTTTCTCGAGCTTCCCGCGACGTTCTATGTAGATATTCGAATAAGAATTAACCAGAATGTCGGATACGGTTGAATCAGCCAGCAGCGGCTCTAAAGGTCCAAGTCCGAACAGTTCATGATGGACCTCAGTCACGAGACGCTCTCTGTCCAGGGCAGAAAGCGCCGCATTTTCAGCTAGCAGCAGATCTTCGGCTAAGCGTGAGACTTCCGCATGCACCCGATCCGGCGATAGCATGTTGAATTTTGTCAGATCCAGACGCGTGACGATCGATCGATGGAGTCGCGCCTTGATCTCCTGAAAGCTTTGATTTCCGTAAATCCCGGACTCTTCGAGGGCTACTGCCGTGCCGTCGCCATTTTGATCTTTAATGTATCTTTCTCTTAGCGCCATGTTTTGTGCTTACTTTCTCTTGTTGACGTGTAGAGCCGATGATGTTCTATCGTCGTTTACTTAAGCAGTGTCAGGCATGGCCGAAAGTTCAACACCGGTGGTCGAACTTTGGCGTCCGAAGACTGAGCCGAGCAGTCTCTTTCGCGGTTGCGATGACACCGTTTCGTCGTTTCGTTCGATGATGCCTGCGATGCGTTTGATTTCGATCGTGATCTTGGAGCCTGGCTCGGTCTCCACCAGCGGGCGCCCAAGATTTATTGAGTTAATCACCTTTCGATAGTCGTTTGGAATCAGCCCCAACAACTGCTCGTCCAGGTGCGCTTCCACTTTGTGGAGTTCGACATCAATGTTCTTGGACCACCGGTTAACGACTACTTTCACTTTGTTGCGTGGATAACCCAGCCGCTCGAATACTTTCAGCGCCCGTTTGGTGCTGCGAATGCCTGGGATGTCGAGAGTCATTACTAAAAGAATCTGATCCGCGAGGTCCAGGCCCGCCACTGTTATGGGATCAAACGTGTGCTGAAGATCCAGAACGAGATACTGGAATCGCTGCGCCAAAACATGCAGCGCCTCGGTCACGTGCTGTGGTTCGATATCCTCTGCTTCGTGCGGTTCGGCCGGCGCAGCCAGTAACGAGAGATGCGATGAGTAAGGCGTAATCATGCTATTAATCAAAGCATCATCAAGACGAGAACGGTTCAGCACCAAGTCACTGAGTGAGTACCTTGGATCGAGGCCGAGAAACGAAGCCGCATCTCCCACCTGCAGGTTGAGATCAGCGAGCAGGGTGTTAACATTCATTGCAGCCGCGAGATTGGTCGCAAGGAACGACACCCCGGTGCCGCCTTTATTCGAGAACACTCCGACGATGCGGCCGCTCTTTATCGTTGCACTGCGATGATTCGACCAGAACTCTGCTACTCGATCCAGAACGGTATTGAACTCTTCCGCAACAATCGGCAACTGCAAAAACTCGCTGGCTCCCGAACGAATGCTCCGCAGGATCAGAGATGGAGAAGCATCGTAAGCCGCTGTGATAATCGCGGTTCCCGTACAACTTGTAGAGAGTTGTTTGATCAACTTGAAGTCGAGCTCAGCATTAGCTGGGTCAAGTGTGATGACGGCGGCGGCCGGCTTTAACCGCATGACGTCGGTGAGCAACTGGTTTGGATTTTCACAGTCCGCCAGCAGCCGCGTTCGTGAATTATTAGCAAGCGCCTCTTTAATTTTGGTTGAGGGCGCTTGCGTTCGATTTAGCGTGATGAATGTCAGTGCCTGCATGTTCGTATAATTCCATTTAGACGTTCAATAACTACGGGTATCCAGCTCTCATCAGCACCCGCCGGGTGGGCATGCACCTGCGCTTTCGCCGGCTATAGTAGTTTTGTATGGGGGCATTCTGATGGTTGCCGTTGCCAGGGGAACGACAAAATGGAAATCGTAATTGATGATGCTGACGGAAACGGATCCCTGGCCCACACCAAATCCAGGATTCAGTGCAGGATCTGAAGGGACCGAACGGTAGTTGATACAGATATTGTCAGCCGTTAGGCCGGGCGCCAACTTGTTTCCGGTCCCAGCCGCGTTTCCGTACATGGTCATATTCTTGATAGCAGTCAGTGAAGGGGAGGTCGTATCACATGCCTGGTCTGAGGGCGTCACATGGGGGGTACCGGTGGGTGTAGCGCCGGCCTGCAACGCGGCGTACCTGGCACCGCGTCGAGTCGACTCAAGAAGCGCATTGTGAGTGTAGTAAAGGTTCCCACCTGCGCAGATCGCTATCAGCATTACGAAAAATATGAGGGCGACCACCACAAACTCGAGAATGGTGGAGCCCTTCTCTTTTTGGTTATTAATAGTGCCTTTTCGCATAAAAACTACTGCCCACTAACTGTCAGAGCATATAGCGCATAGTCATTCGCGGCGTGAATGTAAAGTTCAGCGAAAGCGAATTGCTATTTGCCAGATGGCCCACATTCCAGATCTTGGGTGTGTAATTGTAAGTCACCGTCACAGTGACGTAGCGAGTACCCAATCCAGTGCCAGGTGCTGTGACGCTCACGTTGGTGCTCGACAGGCCCGTTACGATTGTGTCGCCGTTACAGGGATCTTTGCCACACACCACAAGATTCTTTGCTGTAGCAAGGTCGGCACTCGAATAATTTCCAGAGGTAACTGGCACTGAGGCCAGATAACGAGCGCCAATCTCTGTGGCCTTATTGATTGTCGTATAAGTGTAGAACATCCGGCCCATCTCGACCACAGCGGCGAACGCCAACAGTAGAAAAGGAAGAAGGAAAGCAAACTCGATCATTTGCGTTCCGGTCTCGTTGCGAATGAATGTTCTCGTCTTCTGGTTCATAAGCCACTTCGCTACCGGTACAGAACTGCTTTCGTTAGACTTGAGCTGCCGCCATTTGGATCATAAAAACCTTTACCGATAGCAAACGCATCTCCGAGGTATTCGAGTTGTAAGTCTGCACCACACCATGTGTTTGGACCGCAGCTACTTCCACCCGCAACCTGGTTACGCAGTAGGAAGGCGCCAAATTTGGTGATGGTTATAGTCGGGGAAGCGCCCGGATCAAGAGGTGTGATGATGGGCATCAGCAAAACGCGCCGATCGTCCTGGGGTGTATGCGACGGCGTTGTGCTCGGACTGCCGGCCAGGTATTGAAGCGCGGTTAGTCCTTGATAAATGTTTTTATCCGGCGGAAATGTCGCCGGGTCCAATTGACCGGCACCATTCGGGTAAATATCAAATCTGGTGTTTGCGCCTTTGGCGATGGCATCGCGCCCGTTATTTGAATTGGCTGATTGTGAGCTATCCAGTGTTTTCGTTTCACCGATGGTTGCGCACAGACCCGGTATACCGGCTGCCAGTTGAATTGTTTCGACATTGCCTGTGCCTGTGATTGCCGGGATCTGAATGACGGCGTAGGAATGATCCGGCACTCCATTAGTAACCTGAGAACCCGTAATCCCATCTGTATATGCACCGGTCACTTGAGAACCGGTCGTGAGTGCTGCTTGATTGGCCGTAGTCAGGGCGAGGGCAATAGGAAAGAAGTTACAGATTCTATTCAGGCCAACCGACATTCCGGCGACAGCCTGGCGCTGTTCAACGTGCGTGGAACCGAGGGCTCGAGCGCCGAAAAACATGCTGACATTCGCATCCTGGGTGGTGACCCGAATAAAGCGGATCGTATTTTCGCTGCCTGAAGGGACACCACCAGCGCCGACGTACCATGGGCCGCTCAGAGAGGCAGCAAATTCGACAGTCGTTATGCTTGCGTTCGGTGCGGTTAAACCGCTCCGATTAAAACCATACTGATTCACGATTGCTACTGCCTGCGCCGCCGCTTCAGTAAGGCCGGTGGGCCCGGAGTTCAGCTCGCGGGCTCCGGCCAGCGCTGCGGCGTCGGCGGCATTCTGAAGACTCGCGCGGACCATATAGATGCGCGACACGTCGATAGCGAGGCTAAGGACAAACACTAAGCCAAACAGAAGGATGGCGGTCATGATTGTGACTGAGCCCCGCTCACCCTTCCGTCTTAACATGAGTTCCTGTTTGGACATTCTCAACACCCTTTGAATTACGAGGTTAGTACCTCAGGTTCCTATGGGTTTTGATTTCCCTTCGACGGCTGATTCGCCCCGCTTGGTCCAGGTGACATCTCAGGTCGAGCTTTTGGCGCACCGGCAGCCGGCGCGGGCACTGTCGTGCTCGGTTCCGACGGTTGTCCGGAAGTTGTTGCCGCCCCTGTCGGAGTACTATTGATGATGAATCCCGACGGTCCGGTCATTGCACCGCTGCTCTTTGGCTCGACGCTGCTCTTTGGCTCGACGCCGAGCAGCGAACCGTTCTTCATGTTTTCTACGTTCGGAATTCGGGGTAAGTCGTCGCGATTAACAGGCTTCACCATCTGCGCAGTGACAATAAACATCAATTCGCTCTCGTTCTTCTGAAACTGCTTGGAGCGGAAGAGATTCCCCAGAATCGGCACGTCGCCGAGGCCTGGCACCTTCGAGAGTGTTTGGGTTTCATTGTTATCTAACAGGCCGGCCAGCGCAAAACTTTGACCGTCGCGGAGTTCCACTCCTGTTTTGGCGCGTCTCGTTCGGAGTCCGGGAATATTGAATCCGGCGAACTGAACACCATTGGCAAAGTCGAGTGTTGATACTTCCGGCTCTAATTCGAGCCGTATGTGGTCCTCATCAATAATCGTGGGTTTGAAGTTCAATCGAACTCCATATTCTTTGAAAATGATGCTGACGGTTGGTCCGGAACTGCCGGAGCCCCCGCCCTGGACCACAGGCACAGGATATTCACCGCCGGCGAGGAAACTGGCTTCCTGACCATTCATCGCGATGAGGTTTGGCTCAGCAAGGGCTCGCAGCGCTCCCTGCTGTTGGAGTGCGCGAATCATCGACAGCGTATTGCCACCCATGAGGAACAAGTTCAATCCGCTCGAGATCGTGCCTTGCAGTACGCCGTTCGTTACGTCCCCAAGCGTGCTTGGACCCTTGCCACTGTTGATGTACCCGCCCGAGCCAGGCGTACTTTGATAACCATATGAGGTTCCAAAATCACGCAATCGATTGCGACTGACTTCCGCGACGCGAACCATGAGCTGTACCTGGGTGGAGTCTTTAATAGGCGACTCGAGCAGGTTGACGGTCTTGAATCCTGCCGCCTGCACTACAGCGTCCGCAGCCGCTGCAACCTTGGGGTCTGAAACAAAACCGGATAACACGACGGACCCGTTCGCCTGACTCAGCCGAATATCATCTTTTGGAAACAGGGCATGGATTTGAGTGTCGATCAGCGAAAGATTAGTTCGGACATACACGTCAAACACCAGGAACCGGTCCGAATTCTTTTCCCAGGCGATGAAATTGATTTGCCCAAAGGCCTTGCCATTAACGACAACCTGATTACCCGTAACCAGGACAGCCTCTGCGATTTCCGGATTTGAAACGGAAAAGCGCTCGATGGAGTGATCGAACGTGATCAATTTCGATTGGCCCACGAGAACGTTTACAGGGATAACTTCCTTCGTTCCGAATGTTGCATTCGTGGCCTGTTCTTGCCCGACCAGTGGGGCTACGCAAAGCAATAGGGTCGCGACGATGGCGACAACGTAAAGGGAAGAACGCGACTGCATGATTTTTGACTCCTTGGCTATTTGGAAATCTTTTGTGCCTAAGCGGTAGCAGCAAGCGGCATCGAAGCCGATCTGCGAACTCCACCTCTACGGAACATCGACGTCTCGTCGTTTCGAACCTTCGATTAGCTCGACCGACTTTCGAAGGACTGGTTGCGCTTGCGGTTGAGCAGGCTTCTCGATGTGTGCGGCAACGGCGGCCACGCGTCGGACTCTTGGTTTCGGCGCAGGCTTTGTTTCCACGGACTTTGTTGTGGTTGGACCTGGATCAGGAATCGGAGGTTCACCACCAAGTAAAGAAGCTTTGTTGGTTCCAGTCGTTGCGGCATCCTCCTGATCGCCGTAATTGCGCATCACGAGTTGCAATTTGCCTTCATTCGCCGCGAGCACGAGTTTCTCTGCCTGCTTGGGGGTTACCTGAACGGTGACGGCTTTCGCGTCAGTCGGTTGACGTTGATCGGACGGCGAGTCGATCCGCGCACCACTGGCAAGCACTTTGATATTTTGTAAAACGATCTTTGAGATAGGCCCAGACGCTGCACCTTGGCCCAAAGGTACGATCACAGCGACGATGTCGACGTAGGAACCGGGCATCACAAAACCCGAAACACCAACAACGTCGTCGACCTTAATCGTCATGGCCCGGTATCCTTCCGGGATAACTGCCGTCAGTCCCGCGCCCACTCCCTCAGGCGCGAGCTTTAAAGTGGTGAGAGGTTCCCTCACTCCAATCGGTGTGATCACAACTCTGCCGACTACCTCTTCGAGCTTTCGGAACGAACCGTCCGGAGCCGAGCCATTCGGAATCGGAGCAAGCGCCAGATGTTCGGCGGTGACTTTGGCGCCCAACGGGATTTCAACCTTAGCTACCACGATGTTATTCAAATCTTTGGCATAGTTCTGAACACTCGCCAGGTAGCGACTGACGAGAGTGACACCGAGTAAGCCACAAAGAACGGCTCCCGTTAGTGCGATGATGAGACGCTTGTTTCGCATAAGTAGGCTCTCCTTACTGATATCGCAGTCGGCGCCTTAGGCGCGGAATAGAAGAAAAGAAACGACGCTGCCCACACAAATTGGTAGTGCGTACGGCAGTGTATAGCTCCGGTCTGCGGGCACTTCGAAGCGGGGAATTCTCTGACCCGGCAAGAGACCGTAAAAAAATTGCATGACGCCAAACATGGTCGCCCCTACGCGCCGCGCGTAAATCATTTTGCAGATCGCCAGAATGGCTCCCGTAATTGCGACAATTATGAACGTCTGCGGAACTAATGAAATTCCGATGACGGAACCGATAGCGGCGAAGAATTTCACGTCACCTGCTCCCATAGTTCCGAACAGGTGAAGAAAGAACATCGATCCAAAAGCGAGACATAAACCGCCCAGGCTTGCGAGTAATCCATGCCATCCCCCGAAAAGAGTGTTGGAGGTAATTCCGGCAATGAGAATTAGCAGGACAAGCTTGTTAGGAATACGACGGTAGCGCACGTCCATGTAGGTAATTGCAATCGCGACGGGAATGAAGCCGAACGCTATGGCAAGATTCTGTGCATTGAACATTTCAAATTTCCGTTTTGAAGGTGACGTGACTAGTGACTCGCGGTAATAACCTGGCGAGGGAGTGAACTGACGTCCACCCCCACCAGTGTTACCAACTCAGTGTTAACTTGTAGTACTTGCAGCAGTGAGACGATCGAACAGAGACGTTTTCCAGCTGCTGTTGTAGACGAAAATTGCGACGATGGCGATGAGCCCTGCAATCAAAGCATATTCGAGCGTCTCCATTCCGCTTTCGTCTTTTAGCAAGTTTTTAAGATGGTTCATTTCCGACCTCCTCAAGTGGTGATTGACGGCGCCCGGTGGCGCCCCGTCCGGCCATGCAATCACACATCTTGCGAAGCCGGCGTTTGTTTCTGAACTGGAATCAGCTCGTGGTGGCTGCTGCTACCAGTCTGTTGAATAGGCTGGTTTTCCAGCTGCTGTTGTAGACGAAGATCGCCACGATGGCGATTAGGCCGGCGATGAGTGC
>JBKPPH010000019.1:0-8369 GCA_046733535.1 Acidobacteriota bacterium
GTCGAAACGGATCGCTGGGTGACGGGACATCTTTACGGCGGCGATCGTGAGACACGAATCGTGCAGGAGATGCTGCTCGGTATCGGTGGCGTGCGGCTGTTAAGAAAACTCGGCATCTCGCCGCATGTCTTCCACTTGAACGAAGGACATTCCGCTTTTCTCACGCTCGAACTCGCCCGCGAGATAATTCAAAGAGAGAAGCAGCCGTTGTCTGCCGTGATCGGTACGGTAAAGCAGCAATGCGTTTTTACAACGCATACGCCGGTCGCGGCTGGTAACGACGAGTTTGATTCTTCCCTCGTTACGCGCGCGTTCGGACCTGGTTATCGCAACGAGCTTGGATTAAGTGAAGACGAGTTTCTGGCCCTCGGCCGTATCGATCCTGAAAACAAAACGGAACGCTATGGGCTCACGCCGCTCGCTATTCGCATGTGTCGTTCGACGAACGGTGTGAGTCGGAAACACGGAGAAGTCTCACGCGCGCTCTGGCAAAAACTCTGGCCCGAGAAGAAACTCGAAGAGATTCCGATCAGCCATGTCACCAACGGAGTTCACGCGCCGACGTGGATCTCGCCGCTCTTGCGCTATCAGCTCCAGCAGCACGTTGGCGAAGACTGGCATAAGCAGCTTCGAAGTGCTGAGACTTTTGCCGAGGCAATCGCGCGTGTTCCGGAGGAAGAGTTATGGAGCGCTCACATGCGTTTGAAAGAGCGGCTCGTTGCATTCATTCGGCAGCGGTCTACGCAATCACGCATCGCTGCTGGAGAACGAGCTGATTACATCGAAGCAGCGAGTACGATGTTCGATCCCGCTGCCCTCACGATTGGGTTTGCGCGGCGTGTGGCGGGTTATAAACGCTGGAATCTAATCTTGACTGATCGGGAGCGGTTGCTGCGGTTGATTAACAACGAAGAGCGGCCGGTGCAGTTTGTCTTTGCCGGGAAAGCACACCCGCAAGATGAAGGTTCGAAGCTGGTGCTGCAACAACTGGCGCAATGGAAATACGATCCGGTTGTCCGGCAGCGGGTCGTGTTTCTCGAAGACTACGATCAGGAGATTGCGCGCCAGTTGGTCCAGTCGGTCGATGTCTGGTTGAACGTCCCGCGCCGGCCCCTCGAAGCTTCAGGAACGAGCGGAGAGAAGGTGGCAATCAACGGCGGTTTGAATTTTTCAATACTCGATGGCTGGTGGCTCGAAGGCTACGATGGGACGAACGGCTTCGCGATCGGCAACGGAAACGAGGCATCAGTTCCGGAGATGGATGCCTCCGACGCGGAGTCGCTGTATCGAACGCTCGAGCAGGAGGTCGTCCCGCTCTTTTACAACCGCGACGACGATGGACTTCCTCGCAACTGGATCGCGATGATGAAACGAGCGATTCAGACGCTCGCACCGAAGTACAACAGCGACCGAATGGTCGAAGACTACGCTCGTAAGATCTATCCATAGATCACGCAGATTGGTAAACTCTGTGTAATCTGCGTAATCTGTGGATCGCCCCGAATGAAATACTGCACCGCCTGCAAAGCAAAATACGACGACAGCGTGAGCTTCTGTGCGATTGACGGCGAGGTGTTGGAAGCCGATCCGACCTCGATCGTCGATACCGTGCTCGACGGGCAGTACCAGATGGAAGCGTTGCTGGGCAAAGGCGGCATGGGCGCAGTCTACCGGGCGCGTCATATTCTGCTGGGCGATCGCGTCGCGATCAAAGTCCTTCCGCCGGAAGTCAGAACGAATGCAGAGTGGCTGCGACGCTTTCGGCGCGAGGGGCAGGCCGCGCGTCGTTTTCGACATCCGAACTCGGTAACGGTTTACGATCTTCGCACCGCTGCCGACGGCACGATCTACATGGTGATGGAGTTTGTCGAAGGACACACTCTCGCTCACGAGCTCAAAACCCGCGGACGATTTACCGCTGCCGAAGCCTTCGAAATTCTCACACCGATCATGAGCGTTCTCGATACTGCACATGCGATGGGTGTCGTGCATCGCGATCTCAAGCCGGAGAACATCATGGTGGGAACACCGCCCGAAGGCGGAGAGCCGGTCGTTAAGCTGCTCGATCTCGGCATCGCGAAGATGCGTGAGATTGCGGGCGACAATGGCGGAAACACCGCGCTCACGACGGCGGGTCAGGTGCTGGGCACTCCTTATTACATGTCGCCGGAACAGTGGGGCGAGATTCCGCGCGACGGCAGCAGTGAGATTGACGGACGCGCTGACATTTACAGTCTCGGGCTCGTCTTCTACGAATTGATTTCAGGAAGACGTCCGTTTGCAGGGAAGACGTTGCACGAGTTGCGACGCGAGCATGTCAACACCCGGCCGCGGCCGTTGCATGAAGTGGCGACTGATGTACCGCGCGGTTTCAGTGATGCGATTACGCGTGCGACCGCTAAAGATCGGGGCGATCGGCAGCCGACCGCAGGCGCGCTCGCGAACGAACTGCGGGCGGGTTTGGGTACCGCTCCGACTCCCGGCCAGCCTGCTGATCTCGCGGAAACAGTCGCGCTCAAGAATGAGCTGCAAACAAATTCCGACGTCAACGCGCCAACCGTTCTTACAGTCGACGAATCGCCAACTACCGGACGTGCGGTCGTGCCAAACGATCAGACGGTTTATGAACCCGCACGGCGTCAGCCTGATGCTACCGTTGCGGAATCTGCTTCGATGGCGTCGAGCGTGACAGCTTCGCCCGCACCGAGGCAGGCGCCGGAGCCACCGCAGATCGCGATCGATAGACCAGCGTCGAAGAGCAAAGCGGCACTGTTGATAGCCGGTGTCGTGACGTTGGTGCTCGTTTTAGCAGTTGGCGTTGGCGGCGTCTGGCTTTGGAATCGCTCGAGATCGACAACGGCAGGAGCGGGTGATCCGAACGCCAACGGCGGCGGGGGAGTCGTCAACGCTCCCGTCGAGATTAGTCGCTACTGGCTTGAACTCGACCCACAGGCCACGAGAGTTGCGGGGTTGGTGCCGCTTGCTTCCGGCCAGTCGTTCAAGTTTCATTTCGCTTTCAATGAAGAAGGCTACCTTTACATCTTTGGTCCGGGTGAGAACAACCAGACCACCCCGTTCCTGACAAGCAAACCGTTGGCGCAGAGCGGAGTGAAGAGCAACAAGGTGACGAAAGGTGTGGAGTTTAGTTTTCCGAGCGGGTCCGGCAATAATGTGACGCTCGATAAGAATCCCGGGACCGACAACTTCACGGTCATCTTTTCCAAGACCCAACTGCCGTCGCCTTCGTTTCTCAACGAGCCGGTTACGGGTGAACCTTTATCGTCTGCGCAGCAGGCGGAGTTGAAATCGTTTGTGAGCAAGTACCAGGCAAAGCGAGTTGTCACCGAACTCGACGAATCAAACGCGCAGGCGCCGTTTGTTAGAATTAAAGCAGCGCCGGATCAGAGCAGTAGTCCCATTGTTTTTGAGGTCCATATCCAGCACAATTAGCGCTCGCGCCCGTTGACCATGTAAATCCTGCGAACAAGGAGATTCGGAAATGCGACTGAGTGTCATAGCTTTTGGACTCGTTTGTCTTTGCGCCGTTGTGATCGGATTGGCCGCACCCTTGCAGGATGAAGATGATGTGCGTGGTGCGTTTCTGACGTCGCGGCCCAAGGAAAAGCCGGTGACTTCAGGAGCGGCGAAGAAGCCGAGTCGACGACGTCCCAAACAAACGACTGCGCCGGCTAACACCGGCAACTCGAACAAGCCCGCCGACAAAAAGCCGGCGGAGTCGAGTAGTTCGAGAACGACCGTTACACCGTCGACGTCGTCCTCATCGACGAAGCCGGTTAATGCGCCGCGTATCGGCCTCGGATTGACTTTGTTCATGCGCGACTCGAATGGTTTGGCCGTGCGCGTCGATCCGGATCACGTTTTTCAGAAAGGCGATCGCGTGCGCGTGTTGCTGGAGACGAATGCCGATGGCTTTCTCTACATCTTCAATAGCACGAACGACGGGCCGGCCGTGATGATCTATCCCAACGCCGATCTCGACGAGGCAGGAAACTACGTTCAGGCGCATGTTCCTTTCGAGATTCCGACGAGCCAGTCCGCTGAGGAGCGACTGCGCTGGTTTGCGTTCGATGAAAACGGCGGCACTGAACGCTTGTTTTTCGTTTTTACGCGTGAACCTTTGAATGGCATTCCGATCGAAGACGAGCTAATCACTCTTTGCCGTGATTCCAAAGACAACTGTCCGGTTAAACCGAGCACTGAAGTGTGGGCCGCCGTGCAGAAAGAGATGCAGGCGCCGCTCAAGACAGACAAGACGAAGCAATACGGCGGCACGCAGACGTCCAGCGAGCAACAGGCATCCACGCGCGGGATCGGTTTGGCGAAGGATGATCCGCAACCTTCGTTGGTGATGATGGCTTCGTCAGCTCGTCCGACGCTCGTTGCCACACTCGATCTAATTCATAAGTAATCATGCAATCCTGTCAAAACAATCCTACGGCCTAATTTTGAAAGGGAAGTCAAATGAGTTGTAGATTCCGAAAAATAACCGGCGCTTTATTGGCATTGGTTCTGCTGGTGACGCCGCTGGCCTATGCGCAACAATCCGATTCGGCGGGTGCGGCATTGCGCGAAGGACGGCGCTTGCTGAAGCGCGGCCAGGCAGATAAGGCACTGATCCAATTGCGCAACGCGCTCAACCTCTACACGACTGCGAAAAACAACAGCGGCATGGCGGCCGCATACAACGAAATAGGCGATCTTTACATGCGGCAAGGCCAGTACCAGGTGGCGCTCGAGAATTATCAAAAGGCGCTCGATGGGTTTTTCTCGGCCGACAACAGCAAGCAAGCGGTTAATACCGCGGTGGCGTCGTCGATTGCGCCAGTAGCTGGCGCAGCGGCTGGCGCGGCTGCCGCTGTTGCGGACGACAAGTACAACGCGAACCTGATGCTCGCCAAGATCGGCGACGTGAATTTCCGTTTGGACAAAACAGCCGAAGCAAAAGCGGCTTATGGGCGGATGGTCATCAAAAAGCCGGAAGGCGTAGCGCAGAAAGCCGGCAGAAGATTCGGCGGCCTGAGTGCGATCACGGGCGCAATCTCCACCGGAAGAGTTGATGTAGCTGCACCGACGAGTGCACTGACCGTTGCGCTCGAAGCGAAGAAAGAACTCGAGGAGTACCGCACGTCGATCGTTTATTCCAGTTATCAGTTGGGCATGGGCCGAATCGCTTATGCCGATAACGATCTGGAAACGGCAAGAACGCACTTCAGCGATGCACTTGAAGCGGCCGGCAGCAGCATTGCGGGAATCGCGAAGCTCGGGCAAGTGCGACGCTTTCGCGCCGCTGCGCGAACAAGCCTCGGCGACATCGCGCTGCGGACAGGTAAGTTCAAGGACGCGACGAAGTTTTACAACGACGCCAAGAAAGGTGCTCAGGAAGACAAGCGTTTGGATCTGATGTGGCCGGCGCAGCGCGGACTCGGAAAAACTCTCTGGCTACAGGCAGCGCAGGAAAAAGATGCGAAGAAAGCTTTGAGTTTGCGCGAGCAGGCCTTGTCCAATTACCGCGAATCACTCAGCACGATCGAAACGCTGCGGCAGGGAAGTTTGCGCGCGGACGAATCACGCTCGACGTTTTTGGCGTCGATCAAAGACGTGTTTGACGAAGCAGCCGCGGCTTATTCCGCCATGGCGCTGACGACGAACCCGACAGCGGGTGCGCCGCTCAGTGGCAAAGCACTCGAATACGCCGGGGAAGCGTTTCGCATCAACGAGCAGTCGCGCGCTCGCTCACTCCTCGACATGCTCGCCGAAACTGATGCGGCGATCACCGAAGGCGTTCCGGCTGAACTGTTGAAACGCAAACAGGAGAACATCGGGCGCCAGCAGGAGATCGCCGACGTTCTGACCGGAATAACCGTTTCTACCGAGGAACTGAAACAAAAACCCTCCGAGCTCGATACTGAGCTGGAGAAGTTACAGACAGAGTACGAAGAGATCGAGAACCAGATCCGTACTGCGAGTCCGCGCTATGCCTCGCTCACGGCGAATAAGCCTTTGACGCTGGCAGAAGTGCAGCAGAACGTGCTGGACGATCAGACAGTGCTCGTCGAATACGCGTTGCAGCCGGATGAGTCGTATCTCTTCGTCGCGACGAAAGGCGAAGTCAATTTATTTAAACTGCCGGGCCGCTCGAATGTAGAAAAGCTGGCGATGGATCTGCGCGCGCAGTTGATTCCATCGAAGCTTCAGCGACGAATCGTCGGTATCGACGTCGCCGAAGCCAATCGCGGGCTGGGTATCGCTACTGCGGCGCCCGAAGATGTCGCTCCATTCGTGGCCGCGTCCAACGCGCTCTACAAAGTCGTACTCGAGCCGGCGGCGGGAATGATTGGAGAGAAGCGTTTGATGGTCGTGGCCGACGGCGCTCTCAACTACATTCCCTTTGAAGTGCTGCTCAAGTCAGCAGACACTGGTGACTTTTCATCGCTCGGATACCTCGTCAAGACAAACGAGGTCGTTTACGCTCCGTCGGCTTCAGTCGTTGCGGCGATCAAGCAACAGCGAGCGAAGTCGACTAGCCGCGCAATGCTGATCATTGCCGACCCGGTATTCAATTCCAACGACGCGCGTGCAAAGAAGACTACTGCCACGCCCGCGAGCGACGCAGAAGTCCGCGGCCTCGGAATCCAGGGCGCGCTTGCAGACGTAGCCGGATCGACCGCGCCAGCCAAACCTGATGCGGCGATGGAAGGTCTGCCGCTCGTGCGTTTGACTGGTACCCGCACAGAGGCGGACCAGATCTCGAAGCTCGCGAAAACCGCCGGTGCGACGGCTGATGTGTGGCTCGATCTCGACGCGAACGAAGACAACCTCGGCACCCGCGACGTCACGAAGTACCGGATCATTCACGTCGCGACGCACGGGTTGCTCAACGCCGAGCGACCGCAGTTCACGGGTGTCGTGCTGTCACTCGTCGGCAACAAGACACACGACGGCTTTGTGCGCACTGATGAAGTCTTCAACCTGCGCCTTGGCTCGCCTCTCGTCATGCTTTCGGCGTGCGAGACCGGCCTCGGCAAAGAGAAGCGAGGCGAAGGCGTCATGGGTCTTACGCGAGCGTTTATGTATGCCGGCGCTCCGACGGTCGGCGTCAGTCTTTGGTCGGTCGCAGATAAGTCAACGGCTGACTTGATGACAGACTTCTACCGCCGCCTGTTGAGCACAGGCGATTCCATCACCTCCTCCAGTGCGCTGCGCGGCGCGCAGCTAGCGATGATCACCGGCAAGAAATACAGCGCGCCTTTTTACTGGGCGCCCTTTGTACTCGTCGGCGATTGGAATTAACGCACGCGTCGCCCATGCAGGGGTGGCCACGGACGGCCACCCCACAACGTGCCGACCGCGTCCACTCTTCGAACCGAGCTTGGATCATTGTCGGGGCGGCCCTCCGTGGCCGCCCCTCGCTTCATTCCTTCTTCGTCGAATTCTGTACAACCCGCTCAGGCCACTCAACAACAACGCCGCGGTGGTTGGCTCTGGAACCGAGTCGGGAACCGATTGCGGAGTTCCTTCAAACACCACATTGTCGATCCTGTTAGTACCTGTAGACGAGGTCGCTCCATTGAAGATGATCCGAAACACAGCGTTCGGATTGTTATTCAATGCAAGGATGCTGGACAGACTAAAGACCAGCGGCACTGTTCCGAACGCCGTCAACGGCGTGTACGGCGGCGCGAAATCCACAAAATTGATCCCGTCGAGACTGTACTGGAACTGATTACTACTAAATCCAGTGCTCGTCCCTTGAGTAGCAAAACTCACGATGATATTGGAAAAGCCAACGGTGCTGACGTTGAAAGTGAGATTGCGGCCATTGTTTGCAGTCCCGGTCCCGCCTTGAAGCGACAGCGCCTGTCCGGCGACATCACCTTGTCGCGCGTTGTTTGTAGTGCCCGCGGCGAAGAGAATATTCACTGCGTTGATGTTGCTTGTGAGCGTACCGGTCCCATGGTCCACGTTCAGATCGGAATCATTGAAATTCCAGACGGCAAGTTCGTCGGCAAACGCCGCTTGCGAAGCTGCAAGGAACAACAGGACCGCACAGATGAGGTTGAATGGAAGTCGTCGGGTGAGACGATAATCCGGCTTAATGAACATACACGTTCTCCTTTGATGAGGTTTATTAGACACACTATTCGCATGTTGAGAAAGCAGGAGAATCTTTTGTTAAGAGACTCGTGAGGCTTTGTCAGTTGTAGCCAGGCTCTGAGGACAGCCAAAGCTTTCTCGGTAACTCAGGCACAATATGCCGATTCCGTTCACTCGTCAATAAAAAAATAAATACATAAAGAGGCAATTGTTTTATTCACTTTTGCTGCGTTATTATCCTTCAACAAGGAAGT
>JBKPPH010000020.1:0-10205 GCA_046733535.1 Acidobacteriota bacterium
GGCGATTTCCTCGTGATGGCGGCGACGCTGATCGAGTTGAAGACGAAGATGCTGTTGCCGCGCGATCCTTCGGCGCCCGCGGAGGAAGAAGAGGATCCGCGCACTGATTTAGTGAACCAGTTGCTCGAATATCAGAAATACAAAGCCGCCGCCGAGATGCTCTGGTCGCGCGCGACTGTCGAGCAGGCAGTTTTCAAGCGCGCGGAGATCGAGACTGACAAGAACAATCCGGAAGTAGCAGTTGGTCTGTTTGATCTGCTCAAAGTCTTTCAGGACATCCTTGCAAGACACAAGGAAGAAGCGCGACTCGAGATTGAGCGTGAAGAGATCTCGATGGCTGAGATGCTCGAGCGTTTGCGTAATATGGTGATGTCGGCAGGCGAACTCAACCTGCGTCTGTTTTTTGAGCGAGCAAGATCGCGACGCGAACTGGTGCTCGCTTTCTTGTCGGTGCTCGAGCTCGTTAGAACGACGGAAGTCAAACTATTTCAGCGCGAAACATTTGGTGACATCGTCGCGCGCGCCGATGCTGGAACAGAATAAAGGCCACGGATTGACACGGATGACAAATGAAGAAAAAGTGAATCAGGAACCGGTCGACGAAGCCGCGCTGAATGAAGAAGCGAGTCGCGAGCTGGCGGCGATGGTTGCGGAAGCCGAGCAGTCGCCGGACGGCGGTGAGGAAGAAGGCGCGGATGATGGTCCGTTGTCTTCGCCTCAGAGTCAGTCTGAACGCGCTGCGGTGATCGAAGCGCTGATCTTTGTTTCGGATGAGCCGTTGACGGCGAGGACAATCGCGGAGGTCCTCAAAGAGGATAAGGAAGTCATTAACGAGGCAGTCGCGGCGCTCGCGCAGGAATTCAATGCGCGAAACGGAGGATTGCAGTTACGCGAGGTCGCGGGTGGTTGGCAGTTTGCGACTCGGCCGGAGTATCACGAGCACGTGCGCGCGTTTCTGAAGACGCGTCCGAGCGCGAAGCTCACGATTGCATCGCTCGAGACGCTCGCGGTGATTGCTTATCGACAGCCCGTGACGGTTCCGGAGATTCTCGAGATACGCGGGGTGCAGTCGCCGTCGTCGATCAAGACTTTGCTCGACAAGAAGCTGATCGTCGCGAAGGGAAGGAAGGACACCGTCGGGCGTCCGATGATGTACGGAACGTCGAAGGAGTTTCTGCTTCAATTCGGGTTGAAAGATTTGTCCGAGTTGCCGAGCGTCGAGGATTTCCACGATCTCAGTGGTGGATCCTGAATCGGCAATGTGCATATGGAGCAGCGTCTGCAAAAACTGATCGCCGCCGCCGGCATTGCCTCACGCCGCCATGCGGAAGAGTTGATCACCGCGGGCCGGGTCACCGTCAATGGCGAAGTGGTCAAAGAGCTCGGCACGAAGGCCGATCCCGATAAAGATCACATCAAGGTAAACGGCAAGCTTATCAATCCCCAGCTTCAGTCTCGCGAAAACGTTTACGTGCTCCTCAACAAACCGAAAGGCTACCTCTCGAGCGTTTCAGATCCGGAAGATCGCCCCCTCGTGACCGAGCTGCTGCCGCCTTCTTTGGGCAAGCTTCATCCGGTAGGGCGCCTCGACTTCAACACCGAAGGGCTACTCCTGCTCACGAATGACGGCGACTTTACGAACTTTGTCACTGCCGCACGCAATCGCATCGAGAAAGTTTACGAAGTCAAAGTTAAGGGCGTGCCAACAGACGCCGGGATTGCAAGACTACGCCGCGGCGTGACACTCGAAGACGGCACTCGCACCGCGCCCGCGAAGATCACCAAGCTGAACGAGACGCAGACGAACGCTTGGTTTGAAGTGTTGCTGCATCAAGGCCGCAACCAGCAGGTACGTCGCATGTTCGAGTTGATTGGACATTCAGTGTTGAAGCTGCGTCGCGTGCGGATCGGTTTTCTTACTGACGAGAACCTCAAGCCCGGGTACTGGCGCTTTTTGTCGCCGCGAGAGGTCGGGCGATTTATGAAAAAGCAGAACCACAGATGACACAGATCCGTCTGATCGATTTTCGCAGATCCGTGTAATCTGTGTTAAAAACAATCACTATGCAATTTGAGTTAACCGAAGAGCAGCAACAGATCAAGATGAGTGTCCGCGAGTTCGCTGAGTCGGAGATCGCGCCTCACGTTTTGGAATGGGACGAGTCGCAGCACTTTCCCATCGAGCTACAACCCCAACTCGCGGAGCTTGGTTTGCTCGGCGTTATCTTTCCGGAAGAGTATGGCGGCGCGGGAATGGGTTACGTCGAATACGCCACGATCATCGAGGAGTTGTCGCGCGTCGACGGTTCGGTTGGTATCTCCGTCGCCGCCCACAATTCGCTTTGCTCAAACCACATTTACCGGTTCGGATCGGAGGCGCAACGCAAAAAGTACCTCGTACCATTGGCGAGCGGCGAACACCTCGGCGCGTGGGGACTCACAGAGCCAAGCGCCGGATCTGATGCTTCGGGAACCAAGACAACGGCCGCACGCAGCGACGGCGGTTGGATCGTCAACGGCTCGAAAAACTTCATCACTCACGCGATTCATGCCGACACCTGCGTGGCGATGGCCGTCACCGACAGGTCGAAACGAAGCAAAGGCATATCGGCTTTTGTGTTCGAGAAGGGGATGAAAGGTTTTTCACCTTCGAAGAAAGAGAACAAACTCGGCTTGCGTGCGTCAGAGACTGCGAGCGTCGTTTTCGAAGACTGCTTCGTGTCAGACGATCAACTGCTTGGTGAAGAAGGGCAGGGGTTTGTAAACGCGATGGAGATACTCGACGGCGGGCGTATTTCGATCGCTGCGCTGGCAGTCGGAATCGCACAGGGCGCGTATGAGTCAGCCGTGCGCTACGCGCAAGAGCGACAGCAATTCGGCAAACCGATCGCCGAGTTTCAGGCGATTCAGTTCAAGCTGGCCGACATGGCGACGCAGATCGATGCGGCGAGGTTGTTGATGTATCGCGCGGCGTGGTTGAAAGACGTAGGCAAGAAGACGACGAAAGAGTCGTCGATGGCGAAGCTGTTTGCTTCGGAAGTCAGCGTGAAGGTTTGTGAAGAGGCGATCCAGGTGCACGGCGGGTATGGTTATACGAAAGACTATCCACCTGAGAAATACTGGCGCGACTCGAAGTTGTGCACGATCGGTGAAGGGACGTCGGAGATCCAGCGCATCATCATCGCCCGCGAAGTGCTGCGACAGCTTTGAGGTGAATGAGGTAACTTGGACAGGGTCAGTACCGTAACGCGGTAGCGTCGACGGTGAGCAACCCGCTTCTTGGAAGCGTCTCGCCGACCCGACGCTACCGCGTTACGGCACTGACCGTATCCAAGCAGCAATTAGATGGTTTCTGAAAGCAACAGTCTCAGCGCGCGTGTGAGCAGCGGAGAACCTGCGGCGGTCGCGCGTGCGATCTCGAAGATCGAAGACGGCTCTTCCGGCGCCGCCGCGTTGATGAAGGAGATTTACCAACTCTCACGCGGCGCGTTGGTGATCGGAGTTACCGGTGCGCCCGGCGCGGGCAAATCATCGCTCGTCGACAAGCTGGCGATGCACTATCGCCAAAGTGGTGAACGCGTCGGCATCGTCGCAGTCGATCCGTCGAGTCCTTTCTCAGGAGGCGCGATCCTCGGCGATCGAATCCGAATGCAGGCCCTCGGCCTCGACGAAGGCGTCTTTATCCGCTCAATGGCGACGCGGGGCAATCTCGGTGGCCTCGCAAGAGCCACAGTCGATGCGGTCGCGATTCTCGACGCCGCAGGTTACGCGAAGATCATCGTCGAAACGGTTGGAGTTGGTCAGGACGAGGTCGAGGTCGTCAAAGCCGCCGACGTTTCGGTCGTGGTATTGGTGCCCGGCATGGGCGACGACATTCAAGCGATCAAAGCCGGAATAATGGAAATCGGCGACATCTTCGTTATCAACAAGGCCGACAAGGAAGGCGTTTACGCGACCGAAAAGGAACTGGAGTCGCTCTTGTCCCTCGCTTCGCGCGACGACGGTTGGGATCCTCCCATCGTGAAGACGGTTGCGACGGAAAACACTGGAATAGCAGGGCTGGCGCAGGCGATTGAGAGCTTCTGCCAGGCGCAACTCGGGGCACGCGTCAGCAGCGAGCGGCGCAAGGCTATCGCCCGCTGGCGCATTGTGGAACTCCTGCGGGAAAGCCTGCTCGCGCGCGTTTTGGCATCCGATTCGTCGGTTGCTATGCTTAACCGGCTGGCTGACGAAGTTGCAACCCGGCGGCGAGATCCTTATTCTGCGGTTGAGGAGATTATTCAGGCTGCGGGCCAATAAACATGAGCAGTGAAGATGAAAGTCGATCACATCGGAATCGCGACCAGCAGCATCGAAGAAGGTCTTGCAGTCTGGCGTGACGCCCTCGGCTTGAAAGTGGATGCGACCGAAGAAGTCGCCGAGCAAGGAGTCAAGGTTTGCATGCTGGCAGTGGGCGACACTCACGTGGAGTTGCTCGAGCCGCTCGGACCGGACACGTCCGTGGGAAAGTTTCTCGCTAAACGCGGACCTGGAATGCATCACATCGCGATCGAAGTTGCCGACATCGACGCCTCGCTCGCCGAACTAAAAAACAAAGGAGCGCGGCTAATTGACGAAACGCCGCGCGTCGGTGCTGGTGGGTGTTTGGTGGCCTTTGTTCATCCGTCGTCTTTTAATGGAGTGCTGCTCGAACTGGTGCAGCATCGATAGTGTTAGAAAGGAAAGTATTTTGACTTCTACAAGAAAAGCTCTCATCGCGGCTGCCGTCGCAATAATTTTCTCGGCAGGCTTGATTTTCTGGCAGGTCAAAGCACGAAAAACCGGCCCGGTCGAATTCACCGCCGCGGACATGACCCTTATCGCCGAAGACCAGCCGCCCCAGTTCCGTGCGCGACTCGCCACCGACGAAACGGCCCGCAAGGACTTCGCGAAAGACGTGCGGCGTCTGCTGGCAGTGGCCGAAGAAGCCGAGGAGCACGGCATGGGCAATGCTCCCGATATGAAGCGCCAGCTCGAATTTCAGAAAGCCAGCGTGATCGCTCGATCCTATTTTGAGAAGCAGGGTGAGAACAGTACTAACGACATCACCGACAAAGAGGTTGAAGAGTTCTTCAAACAACCTGGCAATGAGCAGAAGTTTCAGCAGATCATCGCCGACGCAAAGAGCAAAGATCCGCAGTTTGCATCGCAGGAAATTCCTCCCGAGCAGATGAACATGCTGAAGCAGCGCCTCGGCCGAATTTACGTGGCGGAAAAGAGAGCGATCGATCAGGGACTCGACAAGACGCCGAAGGTCAGGCTGCAGATGGTGTTGCAGCACGCGCGCGTGTTGGCCCAGAAGTACGCCGAGGACCAGCTAAAAGACAAGATGAAGGCGACGGACGAGGAAGTCGCGGCCTATCTTGCGAGCCATCCGGAAATGGACACCGACAAAAAGAACCGCGCCAAGGCCGAGGAAATTCTGAAACGCGCCCGCGGCGGTGAAGACTTCGCGAAGCTCGCGCAGGAGTTTTCCACTGACGGCAGCAAAGACAAAGGCGGAGATCTCGGTTGGTTTGGTCACGGCGATATGGTCCCCGAGTTCGAGCAGGCGGCCTACGCGTTGAAACCCGGCGAGATCAGCGACGTGGTCCAGAGCAAGTTTGGATTTCACATCATCAAGCTCGAGGAGCGAAAGACTGAGACCAAAGACGGCAAGTCGGAAGAGAAGGTGCACGCGCGCCACATTCTGATCAACGACGCGGCGAGCAATCCCTTTGGACCTCCGCAATCGCCACGCGACAAAGCGCGCGCGGCAGTGGAACAGGAGAAGGCCGAGAAGATACTTGACGAGATCGTCAGTCGTTCACACGTGAAGGTTGAGGATAACTTTCAGGTAAAACCTCCTGAGCAACAGCCGACGCAAAGCCTGCCTCCGGGATTTGCGCCGCCGGCGGAGCAACAGGGTGCGCCCCAGCCTGCTCCCTCTGCTGCTAAACCGAAACCAAACGCGCCGAAGAGTGCCGCGACTCCCGCAAAGCCAAAACCGCACTGAGTTACGGATCTATACGGATGAATACTGATTTAATCACCAATAAATCGGTGTTCATCCGTGGTCTGTTTCTTGGCGATTATCGCGTCGAGATCGTTCCGGACGCCGAATTCCGCCTCGATGGAGGAGCGATGTTTGGAGTAGTTCCGCGCAAGCTGTGGTCGCAGGTCTGCCCGCCGGACGATGACAACCGCATTCGCATGAACATGAATTGTGTCTTCATCGATACTGGCGCTGAAAAGGTTTTGATCGAAACCGGCATCGGCGACAAATGGAGTTCCAAGCAGGTCGCGATGTACGGGATAGATCGTGCACGACCGCTGAGTGAGACCCTCGAGATGCACACCGGCTGTGCGGCTGACGACGTGACGATCGTCGTCAACACGCACCTGCATTTCGACCATGCGGGCGGCAACACGAAGCTCGACGAGTCGGGAAAAGCTGTCCCTTCGTTTCGCAACGCTCGTTACTTCGTCTCGCGCGCAGAGTTGGAACACGCGGAGCATGCGACCGAACGCGATCGCGCGAGTTATTTGCCGGACAACTGGAGACCTCTGATCGAGTCGGGACAACTCGAAGAGAAGGAAAGCGACTACGAAGTCGTGCCCGGTTTGAGGATGGAAAATATGCCGGGGCACAATCGATCGATGCAGTGCTGGCGTCTCGAGAGAGACGGGAAAACGATCTTCGGGTTTGCTGATCTCGTGCCGCTGCGCGCGCACGTTCGCTTGCCGTGGATCATGGGTTACGACCTTTATCCGGTCGAGACTCTCGAAGCGAAGAAGCGGCTATTGCCGCAGGCAGCACGCGAAGACTGGCTCTGCTTGTTTTATCACGACGCGGACGAGCCACTGTGTCGATTGCAGCAGGGTGAAAAGGAGTTGAATCCGGTTCCGTATCCCGGAGAGCTTTCATGAGCACAGCGTCAGGAATTCGTGTCGGTATCATCGGCGGCAGCGGTCTTTATCAAATGCCGGAGCTGACGAGTGTCGAAGAAGTTAAAGTCGACACTCCGTTTGGACCACCGTCGGATGCGTTCATTGTCGGAACACTCGAAGGGCAACGAGTTGCTTTCCTTCCGCGTCACGGGCGTGGTCATCGTTTTACGCCGACCGAAGTCCCGTTTCGCGCGAATATCTACGCGATGAAGCTGCTGGGCGTGGAGAGCATTCTCTCGGCATCGGCAGTGGGCTCGTTACAGGAGAAGTACGCGCCGCTCGACATGGTCATTCCCGATCAGTTTTTCGATCGCACCAGGGGACGCGTGAGAGAGTCGACGTTCTTTGGCGAAGGCATCGTGGCGCACGTTTCTTTTGCGCATCCTGTTTGTGCGCGGTTGGGCGACGTTCTCGAAGCTTCGTGTGGTGCTGCTGATGTGAAAGTGCATCGCGACGGCACGTATTTGTGCATGGAAGGGCCGGCGTTCTCGAGTGTCGCTGAGTCGAATGTCTATCGCTCGTGGGGGATGGACATCATCGGCATGACGAACCTGCAGGAAGCGAAGCTCGCGCGCGAAGCCGAGATTTGTTACGCGACGCTGGCGCTGGTTACTGATTACGATTGCTGGCACCCGGGGCATGACGCGGTGAGTGTCGAGACGGTGGTGGAGTATCTGAACAAGAACGTGCGCAACGCGCAGACGATTTTGCGTGAGGCTGTGAAGCGATTGACGGAAGGCGCTCGCGATTGCAAGTGCGGCTCGGCGTTGCAGCATGCGATCTTTACGGCGCCAAATCTCTGGCCCGAGGCGACGACAAAGAAGCTTGAGGCGATCATCAATAAATACAAATGATTCACATGATTGTTTCGGATTAACATGTAAATCCTGAACAATCTCGTCAATCCTGTAAACTGACTTTCGTTGAGGTAAGGTAATGAGATTTAAGTTTTTACTGCTGTTTACATTGCTCTGTGGAGTTCTGGTCTTTGCCCCATCAACTTATGGCCAAGGCGTCCGGAGCGGCCCGGACGCTTCGACGCTCCGCGATCCGGACCTCGAAAGAGACTCGCTTCACAACCTCGAGGTCGCGAAGAATTACTTCAAGTTGAAGAAAGCCTACGTCGCCGCCTTGAAGCGCTGCGAAGAGATCATCGCCGGCAATCCAAACTTCGCGAAGATCGATGAAGTGTTGCTGATGGCCGGCCAAAGCAGTCTCTGGCTCGCGGACAGCAAGGGCAAACAGAAGCCGGAGCTCTACGTCAGTTTCGACGGTGGTGAAAAACGCACGCTGACGTCCCAACAGTTCCGCGAGATGGGCCGCGACTATCTGAAGAAGTTAGTCACTGACTATCCGAACAGTCCATACGCGAAGCAGGCGCAGGAGGAGTTGCGCGCGCTTGAGGCACCTAAACAACCTTAATAGAACACACACATGTCCCTTTTAGTAGTCGGATCGGTTGCGTATGACGCAGTCGAAACACCTTTCGGAAAATGCGACAAGATGCTTGGTGGTTCAGCGTCGCATTTCTCAATCTCAGCCAGCTTCTTCACGGACGTCAGTATCGTCGGCGTCGTGGGAGGCGATTTCATCGACGAGGAAGTTTTTGACAGTCGTGGCATCGGCACGCGCGACCTCGAACGCATCGAACACGGCAAGACGTTTCGTTGGGGCGGCCGTTACGACTACGATCTGAACACCGCTCACACCCTCTTCACGGACTTAAACGTGTTCGCGGATTTCCAGCCAAAGATCTCTGAGGAATCAAAAGCATCGCGACTGCTGTTCCTGGGCAACATTCAGCCCGACCTGCAACGCGGAGTGCGAGAGCAGATGCCCAACGCGGAACTCGTGGCGCTGGACACGATGAACCTCTGGATCGAGCACACGCGCGATTCCCTCGTCCGTACCATCAAGGGCGTTGACGTCGTGATCATCAACGATGCGGAAGCCCGGCAGCTCACAGGCATTCCAAACCTGATCAAAGCCGCGCGCGAGATTCTCAATTGGGGACCAAAAGCGCTGATCATCAAACGCGGCGAGTATGGCGCGGCGCTGTTTACGCGCGACAGTTACTTTGCGATCCCGGCGTATCCGCTCGAGTCGGTTTTTGATCCGACCGGCGCGGGTGATACGTTTGCCGGCGGTTTCATGGGCTACCTGGCGAGCCAGGACAAGCTCGACGAAAGCGCGATGCGGCGAGCGATGATTTTTGGATCGGTGATGGCGTCGTTCAATGTGGAGGAATTTGGCACCGAGCGTGTCAAACGACTGACGCACGCCGAGATTAACGACCGTTTTCATGCGTTCAAACAGATGACACATTTTGATGAGATTCCGTTTGAAGCGAAGGTTAGTTGAGGAGCAAAATATGTTCTGTCCGACTTGCGAGGCTGAATACGAAGCGGGGATAACCGAGTGCCCCGACGACAATACACCGCTCGTCGATCGTTTGACCGTGGAGAACACGGGCCGCGACAGCAGCGAGGCACGATTTGTCGCACTCCATAAACTTGGTTCGCCGGCGGAAGCGGAGATGGTCAACGACATATTCACGCAAAACGGAATTCGCTCGGTCGTCAAGTCAGGCGGCGCTGATGCGTTCTCGCCTTTGCTCTCGGCGACATCCGAAGGCGCGATTATTTTTGTAGACGAGCGTGACGCGGATCGCGCGACGGAACTTTACAACGCGTTCTTTGGTCGCGACACGACACCCCTTACTGGTGGAACAGTTGAAGAAGATGAAGAGTAGTTGTTATGTCCGAAGATATTACTGATGCGATCGTGGTTTTCATGACGGCTCCTAATGGTGAGGAAGCCGCTCGTCTCGCAGAAATGCTCGTCGGAGCGCATCTCGCCGCTTGCGTTCAGATTCTGCCTGAGATGGAATCGGTTTATCGCTGGCAGGGAAAGATCGAGCGCCAGGCGGAAGTCTTGTTGTTGGCAAAAACAACGAGAGCGAAGTTCGACGAGCTTGAGCGGGAAGTGCGGGGCCTGCACAGCTACGATACGCCGGAGATCGTCGCGATCCCCGTGGTGGCCGGGTCAGTTCCTTACCTTCAATGGTTGATTCAGACCGCACACGGATAAGACGGACCGACCCGTAAAACGATCTGTGTTTATCCGTCGTTTAGCTAGGCAGCCTGATGTCGTCGGAGATTGGCGCATCAATCTCCGTGAGCGAACTCTGGCTCGTCGTGACAATCTCAACCACTTCCGAAGGTGAATCGGTAACG
>JBKPPH010000021.1:0-26506 GCA_046733535.1 Acidobacteriota bacterium
CGTTGCCACCAGTGAATACGCACCAGCATTCTCAACGCGGCGACGTGATCGGGATTGCGCTCGAGGACCTGGTTAACAAGTTCGAGCAGTTCTCTCTCTTCACGTCCGGCGAGCATGCGCTCGATGATCGTCGAGAGGATGCGGATGGTTTCGTCGATCTCGCCCTGCTTCAAGTAAAGACGTGTGACTGGCAGGAACTGTGTATAGTTCGAGCCGTCCTGCGTCATCAGCATCGACGTGGCGCGCTCCGCTCCCTTCGCATCTTCAGCTTCGAGATAAGCGCGGGCGAGCATTGAAACGAGTTCGTTGTCGTCTTCTCGACCTTCGACAACGCGCTCGAGCACTTCAGCCGCTTCATCGGCAGTGCCGCGCGCGATGTGGGTTTCGAGCATGCCGCGAAGCGCGTCGCGATCGTCGCGCACCAATTGCAACGCTTTGGAGTAAGCGTCGAGCGCGCGGTCGTGCGCGGCGATCTGTTGGAAGCGATTTGCGGCCTGCACAAACGCGCCGGCGGATTCGCGGCGCATGTTCTCTTTGAGATACCCGTCGGCGAGTTTTAGTCGAATTTCGGTGTTGTTCGGATCGAGGTCGGCGATCTTGTGCAGGACGTCGAGCGCTTTTCGATTGTCGCCCGACCGAGTGTAAGCGTCGGCAACTACGAGATACTGCGAGCGCGCATCGTGAACCAGTCCCTGCGCGGCGTAGAGTTCGGCGAGTTTGAGTGCGACGATCGAATCGCCTGGGCGCAGGCGCTCGATCTTCTTGTACATGGCGATGGCTTTGAGATTGAATTCCTGCGTGCTGAAGTGTTCGGCGATACGTTCGAAACAGGAAACAGCTTCCTCTTTTTTGCCGGCGCGCACGTACAGATCGCCGAGCATGTTCAAGGTAGTTAGATCGTCAGCATCGTTATCGACGATCTGGCGATACTCCTTGATTGCAGGGTTGATCTTTCCCTGAGAAAGAAACTTCTCAGCGGCCTTTAAGACCTTAGCTTTATCGAAAGCCATCAGGAATCTTGTGTACTATTAAAACGATTGTCGGCGGCTTCAATCGTAGCAGCGGGCAGCGGGACAATGCCTTTTTCGTTTAAGCCTTTGTCAAAACTCCACTTTCCGACTCCGGCAAACAGCCGCGAGATACGCTAACATGCGTAAATAAAGGGTGTCAACGAAGGCATTTTCAACTAAAGCCGAGCAGTCTTCATCGGCAAAGCTGGGGCAACGAATTGCTCTCGCGGGGCTGGTAATCTACGTCATTTTTGCGCCTCACTCAGTGGCCGCCAGCGCCAGCGGCGTCGTGATCGCCGGGCTCGGTTGGTTGCTCAGAACGCTCGCGACGCGAAGCTTCGGACTGAGGCGAACGAAGTTTGACGTGATCATTGTCTTAGCACTGCTTTGGACCGTTCTCTCTTCTTTACTCTCCGCAGAACCTCGCATCAGTATTGCCAAAGTCCACGCATCATGGTCTGTCTTCCTCTTCTACCTCGCGCGAGCAACACTCAACCGGCGCTCAACACTCGCGCTGGTCGCGTTGTTGATTTTTTCAGGCGCGGCGGGGTCGCTTTACAGTGCTTTCGATCTACTGCGCGGGCGCGGAATTGTAGTCGAGTCGCTCGCGAGCGACAGTCCGTTGCACCAGTCCGGTATTCAACCCGGAGATACGATCTGGCGCGTCGGTAAGACTCGGGTCTATTCCGCAGCCGAGTTGGATGAGGTTTTTCGAGAGGCGAACACGCCTTTAACGATCGGGATTATTTCGCATGGCGAACAGGTCGAGCGCCCGCTGGTCGTGAGTGGAAGTTCGACTTCCGGAATCGCCGGCAGCGAACGCAATCATCGATTCCGTGCGTCAGGCTGGACGCGACATTACGAAACGTTCGCGGAGCTGATCCAGATGATCGCGCAGCTTGCGTTGGGCCTCGCACTCGCTCATCTCCGCAATCACGGCGCGAACCGGTATTTCAGAGTCGCGATCGTCGCTGCGGCAGTGTTGACTGCGGGACTTGTTTTCACTGCGATGCGAACCGTCATCGTGGCTTTTGTGATTGCGGCGAGTGTCGTCGCGTTTAGGTCGCTGCGTGGCAGGTTCAAGGTCGCGTTTACGTTCGCGTTGTTCTTCGTGATTGCTTTTGGCGCTGTGGTCGTCTGGCAAACGCGCGATCGAAATGCGCTGTTGCTCGGCGATCCGAGTTCATCGTTGCGATTGGAGGTCGCGCGTGTGGGCCTTTCGCGGGTTCCGCTGCATCCGATCTTTGGACATGGCATGGACGCGATGAAGATGCACTGGAGCGAGTGGGGCTTTCCAGGCAAAGACATGCTTCACCTGCATTCGACGCCGCTGCAACTCGCTTTCGATCGTGGTCTGCCGATGCTGGCGCTTTGGCTGTGGCTGATGATTACGTTTTGGTTGACGATTGCGCGGGCCGAAAGAAGCGCTGCTGATTTAAGTGATACGAATGCTTACGGGATTCTGCTCGGCACGCTCGGCGCGCTCACGGGATTTCTCGTCAGTTCGTTGGTGAACTACAACTACGGCGACGCTGAAGTAGCGATGCTGTTCTGGTTTTTGATGGGAGTTGCGCAGATGAACGCAGATCAGAAATTATTTTGTGATCTGCGTTTATCTGCGTTCATCTGCGGCTAAATGCTAATTACCGCGGTTCTTCACCTTCAACCCGCAGGTTGTTCTTCACTGAAAAGACGCCCGGAACGCGGTTCGCCGCATGGTAAGCCAACGTCCGATCGCCGCTGTTGCCAACAACGCCTTCCAGTGTTACGTGTCCACGGTCGACCACGATGTGCAACGACGGATTCACGCCTTGCAGGTAACGATAGAGTCCGCCCATCCGCGCAATCGAACGATACGTCGCCACCCGGATGTTGTCGTCAAACCCCGACAGCGGCAACACCTCGATGTTGTTCACCACGCTCGTCACACCGGTGAGTCTCTTCACCCGGCGCGCGGCGTCCGAACGGGTCGACGGTCGCACCACCTGCCCGTAGAGCGTCACAGTTCCACCGTCGACGCTGTAAGCAAGATTGTCAAATACACCGTAATACGGAAGCGTCACCAGCTCATGTCGCACACGCCGCTCGAGCTGCGGATTGCCCGCGCCCTGCACCGGATTGGCCAGCGCGACGGCCGGCATCACAGCCAGTACCAGCGTTGCAAATAACCGAATTGCGATTTGCGAAATTGAATAGTTCTTCTTCTGTTTCATACCCTTAATCCTTGTTCTTTCTAATCGTCCTGTGACGTTATGATAGACACCGGGAGCCCGGGGTTGGTTACGAATTTGGACAGATTTTGCTACGATTCGCAGCCAAATGACACGACCACACACCGCCGAAGCTGCTCCCTACTATTTCAAATACATTGACCTTATAACGAGCGACGATATCGTGCCCGCGATCCAGGCTCAGAAGGACGAGACTGTGCGGTTTTTAGAAGGCATTTCGGAGGAGAAGAGCCTGTATGCCTACGCGCCCGGGAAGTGGACGATTCGGGAACTGTTGAATCACGTGAACGACGGCGAGCGGGTTTTTCTGTATCGCGCGTTCTGGTTCGCCCGCGGCTTTCAGGATGCGCTGCCAAGTTTCGAGCAGGATGTTGCGGTTCAGTTCGCCCAGGCTAACCAGACGTCATGGGCACAACTCGTGGCGGAGTTCAAAACGGTGCGCTGGGCGACAATCACGTTTTTCCAAAACCTGCCGGACGAGGCCTGGTCCCGTACGGGCGTCGCCAGCGACAACGAGGTTTCCGTGCGTGCGATCGCTTACATAATCGCCGGCCACGTCACGCACCACACCCACGTCCTTCGCGAAAAGTACGGGATTTCGTGAGGGTTTCTCGCGCACGGACGCAAAGTGCCAGGGGCTGCCGCGCTGTTAAGGTCCTTGCTTACCGCCTTTGCGCCTTTGGGCAAAATATTTTCTTCCCCACAGGCAGGCGCAGGGTGTAATCTGGAACCCTGCGGCGCGCACTCACGCCAAACTCCACAGTCCGCAGGCCCCATCAACGTACAGCCATCGCTCCAGGAGAGTCGCCATGAAAAGGTGCCCGCAGTGTGAGTTTATTTACGAAGACGACCAAAGCCTATGCGATATGGATGGAGTTCTGCTCGTCTTGGACTCACGAACGCTGCCGAACCTTGCGCTCGCGACCGTGCCTGAAAAGGTCCAATCACGGCGAAACCGCGCCGTTCCGGCTTTTGCGACGCTGATTCTCGCGCTCGTGCTCGGAATGGTTTATTTCGTGTCGATGAGGCCCACGCCGGTTCCCGTAATCGAGCCGCCGGCAAGCGCCGCAACCACTGCGGAACCAGCGCCGGTAGCGGAGCCCACACCAGTAGCCCAGCCTTCCGAGGCATCCGTCCTTTCCGAATTACCGAAGACAGAGGAAGCGAAGCCCGCCATCACCACCAAACAACCAGCAGTCGCACCGCCCACTAAAAAACAAACAGCAGCGAAGGCGGCGAGCGTTCCTCAAACCTCCGCCGAACCCAGAGCCGCCGAGCCAAAGAAAGACGAGTCGAAGGTCGGCTCCATTCTCAAGAAAACGGGCCGCCTCCTTAAGAAGCCCTTCAAATTCTAATCATCCTGTAAATCTCTAAAAATCTTGTAAATCATCTTCATGAAACGTTGCCCCAAATGCCTCTTCCTCTATCCGGAGTCCGATGAGAAATGCGACTTCGATCAGACGCCGCTCGAGCTTGTCGACGACGCCGAAATCGATCGCGCCACGAATCCAGCTAAACCTCGCGGGAGAGTTTTACCTGTAGCTGCCGCGATCGTGTTGCTTCTCGGCGCGGTGATCTTCGCAGTCTTCTACGCCTTCAATCGACAAGCGCCCACTACGTCCGCGGCGACAGAAACTTCAACTACAGTCGCACCGTCTCCGACTCCCTCCCCGACCACAGTTCCAACTCCATCGCCCACAGTCTCGACTTCACCTTCCCCTGCACCATCTCCCAAAACTTCTCCAACCGGCATCTCGACTGCGCACACACGTTCCACTCTCTATCCCATCTCAACTAGCGGAGCGCGACAAGGCGGCAAACCCGTAATCATGCTAACCAGCGGCGGCAAGATCGAAGCGGACGAGGTCTGGAGCACGAGAGACGGCGTCTGGTACCGCCGCAACGGAATGGTCACTCTCCTCAAGCGCCACCAGGTAAAAGCCATCCTTACAAAATGAACCACGGATGAACACGGATTAGATCCGGATTTTATCCGCGTGATCCGTGGTTGGTATTTGCCCACTCGTGGCTTGCGTGATAGTCTCCCCTCCACCTACCAGCTCGAAAAAGGGGACAACTCAGATGAAAGCCACCACGAGAATCCTTATAGCTCTAACTGTCACTCTCTTAATCTCTCTTTCGCTAATCGATCGCGCACCAGTTACCAAAGCCGCACCACTCGATCTCTCAGGCGAAATTAACGGCGCACCTTATCGCATTCGAGTACCGGAAACGTGGAATGGGACGCTGCTCGTCTTCGCTCACGGTTATCGCGACAAGGCGGATCACCCCGGCGAAATCGATAATCGGAATGCCGACGTCGCGCCGAACGCAGCGTTGGAAGCCCCTCTGCTCGCGCAGGGTTTCGCGCTCGCCGGCACAGCTTACAAAGACAACGGTTGGGCCATCGAAGACGCGATCCAGGACGTCAAGAACCTCGCTGTCTTCTTCCGTGAAAACGTCGCACAACCGCAAAGGACGATCCTCGTCGCTGCGTCGTTAGGAACGTTCGTCGGCTTCAAGAGCATGGAACAGTTCAACGGCATTTACGACGGCGCGCTCTGCCTGTGCAGCGTCGGCGCGGGCGCGACCCGACTCTGGGACAGCGGCGTTCCTCTTTATCTTGCTTACGACGTCATCTTCGGAATTCCGCAGTCGTGGGGAACAGTCGGCGAAGTTAGAAACGATATCGATTTCGATACCGAGGTGCTCGCAAAGTTAGGTCCCGAGCTGAGTAACATTGCAAACTTCCCGAAGTTTGAATTCATTCGACTTGTAGCGAAGAACCCGGGCCGCGGGATTACACCGCCGCCACCGCCCGCGTTTTACCCCGGCTGGGCACTCACTGATTTCTTCTTCTTCACGGAGGCGCGCGCCGAATTGCAGCGACGTGCAGGCGGTGCGATCGTGCAGAACCTCGATCAGAACTACACTCTCACGGCCGCTGAGAAGGCTTATCTCGCGGGCATCGGATTGCCCACGCCCGTAGTTGATGCCTGGCTGGCCCAGATGAATGCGCGCCGCAACATCGAAGCCGATCCGTCCGCGCGCAACTACCTCCGCAACAACACCGATTTCAACGGGAAGATCAAGAACCCGATCCTGACCATGCACACGATAATCGATCCGCTGCTGGTCGTTGCGAATGAGTCGGCTTACGCGGAGCTGAACGCCGCTCGAGGTAAAGAGGAACTCCTGTTTCAAACGTTTACCACAGGTGTCGGCCACTGTAACCTGACGGGTCCGCAGGTTCTGACTGGCGTGGCTGCTATCGATCTTTGGGTACGCACAGGCGTGCGCCCGACGTCCGCGCAGTTCCCGGCCGGGCTCGGATTTAACCAGGCTTTCGTTCCGCCACCCTTCTGAGATCTCGACCCGAGATCTCGAAGGGGTCTTCGCGTTTAACGCAATCGCCCTTAGAATGTCTCACGAGCCCCTTGTGCGGATGTAGTTTTAGGGATCGTGAGTTTGAGTTCTTCCATTCCATTGACCCAGGCCGTGACCTCCGGCGACGAAAGCGCTGTCAGCGCGCTCGTTGCTGCCGGCGCGGACGTGAACGAGACTACCAGCGGCGGCCAAACCCCTCTCATTCTCGCCGTCATCTTCGGACACACAAAGCTCGTGCGGCTTTTGGTCGACGCCGGCGCCGATCCGTACGTGCGCGACAATCTCGGCCTCGACGCGATCGAGTGGGCGCAACGAAGAGGACTCAGGGAAGCGCTCAGCATTCTCACCAACGGGACTAAATCCGCCACACCGCCCAAAGAGACAGCCGTCAACATTCAGGAACCGGAAGAGGCTGTTCCAGCAGCACCGCCGCCAGATCCGCCAGCGCCGCAAGAACGCGAAAGCGTGACTGATGATGAAAAGAGCCGGCGCTGGGTGAGTGGTTTGAAGCAGCGGTTGGACGAACTGGAAGGCCGCAAGCGCAACCGAAACGAGCCACGCCAGCAACATCGCGAGCCCGCGCCGATCAAACAACCACTGCCGTCGAGGTCGGTCGTGCCCAAGCAAGTTCCGGTCGTTCAGACAAAGCCTGCTCCCGCGATCAGCGAATCAGTAGCGACGAAGGAATTACCACGGCCAACAGGACGCATCCTTACTGCACCACCCGAGAACGACGTTCCCGCACCGAAACGAAAGCGGTGTCCGAAGTGCAATGAGGTCTACAACGGCGAGCTGGTGTCGTACTGCCCGCACCACGTCGTTCCGCTTATCGACGTCGACCAGCCGATCATTCCTGAGCCACCAAAACGAAATCGAGCGCTGTTTTGGATCATGGTCGCCGTCACTCTGAGTGGATCGATCGTGGTCGGCTCATTGATCACGGCGTACATGTACAAGTCGAACCAGGCCGCGGCTCGAAGCGCTGCGCCGTCGCAGTCAAACATTCAAAAGGGAGTTCCCGAAGTCGGTGGTGACTTAGCAGGCAAAGCCGTATCGCTGCCGGAGGCGCAATGTCCAGTAGTTGGACCACCGGTATCCGGCATCGTAACTGTGCGCGTCACGGTCGATCGCAAAGGACAAGTTCACTTCGCACGAGCTTCGGGCGGCGATTGGCTGATGCGTGGCGCCGCCACAGAAGCAGCCATGAAATCCACTTTCGCTGCCGAGAAGCTTCGCAGCCGCGAAACGGGAGGGACCATCATCTACACGTTCAAACCGTAAGGGGGGACAGGATTTTCAAGATCTTTTCACGATCTGAATTCTGCAATTCCTGCCTAAATGTTTTATCCTGTACATCATGGTCGACTCCCAGCAGACGCGCATCCTTCCCGATGATGTGCGCGCGACCGGCCCAGCTCCCGGCACAATCCTGCGCGATCGCTACCGCCTCGAGAGCGAGCTCGGACGAGGCGGTATGGGCACTGTCTATCGTGCTACCGATCTCGAACTCCAACGCGAAGTCGCAGTCAAAGTCCTGTCGGCGGCAGCCCAGACTTCCGATGCTCGCGAGCGTTTAGTTCGCGAAGCACGCGCGGCCGCCGCACTCAATCACCCACACATCGTTACGATCCATGACGTCGGCGAGACTGGCGGATTCCCGTTCCTCGTGATGGAGCTCGTCGCGGGTCCGCGTCTCTCCCAGGCACGTCCAACAGATCTCTCGCGTATAGTGGCGATCGCGGTTCAGATTTGTGCCGCACTCGAACACGCGCACGACAACAGCATCGTGCATCGCGATCTGAAACCCGACAACGTGCTGTTATCCGGAACGCACGAGTGGAGCAACATCAAGCTCGCCGATCTCGGTCTCGCGTTACCTGCTGACGGCGCTCGTATCTCGCGCGCCGGGATCATCGTCGGCACCGCCGCTTACATGGCGCCCGAACAAGCTCTGGGCCAACAGGTTGATGGACGCGCCGATCTCTATGCGTTGGGAGTTCTACTTTATGAACTGACCACCGGACGCGTCCCTTTCACCGGCGACGATCCGTTGACAATCGTTTCGCAGCACGTGCACGCGCCTGTCGTTCCGCCGCGTGTGCTTCGTCCGGATCTACCAGCGGCGCTGGAAGCCGTGATCGTGCGGCTGCTCGCCAAAGATCGCGCGCAACGATTCAGCACCGCAGCAGAAACTCGCGCCGCGCTGCTCGACTCGCTCAAAAGCAAAGACGAACCGGCGGCAACTGACAGTGCTCCCGCCGTCGCGATTCTCGACGCGCTCTCTCGTGGCCGTCTCGTCGGCCGCATCGACGAACTCGCGGAAGCGCGAGAGTTGTGGCAACGCGCTCGCGAAGGACGCGGGCATGCCGTCGTGCTGAGCGGTGAACCCGGCGCGGGCAAGACTCGCCTCGCTCGTGAGATCACGATTCAGGCCGCGGTTGATGGCGCGCTTGTGTTGACTGGTGGCTGTTACGAGTACGAAGCAGCGACACCTTACTTGCCGTTCGTCGAAGCATTTCGACGTTGGGTACGCGAAGAAAAAAGCGACGACAAGCTGCGTGAGATCCTTGGCGACAACGCGATTCAGATCGCGAAACTCGCTCCCGAAATCGAAACCCGGCTCGGGCCGTTTCCAGAACGTCAGGCGCTCGGCGCTCACGAAGAGCGGCTGCTCTTCTTCGACGCAGTCGGACAGGTGTTTTCGAATATTGCCCGCCAGCGATCGCTGCTCTTCTACGCTGACGATTTGCACTGGGCCGATCGCGGCACGCTCTGGTTGCTCGGCCGCTTGCTCCGCCAGTTGCGCGACCAGCGCGTGCTCATCGTTGGCGCTTATCGGGAAACGGAGCTCGATCGTGCACATCCGTTGGCTAAATCGTTGGTTGACTGGAACCGCGAACGTCTGATCACGCGCATCGTGTTGCGCCGCTTCAATGAATCCGAGACAGGGGATCAGCTCACCGCGTTGTTGGGTGAAAACGTGAGCGGCGAGTTTGCGGTGGCGGTCCATCGCGAGACTGAAGGTAATCCGTTCTTCGTCGAAGAAGTGTTGAAGGCGTTGATTGAAAAAGGCTCGGTGCGCCGCGAAAGCGGACGTTGGCAGCGCTGCGACATGGAGCAGTTGCTCATTCCGCAAAGCGTGAAAGAGGCGATTGGTAATCGTCTCGACCGTGTTAGTCAAAACTGCAACGAAGTGCTGCGCGTCTGCGCGATACTCGGCAAAATTTTTACTTTCGAAGAGCTGGTGGCTGCGTCCGAACAGAGTGAAGACACTTTGCTCGACGCGCTCGACGAAGCGACGAATGCACAACTGATCGCCGCGGCTCCCGGCGACTCGTTCACTTTCACTCATGACAAGATTCGCGAAGTTCTCTACGAGGAACTCAATCCGATTCGACGACGCCGGTTGCACCGCCACGTTGCCGAAGGATTGAAGCGACGCTGTGAAAGAGCTCCCTGCGCGGTTGAGAAGTTGGCCCATCACTACATCCAGGCAGGCGATCACGAACAGGGTTTGGAGTATGCGAAGCAGGCTGCTGCGGAAGCAGTGCGAGTCTTTGCCTTTGACGAAGCGATTGCAGCGTACGGCCGGGCGCGAGATTGCGCGGAAGCTTTGGGTCTCACTGAAGAACAACTCGCGCAGGAAGAAGCGATCGGCAAGGCCTTCATGCTGCACGGCGACACGATTCTCGCGGCCGAGCATTTCGAACGTGCTCTCGCGCTCGCGACAGATCCCGCCACACGTGTGCGTCTCCAGTGCCAGGCGGCCGCGTCGCTAGTCACTATCGGCGACCCGCGCGGCAGCGAGTACCTGCACCAGGCTTTGCAAGTGCTCGATCCGGTTACAAATCCGCTCGAAACAGCCAACGCATTATCGACGGAAGCTCGCTTTCACCACCTTGCAGGCCGTCACAAAAAGGCGATCGAGTTGTTGCTGCGTGCCGGTGAACTGGTTGCGCCCACTGCTGAAAGCGATAGCGTCAGCACGTTCGCCGCGCCGATGATTGCTCAGGTTTACTCTTACATGGCGGGCGCATATCAACACTACGGTCTCTACGACGAAGCCGATCGCTGGGCACGACGCGCGCTCGAATTCGGTAGCAGGCACAAGATCCTTTTCGCGCAGGCGACGGGTTATGAGTTTCTGGGTGAAGACTGCGTGCTCACAGGAAACTATGAAGCCGGGTTGGAACATGCCGAACGTGAGACCGAGATCGCCAACAAGCTCCACTCACGTGAACGACTGGCGTGGATCCATTGGTATGGAGGTCAGTGCCGGCTGCTGCTTGGGCAGGTTGAGCGTGCTGAGCAGGAGTTCATTGACGGCATCGCGCTGGCGGAAGCAATCGGAGAGAACCGTGTGTTGCGCTTGCTGCGGTCAACGCTCGGAGTAGCGCAAGCGATGGGCGGGCGTCATGACGAAGCACTGGAAACTGCTTCGACAAATCTCGAACAGACCTCCGGGACTTTGCTCTACTCTCACTTCGAAGCGCTCCGCTCGTTCGCGCAGGTGCGGTTTATTCGCAACGAACTCGAAGAAGCCGAGCGCCTTTGCCGCCAGGCCGACGAGCTCGTGGCGCCGACAGAGTCGCGTGTAAGCCAATTGTGCCTGGGTCCACTTTACATCGACGTGCTGCTCGCCGCACAAAAGCGTGACGAGGCAGCCGCGAAGTTAACCGAATACCAGGCCCTCGTCGCCGACTGCCAATCGCCACGCTTCACCGCCGAAGCCGCTCGCCTCGCTTCTCTTTTGTGAACCTTGCGGCCTTTAATTGCTACTCACAGCGTCGCCGTTCTTCAGATAACGATCGAGAAAGTCGAGGATCGCCTTGTACGCGCGGATCTCGTTCGCTTTCTTCGTGAACCCATGTCCTTCGTTATCAAACAGCACGTATTCGACCACGCCGTTTCGCTTCTTGATGTTGTCGACGATCTCGTCTGACTCCGGTTTGATCACGCGCGGATCGTTTGCGCCCTGCAACACGATTAAGGGCCTCACGATCTTATCCGCGTGGAACAGCGGGGACACGGCGCGAAGGTTTTCCAGATCCTTGCCGGGATCGCCGATCTCCTTGTAGAGCGACTTGCGGAACGATTCCCAGTACGGCGGAATCGATTGCAGTGTCCGCACCCAGTTCGAAACGCCGAACAGATCGACGCCGACCGCAAACTCTTCAGGCTTGAAAGCGAGTGCGGCCAGGACCATGTAGCCGCCATATGAACCGCCTGCGATTCCTATCTTCTTTTCATCCACGTAACCGAGCGACGCCAGGTACTTCTTCGCCTCGACGCAATCCCACAGCGGCTCACGGCCGTGCTTACCATCATCGGCGGCGAAGAACGACTTGCCGTAACCACTCGAACCGCGATTGTTGACGCCGAGTATCACGTAACCGTGGTTCACGAGATACTGCGTAAGCGGACTGTAACCCACACGTGTTTGCCCGCCTGGTCCACCATGCACCATCAGCAGCGCCGGCACTTTGTTCTGCGCGCTCGCCTGCTTCGGCTTGTACAGGATCGAAGGAATTTCGACGCCGTCGAACGACTTGTAACGTATGACCTGTGAATCGACGAGGTCAGCCGGGTTGATTTCCGGGTTCAAACTATCGGTTAACTTCGTCGCCTTCTTCGTCGCGAAGTCGTAAACGTAGAGATTGCTCGGGCTGCGATCGCCGTTCAAGTAAAACGCCATCAACTTCTCACTACGCGAGATGTTCACTCCCGTGATGTCGGCATTCGGAAGCTGCGGCAACGAGACCAGCTTGCCGGTTGCTGTGTCGTAAATCTTCATCCTCGTGCGCGCATCTTCATTGATCGCGGTGACCCGGTACTTTCCGTTATTAGAGAAGTAGGTGTACGCAATGTCCCACGGCGCTTTCTCGACCACTTCAGTTTTACCCGTCGCGAGATCGTAACGCGCAACATATCGAAACTCGCTGCCCGTGTCGGTGAGGTAGTAAAGATATTTGGAATCGACGTCGAACGTTTGCGGAACGTTTGCAACATCGCCGCTGTGCTGCGTGAGGTTCTTCAACTCTTTGATGGCGGTGTTGTAAAGGTAAACGTCCGAGTCGGCTTGCGAGCCGCCGCTCTTCTCAAACGCGATGTATTTCTTGTCGTTGGAAATGTCGCCCACGTCGAAGCCGGTTTCGTCTTTGTAGATCAGCGACGCTTTGAAAGTGTCGATCGGCATTTCGTAGATGTCGAAGAAGCGGGGGTCTCGTTCGTTAGTCCTGAAGAAGAACGACTTCCGATCGTGGCTCCAGCCGACGAAGTTTGCTTTGACTTTGTCGCCGGGCGTCAAGTCGCGTTCGGGGCCGTCGAACTCGCGGACATAGAGGTGGCTGTTCTCGTTGCCGCCGCGGTCATACGTGTAAAGGATGCGCGCGTCGTTCGGGAAATAAGAGACTGCGAACGTGCTCTCTTTAATCGAGTTGGTCATTTGTGTGGGCGCGCCACCCGTCACCGGCACGGAATAGACATTAAAGATGCTCGACTTGTTACTGTGAAACAGGATCGACTTTTCATCCGAAGAGAAGGAACTCCCACCGATGCGAACAGTATTCATGAACTGTTCGATGGTGTACTCCTTCACCGGCTGCGGCTTCTTCTGCGCAACAGCCGCGGTAGACATGGCGAGTGTGAAAAGAGCGATCAGGAGCAGTGAAAAGCGATTGCGGTTCATGCAGGTGTTCCTTTCTTGCGTTGGCGTACTGGCGGATTGTGCGTTGGCTAAGGTAACGCTAAGCGTGAATTAGGACAAGGTTGACCGGTCGGCGAGTTGTTCTTTATCGGTGAATGTTTTAACCTGAGCCACGTTCACAGCGAGATTTCACTCACCGAATCGCTGGAGCACGCCCCAAACCTCACGTGATCGAAGATTTTAAGATTATCGGTAGGATCGATTTCATCGAGACTATCGCGATTGGCAATCGGATTCGCGACATTCGGCGATTACGGCGTATGTACGGGAACGGGCGGTGGCGCAAGCGAAAAGGCATTGCTATTGTTTCCTTCCCCAGTGGTAGAATTCATCATGTTGAGCTTCACTGGTATGAAGCTCACGGGATTGGCCGCAGGGAATTAAAAATAAAAAGCTACCTTGATTAAGTCGATGGTAAATCCCAAATCAGCAAGTTCATATGTTTTGTGTATCGATGATGGAGGGTATCGAGTCTCCCTCGAAGTGCGAAAGGTCTACGTCACACTGCCGGATGAACGCGCAGCCGAAGATCAGTTCATTCGCGTCATCGATGAGACGGGAGAGGACTACCTCTATCCCGCGAAGCTTTTCGTCCCGATCGAGATCCCACCTCAAGCAACAACTATTCTCTTCAACACGGTACCGAGATTGCCTGATTGAGATCCAGGATCAAATCTTAGAAATTTCAAGACGGTGTCCAGATTAGATCGACGCCGCACTGCGCGAAACGTCGTGCGGTAGCGATGGAGCTGCCATCGTGTTCGTGATCTTGTGACCACTGGGCGTGTTTGATCAGTAGCGCTAATTCTATTGTGCGGCCAAGGGTCAGGCTAAAGCGCCGCGCGCCTGCTTCGACTGCCTGCTGCCCTAAGCGCTCGGCCTCTGCTAACCAACTGGTTGCATGGTCCAATGCGGATCGCGTAACACGTGCCGCGTCTGCGAGACGAGAATCGCGGGCAGTCTCGAGACAGCGCGTCACCAACGATTCAAACTGTCTAAAGCTGTCGCCACCATGCAGTGCGCGAAGTGTATCAAGCGCCAAAACATTTGTCGTGCCTTCCCAGATTGGTAGCACCTGAGCGTCACGCAGCAGCACCGGCAATCCGGTGTCTTCCACGTAACCCGCGCCGCCAAACATTTCTAGCACTTCACTCGCAACCGCCACCGCCTGTTTGCCGGTGGTTAGTTTCATCACGGGAGTAAGCAGGCGCAGCAACAACGTTTCGTCTTCCGTAATCTCTCCGGTTTCACTGCGTCCGGTTAACTCGGCGACGAAGAACGCCAGATGGAACGCCGCTTCTGCTTCAGCTTCCAAACCCGCGAGCGTGTCACGATGCAAAGGCTTCTCGGATAACGGCGCACCGAACGCAACACGTTTGCGAGCGTAGTCAGACGCGAGGGCGACGCCGCGTCGCATAAGTGAGACGGCGCTGATGCCGTTCCACAAACGTGTGATGTTGAGCAGCGGCGTGATGTTCCGAACACCGTCTGTCGTTCCCTTCACCAGTTGCGCCGGGGTTCCTGCCAGAGTCAACTCGGCTGTCGGAACTTTTCTCGTGCCCAGCTTATCTTTGAGCCGGTTGATCTCGATGTTGCGCAAGCGCCCGTGCTCGTCTCTTGTTTCGACATAAAACAGCGCGAGTCCGCGGCCGCCGTCCGGATTGCCTTCAGGACGAGCGAGTGTGAGCGCCATTTGAGAAGTCGCCGCGGACGTGAACCACTTCCGCCCGTAAAGACGAAAGCCGCCCGCGTCTTCTTTCGCAATCGTCTCCGAGAGACCGACGTCGGAACCGCCCGTCAATTCAGTCATCCACTGCCCGGCAGTCCAAAACTCATTCGGGTCACGCGTTACGAGGTGAGGGACCGCGCGATCGATAAGCGCCTGATTACCGGAAGTGAGCAGCGTTCGCGCGGCGCCGTCAGTCATCGCGAGCGGACAACTGTAGATGTCGGTCGAAGGTGTGAAGAGATACGCGAGGGCGCACTGGTGCACTCGCGAGAAACTGCCATGCTTCTGTTCATAAGCCGTCGCAACCACGCCGTGCTCGGCAGCGAGGCGCTCAGCCAAACGCCACAACGGCGTCAACTCGATCCGATCGATGCGACTTCCCCACGCGTCCCATTGCGTGAGGGTAGGTTCGTTCAACCGATCGACCAGTTGCAGTTCGTACAAGTCAGCGCCCGCGAGCCGGCCCATTTCGGCAAGTGACTCTTCAATCTCGCGCAACATCTCGCCGGGAAGCACGCGCGCCAGATACGAACGCAGCACGCGATCGTCGTGATATTGATTTCCCAGCGTTGGAGGTTCTTGGAACTGCATCAACGTTAAGCGCGGATGAAGCAGATCAAAACATAAAGGCTTGACTTTTGCACTCTCCCCGTTAGAGTCTGTACGCACCTCATGACCAGTAAACAGGAAGAACAGGATCTTTTCCTCAAGTGTCTGCTTGAGGCCAACGTCGACGGCATAATCGCCTTCGATCGCGCGTTCCGGTACACCACCTGGAACCGCGCGATGGAGCGCATCTCCGGCGTGAAGCGCGAGGAGGTGCTCGGCAAATACGCCTTCGATCTGTTTCCGTGCCTGAAGGAGACTGGCGAAGACAAATACTACGTCGAAGCTCTCGCCGGCAGAAGTGTAGTCGCGGAAAATCGTCCTTACGTCATACCGCAATCCGGCCGCAACGGTTTCTTTGACGGTTACTACTCGCCGAGACACGACGAAAAAGGCGAAGTAGTCGGCGGCGTTGCGATCATTCGCGATGTCACTGAACGCAAAGTCGCAGAAGCGTCAGTGCTCGACGATCACCAGCGACTGGCTTTCCACGTCGAGAACACTCCGCTCGCGGTCATCGAGTGGAACCATGAATTTAAAGTGCTGCGCTGGTCGCCCGCCGCCCAAAAGCTCTTCGGATGGAAAGCCGAAGAGGTGCTCGGAAAACGGTTCAGCGATTGGGAGTTCGTCGTCCTAGATGATTTGGAAGTGGTCAACCAGGTCGGGCAACGACAGAACCAGGGACAGGAACATCACGGCATTTCGCGCAATCGCAATTACACGAAGCTCGGGACGATACTTCATTGCGAGTGGTACAACTCCGCGCTTTACAACGAGGCCGGCAAGTTGGTTTCCGTCCTCTCGCTGGTGCTGGACGTGACAGTGGCCACGCGAATCGAAGAAGCGCTGCGCAAGTCAGAGGCGCAGTATCGCCTGCTCTTCGAATCGAACCCGCAGGCGATGTGGGTCTACGACCTGGCCACACTTCGCTTCCTCGCGGTTAACGATGCGGCCGTGCTCCATTACGGCTACTCGCGCGGAGAGTTTCTCGACATGACCATCAAGGACATTCGGCCGGCTGAGGACGTGGCGTTGCTCGAGAAGTATCTCTCCGCTGAACCGCCGGAGGTCGATAACGCGGGCGAATGGAGACACAAAAAGAAAGACGGAACGATCATCAACGTCAACGTCACGGCGAGCCGTTTGAACTTCGGTGGTCGAGCAGCGGAGTTTATCCTCGTGCGCGACGTCACCGAGCAGAAGAAAGCCGAGACCGCGCTGCGAATCAGCGAAGACCGTTACCGCGATCTGGTTGACAACAGTCACGAGCTCATCTGCACGCACGATCTAGAGGGGCGCGTGCTCTCGGTCAATCCGTGGGCGGCGCGTGTGCTCGGTTACCCGCGAGAGAAAATTATCGGCATCAACATTCGCGACGGGCTGCTGCCCGAGTATCGCCAACAATTTGACGAATACCTTCGCACCGTAATTACTGAAGGCTCGGCGCGCGGCGTGATGAAAGTGCGCACTAAGACCGGCGAGACAAGGCTTTGGGAGTACTACAACACGCTGCGCACGGAAGGTGTCGAAAAACCGATCGTGCGCGGTATGGCCCACGACGCGACTGAACGGCGCCAGGCGTTGAAGCGAGAGAAAGAAGCGCGCCTCGAAGCCGAAGCCGCCAACCGCGTGAAGGATGAGTTCCTTTCCACACTCTCTCACGAACTGCGCACGCCGCTGACCGCCATCATGGGCTGGGCTGAGATGTTGCTGCACGACGAAGTCGATCCGCACAAGCGACATCAGGCGCTGGAAACAATCTTTCGCAACGCTAATTCGCAGTGCCAGTTGATCAACGATCTGCTGGAAGTCTCACGCATCATCACCGGCAAGCTGCGTCTCGAGTTTGTCGCGTGTGAACTTCAATCGGTGATCCAGGCAGCGGCTGAAAGCATTCGTCCGACTGCCGAAGCGAAAGGCGTACGTCTGCAAGTGCTGCTCGAGCCCAACGTAGAACCCGTCTTCGGCGATCACGAGCGGCTTCAGCAAATCGTTTGGAACCTGTTGTCGAATGGCGTCAAGTTTACTCGCAAAGGCGGAGTGGTCCAGGTCACACTGCAACGCATAAATTCGCACGTCGAGATCGTCGTAAAAGATACCGGCATCGGAATCAACTCTGATTTTCTGCCGCACGTTTTCGATCGCTTTCGCCAGGCGGACGGCTCGACCACGAGAACCTACGGTGGATTGGGGCTGGGACTCGCGATTGTGCGACATCTTGTGGAGCTGCACGGCGGAACTGCATGGGCCGAGAGCGCCGGCCGCGATCAAGGCGCGAAGTTTACTGTCAGGTTGCCGGTCATGACTGCGAGTGAGGAAGAGCCTGACGACGTCTCGCGGCAACCCGCCGTCGCGGTAGTTGAAGCACGCGATCATCAAGCTCCGTCACTCGAAGGCCTGCGGATTCTTGTGGTCGATGACGAGATCGATGCCCGCACGTTGTTGAAGGCGATGATCGAGAGGTGTGGCGGGCAAGTCGTCGCGGTGCCGTCTGCGCGTGAAGGGCTCGAGTCGATCGAGAGTTGGCAGCCGGATGTATTGATTGCGGATATCGGAATGCCGATCGAGGACGGCTACGGACTGATCAGGAAAGTTCGCGCGCTGCCAACGGAGCGCGGAGGACAGACACCGGCCCTCGCGTTAACGGCATACGCACGCACAGAGGATCGCGTGCGTGCGTTGTCGGAAGGTTACCAGGTCCATCTTGCGAAACCGGTGGACCGCTTCGAACTCGCCGCGGTTGTGGCCAGTCTAGGCCGCAGATGAACGCAGATAAATGCGGATCAGAATTCTTATCCGCGGTTCATCCGCGTTCATCTGCGGCCCTAATCACACCCGGCGTGACTGTCCTCGAGACGACGCCAGCGGTGGCCGCTCCGCGCCAGCAGTGCATCGGCTTCGGCTGGACCATCCGTTCCCGCGGCATACACCGGTAACGCTCGCACGTCCTGGCTGGCCCATGCTTCCTCAATCGGCGTGATCAAACGCCACTGCGCCTCAGCTTCATCCGCGCGAATGAACAACGTAGCGTCACCACGCATCACGTCCAACAGCAACAGCTCATAAGCGGCGGGCGACTCGACACCAAACGCCGTCTGATAACAGAAATTCATCTGTACCGTGGTGGTGCGCATTTCAAAGCCGGGACGCTTCGCGCCGAAGTTGACGGTGATGCCTTCGTTAGGCTGAATGCGCAACGCGATAACGTTCGGATCGATCTGATCGTCGGGCGTGCGTGCAAACAGAGCTTGCGGCGTGCGTTTCAAGTGAACCGCTACTTCAGTCAGGTTGCGCCCGAGATGTTTTCCAGTGCGCACGTAAAACGGAACTCCCGACCACCGCCAGTTTGAAACATAAAACTTCACGGCCGCGTACGTCTCAGTCACTGACTCCGGCTTGACGCCCTGCTCTTCTTTGTAACCCTTCACCTGCTCGCCGTTGATTTCGCCTGGTCCATATTGAGCACGCACTGTGCGTCGCGCGACCTGGTCCGGCTTCAGCCGGCGAATCGAGCGCAACACCTGCACCTTCTCTTCTCTGACTGAATCCGCGTCGAATGCGACCGGCGGTTCCATCGCCGTGAGCGTCAGAAGCTGTAGCAGATGATTGGCAACCATGTCGCGCAGTGCGCCCGCCTCTTCGTAGTAGCCGGTGCGACTGCCGACACCGCCAGTCTCGGCGGCAGTGATCTCGACGTAGTCGACATAGTTGCGGTTCCAGATCGGTTCGAACATCGAGTTGCCGAAGCGAAATACGAGGATGTTTTGAACGGTATCTTTGCCGAGGTAATGATCGATCCGGTAGACCTGACTCTCGTCAAAGACTTCAGCGATAGTGGCGTTCAACTGTTTTGCTGATTCGATATCGCGTCCGAAAGGTTTTTCAACGACGATCCGGCTCCAGTGCTCACCTTCGTCCGCAAGACCCGCTTTGCCGAGCCGCTTCACGAGTTCAGAGAAAAGCGACGGCGGCGTGGCGAAGTAGAAGAGACGATTTTTGCTTGCGCCTTCAGCAGCTAACTCTTCCAGACATGTGGCGATCTTGCGATAAGTCTCGTCATCGTCGAGTTCGCCGGACATGTAGCGGAGGCGTTTGGAGAACTTGCGCCACTGCTCGTCGTCGAGATGCTCGATCTTGTCCGAGTCGTCCAATGCTTCACGAACGAACGTTTTGAACGCATCGTCGGTCATCTCACTCCTGCCGACGCCCAGAATGCGAACGCTCTCGAGACAGCCCTGGTCCAGCAGCCGGCACAATGCAGGCATGAGCTTGCGTTTCGTGAGGTCGCCGGTTGCGCCAAAGATCACGACGACGCACGGATCGGCCTGTGGCAAAGCTGGTTGCTTTAGTTTCGTTGGTGTTGGTTCTACAAGTATTGCTGACATTTTGTTACCCGTTTGTAGGGGCGGCCCTTCGTGGCCGCCCCTCTTTAATATATAAGAACCCATTGGAACGAGGGGCGGCCACGGAGGGCCGCCCCTTCAGTTACTTCTCGTGGTGGCCTCCGAATTGAAAGCGCATCGCGGACAGGATCTTGTTTGCGAAGTCGGCTTCGCCTCTGGAACTGAAACGCTGAAACAACGCGGCACTCAATACCGGCACCGGCACGCCTTCTTCGACCGCGGCATTGATGGTCCAACGGCCCTCGCCGGAATCGGATACACGTCCGGAGAAATCTTCCAACTGCGGACTGTCCGTAAACGCGATCGCCGTGAGATCCAGCAACCACGAAGCAATCACGCTACCGCGCCGCCAAACCTCGGTGATATCCGCGATGTTGAAATCGTACTGATAATGCTCGGCGTTGCGTAGCGGCGTCGTCTCCGCGTCTGCTGATCTTGCGCTGTTCCCAACGTTTGCATGATGCAGTACGTTTAGGCCTTCCGCGTATGCGGCCATGAGACCGTACTCGATGCCGTTATGGACCATCTTCACGAAGTGACCGGCGCCCGCTGGTCCACAATGCAGGTAGCCCTGGGCCGCTGTGCCTGAGTCAGCCGGCCGTCCCGGGGTGGGTGAAACGACGTCGCCTCCGGGAGCAAGTGTTTTGAAGATCGGATCGAGGTGAGCAACAACATCCGTTTCCCCTCCGATCATCTGGCAGTAACCGCGTTCGAGTCCCCAAACTCCGCCGCTCGTGCCCACGTCAACGTAATGAATGCCCTTTGCTTTGAGCTCACGTGCGCGGCGAATGTCGTCGACGTAATACGAGTTGCCGCCGTCGATGATCGTATCTCCCGGTGCTACCACTTCAACCAGTTGATGGAGCATAGTATCGACAAGAGCGGCGGGGATCATCAACCAGATCGCGCGTGGCGCCTTAAGCTGTTCGATAAATGCGCCGAGCGACGTATCACCCGTTGCGCCGTCGTCGAGCAGTGCCTTCACGGCGTCAGGATTGCGATCGTTCACGACACACTCGTGCCCGCCGCGCAAGAGGCGTCGCACCATGTTCGCGCCCATGCGTCCCAGTCCAATCATTCCAATCTGCATCCTGGAACTCCCTTCTGATGAAAGCTAAACACAAACACACCAAGACACCAAGTTGAGAATCGTCTTTTCAATCCGTGTTAATCTGTGTTCGATTATCGAAAGGTTAAGGAGCTTCATTATGAAACTTTTGCGCCTGCTTCTCTTTGCAATTCTGGCTGTTCCCGTTATGGCACAGAAACCGTCGAGCTTGCCGCTCGGCCGCGTCGTCGATCTCACATACGCTTTCGATGCGAACAGCGTCTACTGGCCCACCGCCCAGGGATTCAAACTCGAAACTGACGCGGAAGGAATGACCGAGAAAGGTTACTATTATTCAGCGTATCGTTATTCAGCAGCGGAACACGGCGGCACACATCTCGACGCACCGGTACACTTCGCGAAAGGTCATCAGACAGTCGACGAGATCCCTTTGCAGCAATTGATCGGCGCGGCTGTTGTTATCGACGTGACGAAGCAGTGCGCTACGAATCCCGATTACCTCGTAAGCGTCGCTGATATTGAAGGCTGGGAGAAGAGTAACGGAAGAATCAGCCCGGGAACGATCGTGTTGCTGCGAACAGGGTTCGGCAAGTTTTACCCGGACAAGAAAAAGTATTTGGGTACAGATGAACGCGGCGCCGCAGCCGTGGCGAAGCTGCACTTTCCGGGTTTGGATCCTGCCGCCGCGCGCTGGCTCACGCAGAATCGTTCGATCAAAGCGATCGGGTTAGACACCGCGAGCATCGACTACGGCCAATCGACGCTCTTCGAAAGTCATCGCATACTGTTTGACAAGAACGTTCCGGCGTTTGAGAACGTGGCGAATCTAGATCAACTGCCGGTGAAGGGTTTCTCGGTGATCGCGTTGCCGATGAAGATTAAAGGCGGGAGCGGTGGGCCGCTGAGAATTGTCGCACTGCTCGAGCGTTAATTAACCACGGATCCGTGGTTAAAGTTCCGCGGTCACAAGCCGTTCCGGAACAGTGGCCCGCGCTTGCTCCATCAACAACTCCTCAAACGCTTTTACCGAAAGCGCCTTGCTGAACAGAAACCCCTGCACTGCATCGCATCCGAGCGCAGTCAGATACTGAAGCTGCTCTCTCGTCTCAACGCCCTCCGCGATTACATTCAGGTCGAGCGCATGTCCGAGGTTGATGATCGCACGCACGATCGACGTGTCATGCGGATCTTTGCAAACGTCGGCGACAAAACTCTTATCGATCTTCAACGTATCGATTGGAAAGCGCTTCAGATAGTTGAGCGACGAATAGCCCGTGCCGAAGTCGTCAATCGCCACCTTGATTCCCATCAACTTCAACTCGTGAAGTTTTTCGATCGCCTCTTCCGGGTCCTTCATGATCGAACTCTCGGTGAGCTCGAGTTCGAGCCAGCGTGGATCGAGGTTCGTGTCTTTCAGGATCTGGTTGATGTCCGCGATAAACGTCGGCTGCTGGAATTGTCGTGCTGAGAAGTTCACCGAGAGACGCATCGGCGTCAGTCCCGCGTCCTGCCATGCTTTGTTTTGCGCACATCCCGTACGCAGGATCCAATCGCCGAGCAGGACGATCATTCCGCTCTCCTCGGCGAGCGTGATGAATTCACTCGGATAGAGCAGCCCCAGGCTCGGATGTTGCCAGCGCACGAGAGCTTCCATGCCGACGAGATGAAAATCACGGATGGAAACCTGTGGTTGGTACTGAACAAAAAACTCCGATCGCTCCAGACCCGGACGCAAATTGCTTTCGAGCATTAACTGTTTGAGTGCGCGTGTGGTCCCACCGGCCGTGTAGAACTGATAGCTGTTGCCGCCCTGCACCTTCGCGCGGTCGAGCGCGACGCTGGCAGTCTTCAACAATCCCGCCGTGTCGCGCCCGTCGGGTGGATAAAGACTGATGCCGATACTGCTCGAGACAAAGATTTCCTGATCGTCAAAGAGAAACGCTTGATCGAGAGAGTGTTTGATCGCGCGGGCTACGTTTGCTGCGTCCTGCGCGCGCGTGATCTGCGTCAGCAGGATGGCAAACTCATCAGCACCAAAACGCGCCACCGTGTCGCTCTCGCGCACACAACTCGATAGCCGTTGGGCCACTGACTGCAACAGCCGATCCCCCGCGGTGTATCCGAGAGAGTCGTTGATGGTCTTGAAGCGATCGATATTCAACAGCATGACTGCCTGCATCTGATCGTTACGATGCGAAAGCGCTATCGCTTGCTTGAGTCGATCTTTGAACAGCACCTGGTTCGGGAGGTCAGTCAACGCGTCGTGATATGCGAGATGATTGAGTTTATCCTGCGTCTGCTTGTTCTGCGAGAGGTCGACGACAAACCACGCAATCTCTTCTTCATGCAGCGCGCCGCCGAACAGGACCGCGAGCTGGGTGCCGTCGTGCTTGATGAGGTCTTTCTCAAAGGGCGCGCACGCGCCGAAGGCCATCAGTTTTTCAAACGCTTCTTCGTCGAGACGATGATGTTCGGGAAGTGTCAGGTCGTGAATGCTCGGCGGCAGGTTTTCGGCGGTGTAGCCGAGTATGTTCAGGAAACTCTCGTCCGCGCTCAGGATGTTGCCCGAGAGGTCGGTGAACAGGACGGCGATCAGGTTGGTGGCGACAAGACGTCGCAGGGCTGCGTCGACTTTGCTTTCCATAGAGTTGTTAACTGTTTCAGGGAGTGTGAGTAGGGCAAGCGCGGGTTGGCCGTCAACCCGTAGGGTAGGCTAACAGAGAACGGCGCGGAGTTTCAATATAATTTACAAGATGATTCTGTCAATCTTGTCAAAAAAGGCTTATCGCCTCGAGCTCGTCGCGGCTGTGGACGGGCCTGGCGGCAGCTTTTCATTGATGTAGCGGGTGAATAGCCCGTACAAGTGCCGCTGCGTTCCCTCCCCTTCCGAGATCGAGTGAGATCGATTCGGATACACAAAAACCGAGAACTGCCTGTTCGCCGCAATCAACTTGTTAATCAACGCCTCGGTGCCCTGGTAGTGCACGTTGTCGTCGCCTGTGCCATGCACAATCATCAAGTTGCCCTTCAACTGCGCGGCAAAAGTGATCGGCGAGCTCTGGTTCCATTCCTCGGGATGGTCCTTCGGCAGTCCACCATATCGCTCCTGGTAAATCGTGTCGTAGTAATGAAGATCCGGGACGGGCGCAACAGACAACCCTGTCGCGTAAACGTCTCCGTAGCGAAACATGGCATTCAGCGTCGACGAACCACCGCCACTCCAACCCCAAATCCCGATGCGCGTGGGATCGACGTATGCAAACTTTGCAATCACACGCGCCGCAGCCGCCTGATCTCCGGAATTCACGATTCCCATCTTGCGATAGATTATCTTCCGCCACGCGCGGCCACGCGGCGCGGGCGTACCACGATTGTCGACGCTCATCACGATATAACCCTGCTGCGCCAGCATCGCGTGCCAGAGCCGGTTTCGACCGCCCCAGCTATCCATCACCGTCTGGCCCCATGGTTCGCCGTAAACGTAGAAGAGCACCGGATATCGTTTCTGCGAATCGAAATCCGCAGGCTTTATCATCCAGCCGTCGAGCAGCACACCTTCACCGATGTCAACCTTAAAGAATTCCGACGTCGTTCGTTTCAACCGATCCAGGCGAGCCTGCACGTCGCGGTTATCGATCAGAGTTCGCGCAACGGTGTGCTGCGGCAAGCGCACGATTTCGGTCACCGGAACTTTGTCAAAGCTCGAGTACGAGTGAATGGCAAAGTCTCCGCGCGGTGAGATGTTGTAGCTGTGTACCCCTTGAACACTCGCCGGCGTAACTTTTTCTTGCTTGCCGCCGCCTTCGATACGCACGCGATACAGGTAACGCTGCGTTGCGTTTTCCGGCGACGCGAGGAAGTACATCCAGCCGTTTTGCGCGTCCACACGTTCGACGCTGATCACGTCGTAGTTGCCGGGCGTAATCACTTTCACATCGCTGCCGTCGCGCGAGATCGAATAGATGTGGCGCCAGCCGTCACGTTCGCTGGCCCACAGAAAGCGTTTGCCCTGGTTTACCCATTCGACGTCGCCGCGAGCGATTCCGGTTTTGTCCCAATCGATGTCGCCCCACGCGATATCCACCCATGCTTCGTCTTTCTCGGTCAGCACTGGCCGCACTTTGCCGGTGCTCGCGTCGGCCATCATCAGTGTGTTCGTGTCCTGGCGCCGGTTGAGTTGCTGAATGACCAGCTCGCTGGAATTGTTGGCCCACTCCATGCGCGGCAGGTAGTTGTTACGCGGATCGCCGGGAATGTTGACCCAACGAGTTGGACCACCATTCGCACTTACCACACCAACACGCGCGGCTGAGTTTGTCTCGCCCGCTTTTGGATACGGGAACGCGGTAACCACCGGATACAGCGCCTCTGTATTGTTTATCAGCAACATCTCCTTCACGCCTTCGGAGTTGAGCTGCCAGTAAGCAATCTGTTTGCTGTCGGGACTCCAACGAAAGCCGTCGCGACAGAACAACTCTTCTTCGTAGACCCAGTCGAAGGTGCCGTTGACGATGTAGCGCGAACCGTCGGTGGTGAGCTGCGTGATCTTTGAATCGCCGGACAGATTTTCAACGTACACATTGTTCTCGCGAACGTAACCGACGCGTTCGCCGTCGGGTGAGAACTTCGCAAAGATCAGGGTCGAAGGTTTCGCGTCCGGACCACCGAGTCTGCGCAGGCTGTTCGCTTTGAGATCGAACACCCAGTAATCGCCACGCGTGTTGCTGCGCCAGACGCGCGCGGAGTTGGTAAAGACGAGTAGCTTCTGCTCGTCGGCAGTCAGGGAAAACTCTTCGACGCTCAGCGGCTCAGACGCGCCGCTCGGGGTTAGTTTCTCTGCGGAAACTTTTACGGTTCGTTCGCCTGTGTTCACGTCGTAGCGAACGATATCGACCGAGTCTTTTTTGGTCGGCGACGGTTCGAGCGCGAGATAACCACTGCCCTCGTTTTGCCACTGCACTGGCCCAAGCGAACGCGTGCGATAGGTGAAGAGCGAATCGACGGTGAGAAGCGACGGATCCTGCGCGAAAAGCGGCGTTGATAAGACAAGTAAAAATAAAACTATTGGAAAGTGAATTCGTCTTCTCATCGTTAGCCTCGAAAGTTGTCTTTGACTGGAAAGTGAATTCGTCTGCTCATCGTTAGCCTCGAAAGTTGTCTTTGACTGGAAGGTCAATTCGTCTGCTCATCGTTAGCCTCGAAAGTTGTCTTTGACTGGAAAGTGAATTCGTCTGCTCATCGTTAGCCTCGAAAGTTGTCTTTGACTGGAAAGTGAATTCGTCTGCTCATCGTTAGCCTCGAAAGTTGTCTTTGACTGGATTTCAGGATTTTACACAGATGAATCCTGGTTAGTCTTGTAAACCCT
>JBKPPH010000022.1:0-7107 GCA_046733535.1 Acidobacteriota bacterium
GCTAATCTCGAGCGACTGCGGCCTGATGAAATTGAGTTGCACGTTTACGTGCGCGGTCACGGGTTCGTTTTGGCCAGTCACTAACAGCCACAGGACGATAGCGATGGCTAACGAGAGAAGTTTCAGGCTCCAGTCTTCAACGAAGATCCTGCGGAGCAACTTCTCGACGCGATTGGGCGCGGGCGCCGGATCGGTGGTTATGATTTCGTCTTCGTCCTGAAAGGGCATGATTAGATGGAAGCGATCTCCTCCGCATCAGCTTCGCTTTCCGAATGTTTCGACTGCTCCTTTTCTTTGCGCGGCTGGCCATACAACGCTTCGAGGATCGCATTGCGCAGCTTCGTCGCGTCGAGCCCGCGTCTGATATCGCCGCGCTGCACGAACGAAATCAAACCCGTTTCTTCCGACACGACAACAGCCACCGCATCAGTGTCTTCCGTCACACCAATCGCCGCACGATGGCGCGTCCCGAGGTCTCTCGAAAGACGGGGATTCAGGGTCAACGGAAGAAAGCACGAAGCGGCCGCGATGCGATGACGTCTGACAACGACCGCGCCATCGTGCAGCGGACTCGCCGTGTTGAAGATACTAATCAGCAGGTCGTAGCTCAGTTCCGCATCGAGTTGAACGCCACCATCGGTAACGTTCTTCAAACCGACGTTGCGTTCGATAACGATGAGCGCGCCTGTTTTCGTTGAAGCGAGCGTTGTGGCAGCGAGAATGACTTCGTCGTAAACACCCTCGCCAAACTGTCCGCGATGCCTCGAGAAGGGCACACGAAAACGATTTCCGAAGCTGATCAGCGCCTGCCGGATTTCCGATTGGAAGAGAACGATGATCGCGATACCGATGTAGAGCAGTCCGTTGCTGAGCACGAACTCGAGCGTCGCAAGATCTTGTTTGACTGAAAGCCAGTAGAGGAAAACGAGGGCGGCAATCCCGGCGGCCATCGGCGCGGCGCGAGTCCCGCGCAGGAGCTTCAAAACCCCATACACCAGCACAAAGACGAGAATTATGTCCGCGACATTGCGCGGTTCAAAAACCCGGCTCAGATACTCGGTGTATGGAAGTAGGAGTAACATCTTGAACGTTCAAAACTGTAAGCCCGCGGTTCTCGGCGTAGCGACAGCAACTTCTTTTCTCCAGAAGACATTAAAATAATTTACAAGATTCAACCCATGTGCTCTGCGATCGCCGGGTCGTCAGCCTGTTCACCTCGAGCGACCTCGATAAACATCATTTCCACTTTCGGTGCGGCGCGTTTGATTCGCTCTTCGACCTCGATGATTGTTTTCTCGATATCGCCCGTAACAAGATCCGGCCTCAGCTTCACATGAGTGTTAATCAGAATCTCTTTCGGCGCGAGGTGCATCGTCAGCAGCTCAACCACTCGCTCAACGTTTGGATGACTCTCGATCGCCTGCTGGATGGCGCTTAAGATTTTAGGATTGGCTGCTTCACCCAAAAGCAAGCCGCGCGACGTACGCGCCAGCACGAAAGCCACTACCGCAAGCACCAGGCCGATTATTATCGAAGCCACACCGTCCCAGTAAGCACCGACGCTGCCTCCAACCTGGTAGTCGGTAAGCACGAGTCCGGTGGCGGCGACGATGATCCCGATCAGCGCGGCTGAATCTTCAAAGAGCACTGTCTTCGCCGTCGGATCCTTCGATTCGCGCAGATACTCTGCGAACGTCAATCCTTCATGATGGGCCTCTTTGACTTCCTGGTAGATGGCAAGCGCGATCGAGCCAGACTCCAGGGCGAACGAGATGCCGAGCACCCAATAGGCCCAATTCAGGTTCGTCGGTGGATGCGGGTGCGCGAGCTTATCGATGCCTTCGTAGATCGCGTAGGTCGCACCAACGCCAAAAATGAAAATAGCTGCAATGAAAGACCAGAAAAACCGTTCCTTTCCGTAACCGAAAGGATGCTTCTCCGATGCCGGTCGTTTGTAAAACCGTAGACCCAACAAAAGAAAGATCTGGTTTGTCGTATCAGCAACCGAGTGGAGCGCCTCCGCCATCATGCCGGACGAGCCGGTGATGAAGGCGGCCGCCAGTTTCAACACCGCGATCAATGCGTTGGCAAAGAGCGCGCCGAGTACGGCCAGCATGTTCGGATTATCGCGGAAAAACTCGGCTCTGGCAATTGTGAGACTAAACCAAAATTCAGCCGCAGATTACACGGATCTTTGTCATTATCTGTGTAATCCGTGAATCTGCGGATAATTGACGGGGGCTTTGCTCAAAGTCAGGAGTGGCACATGGATACGTCAGTACCGTAACGCGGTAGCGTCGAGTGAGTCTTCGGCATGCGATATTTTGCGGGTATTGATGAACCACGTCCGACCCGACGCTACCGCGTGACGGTACTGCCCGTATCCAACAGTGATTTTTGAGGCAAATCCTTAACGGGAGTCGCGGGAGCGCTTGCGGCGTTTGATTCTACCGCTCTGAAGAAAACCAACGAGGTCGCCGTTTTTTCCGACGACGGCAACCGAGCCGATGCCGTTGCGCTTCATCAACTCCTGCGCGTAGTCGAGGGTGGCGTTTGGCTCGACGAAGAACCGCGGCGCGATCGGCCGCATCACTTCGCGTGCACGCGTGAGGTGCCAGCGTTCGCGTGGTAACGACTTGAGGTCTTCGAGCGACAACATGCCGTGAAGTCGCCGGTTTTCAGCAACCGGAAAAGCGACTTGACGGTGCAACGGCAACACAGAGTCGATCAAGTGACTGATCAGCACGTCAGGTTCGATCGAGAAAGGGCCCGACATCGCTTCGCTGACGATATTTCGAACTCGGCCGCGAACGTGCTTCACGACGCTGTATGCTGCATCGAAAAGAAAAACCCCGACGAGCACTGACCAGAAGCCCATGAAGTACGAACGAAACGTCGGAGCGATCGCCATGTAGATGCCAAAGATGATCAGAATCGCCGCGATCAGCATCCCGCAAATTCCCGCGAGACGTGTCGCTTCCTTGATGTCGCCCGTGCGTCGCCAGAGAAGCGCGCGCAGCACGCGTCCACCATCCAGCGGGTATCCCGGAAACAGATTGAAGACGGCGAGCAGCAGATTGCCCGCGCATAGCAGCAATAGCACTCCACCCGCGATCGGGTAACCCGCCATCATCGCCGGCAGCATCAGCACAAAAGTGATCGCCGCGAACAGAAAACTCGCCGCTGGGCCCGCAACTGCAATGCGGAATTCTGCACGCGGACTGTCCGGCTCGTTGCGCAGCCGCGCCAGGCCACCAAACGGGTGCAGCACTATCTCCTCGATCTCGATACCTTCCGCGCGACCCATCAACGCGTGCGAGAGCTCGTGGCCCAGCACTGACAAAAACAGCCCAATCGTCGTTACCACGCCCAGCACCCACGCCAACGTGACACTTACCGGCATCAGCTTGAATGAACCAACCCACATGCCACCGCGACTGAGATTCATCGCGATTAGCCAGACACTCAGGAGAAAAACTACAAACCAGCGATAATCGAACCGCACCGGAATTCCAAAGATGCGCGCAACCGTGATTTGCCGTTTGTAGAAGTCGGTTACGTTCAAGTTAAGTCTCGAAAGCGGTGGCTTCAGTGTCCATTAACGCGTGAGGTTCTGTGCGAGCAACACGGCGGAGCAACAGCGGTTCTTCGTATAGTTGAGACAGGCCGCGAACGATGGCGAAGCGCGGATCTTCGGCGACTCTGACTGCCAGTCCGAGTTCCTTTTGTAAATAACTCGGCAGTCCTTCCAACTCGGCGCCGCCGCCAGTCAGGATCAGTCCGCGATCGTAGACGTCACCGGCAACTTCCGGCGACAGATCGGCAAGCAGCGTTCGCACTTCATCGGCGACGCGGCGGATGATCGGCAATGTGATCGTATAAACCTCGCCCGCGGTGATGTCGACAGCGCCCGGACTGCCGGTTTGCACGTCGCGGCCGCGCACGTTGATCTTCTTGCTCGGGTCTTCCGGTTCGATTGCAGAGCTGAGTTCGAGTTTCAAACGTTCCGCGGTCTGCTCTCCAATCGTCAGGCCGCGATGGCGTCGCAGGCGGTCCATGATCGCGAGATCGATATCGGAGCTGCCGATCCTTTCCGCGCGTGAAGCGATGATCGAGCCGCGGATGATTGCAGCGACGTTCGTTGTGCCGCCGCCGATGTCGACGACCGCCGCAGCGCGTTCGTCAGTAATCGGAACGCCCGCGCCGATCGCGGCAGCCTGTCCTTCTTCGATCATGTACACGCGGCTGATGCGTGCCTCTTCAGCAGCGCTGAGTAGCGCGCGTTGCTCGACCTGCGTAACTTCGGAAAGCACGCTCATGATCGCGCGACGGCTGAAGTGAGAGATACCGCTACGTGCTTCTCTGACGAAGTGGTCCAACATCGCCCGCGTCCGTTCAAAATCGGCGACGACGCCATCGACCAAAGGAGCGATCACAGTCACGTCGCGTGCCTCGCGGCCCTGCATCTTGTGTGCTTCGTTGCCGACCGCGATGACGACACCCGTGATCTTGTTGACAGCAACTACGGACGGTTCATCGACGACGATACCGCGGCCACGGACGGCGATAATCGTGCTCGCCGAGCCCATATCGATCGCCATTGAATCGGAGACGAGGCTTCGCAGCGCGTTGAGGCCGAGGAACGTGCTGGTTTTTCCAATGAAAGACATAGCAATTTTAGAGCATCATGTAAATCAGGTCTTATCCTGTGAATCCTGTAAAAATGAGCTTCGGTGCGTGGGCGCGCAAAGCAGGTTTCACAGGATTTACATGATTATCAGGATTGACAAGATTTTGTGCCCACCGACACATAACCCCCCTTGTTAAAAAGACCCGCTGGCTTTTTGCCAGTCAACTTCCCAAAGATCGACAGGCTGCTGCCGGTTCTTCACCATGATCGCATCACGCGGCTTCAGTTTGTAACGGCTGTGCGCCGCCTTGGCAGTCGCATCGCTGATCAAAATCTGGCCGCCGAGCGCGTTCGATTCAAGTCGCGACGAAGTATTCACGGTGTCGCCGATGGCGGTGTATTCCGAACGCCGCTCAGAACCGATGTAGCCGACAATCACCTCACCGGTATGCAGTCCCATGCCGACGCCGATTTCCTGAAATCCTTCCTCGCGCAACTCTCGATTGATTCCGAGAAGTCGCCGCTGCATCGCAACCGCGGCGTTGAGTGCGTTGGATGCATCGTCCGGTGTTGCGGTGGGCGCGCCGAAAAGGGCCATCAAACCATCGCCAAGATATTTATCCAGCGTGCCGCCGTGCGCGAAGATGATGTCGGTCATCGCCGAAAAATAGCGATTGAGCAGGCCCACGATCTTTTCCGGTGGAGCGTGCTCGGAGATGCGTGTGAAGCCGCGAATGTCCGCGAACAAGATCGTGATGGTCTGACTCACGCCGCCGAGCTTGAACGACTCAGGCTTCTCCAGCATCTGCTTAACGACATACTCCGGCAAGAACCGGCTGTAGTTCGCACGCGCGACTTCTTCTCGCGCCAGGCGCTCGTGGGCACGTGCATTCTCAACTGCGATCGCGGTTTGTGCCGCGACCGCACTGATCAGTTCGAGATCGTCGGGCTTGAATGCGGCAAAGGGATCGAGCCGATCAGCGTAGAGCGCGCCGTGAACACGAGTCTCGGCAACGAGCGGCGCGCAAATCGTGGAGCGCACGCCTTGCGAAACGATCGAATCGACGCCTGCGAACTGTTCGTCGGAGGCTGCGTCCTGCGACAGCAACGCCACGCGATCGCGCATCACTTTGCGCGTGATCGTGCGGCCGATTGAAAGCCGGCGTGCATGCGCCTCGAGCTTGTTGTCGCGCGCGCGCACCGCAATCGGCGTCAGGTTCGCATCTTCGCTGCCTTCTTCGGCGAGCAGCGCGACCACGCGATCGGCCGGCGTCGAACGAAAAATGATGTCGGTCGCTTTTTCGAAGATGGCGTTCAAGTCGAACACGGAACCGAGCGTCTTACTCATCTCATACAGCGCGGTCAAAATGTTTGCTTTGCGTTGCAGCGTTTCGAGGACCTTGTCTCGCTGCGGCGACGTTGTCACTTCGTCTTTCGAACGAAGCACGGTCGACATCACATCGTTTGCGGAGATAAGTAGCTGCGTGTGACCGAGAGGCTTGTCGTCGTAGCGAACGTCAGTGGTCCGTTCTTCGACGGGTTGCTCGAAGCGAAGCGTGCTCGCACCGATCGTGATGCGATCGCCGTTCTTCAGTTGGTGCTCAAACTGCGGCTCGCCGTTGATGAAAACTTTATTGGCGCTGCGACGAAGCTGGCCGTTGATTACCGCGCCGTCGACAATCGTGAACGTGCCGTTGTCCGCTTGATTGATGTGGGCGTGATAACGCGAAGCACGAGGATCATCGAGCACCACCGCATTGTCGGGCGCGCGGCCAATTGTGCAAGCGACTTTCGGCAGAAAGCTAAACTGCCATTGCCGACCGCTTGCGTCGGTGATCTTCAGATGAGCCATTGCGGGCGCGATCCTAACAGTAGAATCTTGAAGCTGACAACAGGAAGGACTATGATGCGACGCGCGAACCTCAGCACCAGCCAAGGAGTAACCTGAATGAGTTTCTCCGGTCGTTACCTACCTGCTGTATTGCTCGGATGCTTGAGCGTGTCAGTCACTCTGTTTGCGCAGTCAACAACGAAGCAAACGAGCAAAGCGCCGCGCGGCACTGTCTCCGGGCGAGTGACCATCAAGGACAAAGGCGCTGCCGGAGTAACTGTCGGTATTCGCAAAACCGACGATTTTACCCGGCTCGAACCTATGCGAAGGGCAATAACCGACCCGGACGGTTTTTATCGCATCACCAACATCGCTGCCGGAAGCTACGACCTTATTCCCTCAGCTCCGGGTTTTGTCGCCGCCGACCCGAAGGGCGCATGGAATAAGACTGTGATCGTCGGCGAAGATGAAAACGTCGAAGACATTGATTTCGCACTGCTCCGCGGCGGCGTCATCACCGGACGCGTGACGGATGCGGACGGGCGTCCAGTCATCGAGCAGCAAGTGAACATTTACCGTGTCGAGGCTTTCGATCAGTCGCGACAGCGTGAGGTTTATTCTTCGGGGAATGCGCAAACGGACGATC
>JBKPPH010000023.1:0-50819 GCA_046733535.1 Acidobacteriota bacterium
TCCCGATCAGAAGAGCCCGCGTGCTCAGGATTTTGAGGAGCGGTTGACCTCACGAATCGTAGGTCAAGAACGCGCCGTCAGACGCATGAGCGGTCTGTATCAGATCTTTTTGGCGGGCATGAATCCGCCGAACCGGCCGATCGGCACGATGTTGTTTCTGGGACCGACCGGTTCCGGAAAGACGCGCGTGATCGAAGCTGCCGCTGAGGTGCTTTATGGCGATCCGAACGCGGTCGTCAAAATCGACTGCGCGGAGTTTCAGCACTCACACGAGATTGCCAAACTCATCGGCTCCCCTCCGGGCTACCTCGGTCATCGCGAAACTTCGCCGATGCTGACCCAGGAGAATCTCGATCGCATGCACACGGACGATATGAAAGTGTCCCTCGTGCTGTTCGACGAGATCGAAAAAGCTTCCGACAGTCTGTGGCAACTGCTGCTGGGTATTCTCGACAAAGCCACGCTGACTTTGGGCGACAATCGTCGCGTCGACTTTTCGAAGGCGATGGTCATCATGACCTCCAACCTCGGCGCGCGCGAGATGTCGGAACTGATCTCCGGCGGCATCGGGTTCGCGCCCGGCAAAGGTTCCAAGACGCCGAACGACACCGAAGTGGACCAGAAGATTTACCGTACGGCGGTTGAAGCAGCGCGGCGCAAGTTTTCGCCTGAGTTCATGAACCGGATTGACAAGGTGGTGGTTTTCCGTTCGTTGAAGGAACATCATCTACGGCAGATTCTCGATCTCGAGTTGCAGGCAGTTCAAGATCGGATCATGCAGTCAGCCGGAACCAAGTTTGTCTTCCAGTGCTCCGACACGGCGAAAGACATGCTGATGAAGGAAGGGCTGGACTATAAATATGGCGCGCGTCACTTGAAGCGAGCGGTCGAGCGGTTCCTCGTGTATCCGTTATCGAACCTTGTAGCGACAGGACAGATCGGATTGGGAGATCTGGTGCACGTGGACGTTGACGGCATTCGCAACCGGCTGATCTTCTCGAAGAGCTCCGGCGGTGCGTTGATTCACGAGATGGCGCAGGGTCCGGACGCGACTGAGGGTTCAAGCGAATCATTGTCAGGTGGTGTTGGACTGCCGATCCCGCAGGCCTCGAAAGCTGCCAAGAAGGGGCACGGCCGCGGAGAGAAAGCTGAAAACTAACTTCAGGCCGCAGATAAACGCAGATTCACGCAGATCAATCTGATCTGCGTGAATCTGCGTTTATCTGCGGCCTATTTTTCGTAACGCTTCGTACGCGATTTGAGACAGATAAGGATCTGCGGCGGTCGTCGCTGCTTTGAGGGCTTCCGCCGCGGCCGGATCACCGATCATGCCAAGCGAACGTGCTGCCTCACGACGCACGTCGTCCGGAAGCTTTTCGTTATTCAATACTGAAACGAGTGCGGCAGTGCCGGCACGACTCCTGATCTCGCCGAGAGCAGACGCGGCTGCGCGCAGTACGAAAACATTTTGCTCTGGCTTTGCCTTCTTCTTCGATGGCGTTGATAACTGCGGCGCAAGCGTTCCCACGAGGGCCCCAACTGCGGCCTCGTCCGCAATCTGCCCCAATGCAACTGCGGCTGCGGCGCGCACGCCATCTTGTTTGTCGTTCAGTAGTCGCTCGGTCAACGCGGCAGTTGCGTTTCGGCTGTGAGTCAGGCCGAGTGCGTAAGCTGTCTCGCGGCGCACAAACTCGTCTTTGTCACTCAGTAATGGAATCAGCGCGGCGACACTCTGCTCGGCGCCGATCGTAAGGATAGCTTTAGCAGCGGTAGCGCGGACGATGGCCGACGCATCGTTAAGTGCCGGGAGGACAGCCCGCGATGCAACCGCCGCACGCATGCTGCCGAGTTTCATCACTGCATCACGCCGCTCCTCCTGATCGGAAGAACTCAAGCGCTTCTCTTGTTTTTGAATCTCAAATTGTAACGGCGTGAGGTTGCGGCTGTCCTGCGCCACGACAACCAGACAGAACAGGCACGAAGAGGCACACAAAACACGAAAGGACTTGATCAGAGTTAATCCCCTGAAAATCCATTGTGCCGTTTTCTGTTGTGCTTTTTGTGCCTCTGTGTGGCCCATTCACATGTGAACTGCGGCTCGTCTTTCCGCCTTGCGGCGAACGGCTTCCCATTCGAAAGCCTGGCGCGCACGTCGATTCTCATGAGCGTCGGCCAGTGCCGCTAAAAATTCATCATCGAGGACCAGAGGCGCTGGTTTCGAGCGTCGCGCAGACTCGATCAGTGAGACGTAATCCAAAACCTCTCCCACTTCGGCCTCACTGAGTGCCTCGAGCTTTAAAGCAAGAAACTGGCGTTTGCTCCCGGTGTCGGCCATTTTCGTGCTCCTTTACTGTTTGCGGGAGAAAACTATACACAGGATTCAAACGATTTTCCAGAAGCGATCCTGTTAACTCTGCGATCCTGTCGCTAATCGATCCGGGAGGCGATGCCGTGCACTGTATCCACAATCAACACGGCTATAGGTGGATAGATAATCAGGTCAAAAATAATGCTCGACTGAACCGCGACGACGCGATGGCGGAACAGCAGCGTTATGTCGCTGAAAAAGTCCTGCATGTGCCAGCCGATATACAAACCGATTCCAACGCTGAGAGCGTAACCGACGAGGAGAAACGTGTACGCTGAAAAGCGAGTAAAGGGCTGCTCGGGCACAGCATCCTGGCTGATGATCGAACCCTGAATCGGCGCTGGTTTGTAAGTGTAATGAGCTAAGTATTCACGCAAGCGGTTTGCGAGGTGCCAAACACCGAGCACAAACAACGTCAGCACGACTACGCGTCCCATCGTCGAGAACACGTGCCACAACTGCGGCCGCATCATCGCCAGGAAGAAAGTCGAGAGGAACAGGGAAACTGTCGTGAACACTGCTCGCTGACGTTCGCGGTTCTCCTGCCGATCGCGTTCGAGGACTTCGTCAACCAGACGATCCCATTTCGCCTGCACCGCCAGATTGCGGGCGCGCTTCGCATGTGGATTATTCGAATCGAGAATCGAATAACTGCGGTTCTTCTGTGCTTTCAATTGATCGTCGTAGTAGGCACGCTCCTGCGGATCATTGAGCGTGTGATAGGCCTTAGAGAGCAGAGCAAACTGGCGTGCAGCTTCGGAATTCGGGTTTACATCCGGATGGCTTTTGCGCGCAAGTTTCCTGTAGGCCGACTTGATTTCGGTCTGAGACGCATTCGCCTTAACGCCCAAAATTTTGTAGTAGTCGATCACTGTGCTTGTCTATAACTCCGAAAGCCAGCGATGGATGCCAGGGCTAGCAGAGGACACCGCGTCCACTCGCCCGAAGTATAACACCATGCGCAAGCATTGGCGGCCCCGTTTTCATGCCTATTGAGATGGTGAATTTGGCTAAGGGGGGTGCCAAAGGGGAGCCGGGAAAAACCTCGAGCGGCATTCGAGGGGGCGAGGACATTATAAATAAGGCGACTCGCACCCTTTGGCGGGTTGCTTTTGCTAGTACAACCGCCATGCCATTCTCACTTTGTCAAAAACCCTCGGAAAAATGCGTGATCGTTCGCAAGTGGTGTCGGAAAGTGTGAACAGTCGAGGACACAACTGTCTACCGATAACGACACAATAGAAACAGCGCCTCCTTGAAGTGCGGCGACTTGGCGCCGCTTTGGCCTCGATCACGCCCCATCGAGAACAAAGCGGCGTCAGGCCGCCGCACTCGAAAAGAGGCGCTCACTTCGGTAGAACAAATTCATCTTTGGCTGGCCCGGTCGACGATGCGCAAAAGAGTCCTCACGGCGATTCCGGTCGGCCCCTTCGAGCGATACGGTTTCGCCTCGTCGCCCCAGGCAGTACCCGCGATATCGAGATGAGCCCACGAGAGCCCGTCCGCGAATTCTTTTAGAAACGCCGCGGCCGTTATTGTTCCCGCTTTTCGACCGCCAACGTTCTTGATATCCGCGATGTCTGACTTGATCTGTTTTGAATATTCCTTGTCGAGTGGTAACTGCCAGAACTTCTCGCCCACTTCCCTGCCCGCGGCGATTATCTCGTCGATCAGTTCCTGATCCGTTCCGAGCACGGCAGCGTTCACGTCGCCGAGCGCTACGGAAACGGCGCCGGTCAGCGTCGCCATGTCGATTACTTTGGTCGCGCCGAGTTTCTTCGCGTAGGCAATCGCATCGGCGAGGATCAGTCGTCCTTCAGCATCGGTGTTGATGACTTCGATCGTCTTGCCCGTCATCGCTTTCACGACATCTCCCGGCTTGGTCGCTTTCCCCGACGGCAAGTTTTCAGTACAAGGGGCGACACCCAAAATCGGAATCGGCGGTTTCAACTGCGCAATTGCCCGCATGGCGCCCATCACGGTGGCGCCGCCTGTCATGTCGTACTTCATCAACTCCATGTTCTCGCCCGGTTTGAGTGAGATACCGCCGGAGTCAAACGTCACACCTTTACCGACGAACGCGAGCAATTCTTTGCTGTCGTTAGCGGGCGTGGCCGGTGTGTACTTCAGAATGATCAGTTTGGCCGGTTGATCGGAACCGCGCGCGACGCTCAGCAACGATCCCATGCCTTCCTGTTCCATTCGTGCTTCGTCCAGCACGTCGACACTCAATCCAAACTCGTTGGCGATTTCGCGCGCGCGTTCCGCCATGTCGGTCGGCGTCATGTAAGCGCCGGGTTCGTTGGCGAGGTCGCGGGTGAAGTTCACTGACTCACCTACGATTTGCCCTGCCTTCACACCTTGTTGCAGCGACTTCTCGTCGGCGCCCTCAAACACGACCACCAGGCGCTCAATCGTCTTCTCTTCTTTTTCTACCGTGCGATATTTATCAGGATCGAATAATGCGATGAATGCGCCTTCGACGGCGACTGCTGCTGTTTGCGCCGCATCCGCCGAAGCGCGTGGAAGTATGGCCACAGTCTTAGCGTTCTTGCTACGCAACGAACGAACTGCAGTGCCCGCCATCTGCGAAACCTGCGCACCTTTGTAATCGGCGGCTTCACCCACTCCCACCAGAAGCAGACGGCGCGCTTTCAGATTGTTATTCCCCACGAGGTGGAAATAAGCAGTTTCTCCTTCTTTGCCTACAAACTCCTCGGCATCGAGCGCGGAGCGCACCAGTCCACCGGAGAGTTCATCGAGCTTCTTTAAAAAACCTTCATTCGCTTTTTCGTCCTTGAAAACGGCAACCGCCAAAGCTTGCACGTCAAGCTCTTCGATGGGTCCCCGACTGGCTTCAACTTGCATGGTGAGTAGGTTCTCCTGGGTTTAGGAATATTGATGCAGTAAACATGTAAGCTTCACAGGCTTACATGAATTATCAGGATTAGCGATTACGTTCTTTGAGCTGGGCTCTGGTTTCTCTTTCGACTGTTCGCTTTAACTCAGCCTCTCTCTTGTCGTACATCTTCTTACCGCGCGCGATTCCCACCTCAATTTTAATCCGGCCGTTTTTTAAGTAGAGCTGGGTGGGAACGAGAGTCATTCCCTGTTTGGCTGTAGCTTCGTCCAGTCGGGATATTTCACGTTTATGAAGCAGCAGCTTGCGAGTCCGCAGTGGATCGTGGTTCTCGCGGTTGCCATGAGAATACGGCGAAATGTGGGCATTAAACAACCACGCCTCGCCCTCGCGCACCGACACGTAAGCTTCCTTGAGCTGTACGCGCCCTTCCATGGCGCTCTTAACTTCGGTGCCGGTCAACACGATCCCGGCTTCGTACTTATCCGAAATATGATAATTGTGAAAGGCAGCGCGATTGGCTGCCAAAACTTTTTCTTCTTTCACTGCGTGACTTTGAGATCGAGCACATCGTGACGAGTGATGATCCCGACGATTCGTCCATATTCTTCAACCAGTACGGCCGGACTCGTTTGCAATCGTCGAGTCACCTCGCTCGAGCTCGCATCGACGTCGACGGTCGGGAAACTCGCCTCCATCACTTCACTCACTGGTGAATTCAGCAATTCGCGGCTACGGACCACTTTCGCCAGACATCGATTCTCTCGCAACGAACCTACGACTCGCCCTTCTTCCAAAACAGGAATTTGAGTCACTCCAAGCTCATCCATTCTTTGCAGTGCTTCAGCGACTGTGTCCGTGGGTGTCACCGATACTAACGCCTTCGGAGCTTGCGGCTTCTTAGTTCCACTGATCAATCCGGCAGTAATCTTTTGCGGCTCGAGCAGACGCTTCTCTTTCAGCCACTCATCCGAGTGATGCTTGCTCAAGTAGTGTTCGCCGGTGTCGCAAACAATGAAAACGAGGATTGCGTTCTCGTCCAAGCCCTTCGCAACGCGCAGCGCGGCGGCGAGATTCGTGCCGGTCGAGCCGCCACAGAAAATCCCTTCCATTCTCCCGAGCAGACGCGACAGCTCAAACGATTCGCGATCCGTAACATTGATCACCTCGTCCACATACTTGATGTGCACGTTCGCAGGAACGATCTCCTGGCCGATACCTTCAACCAAGTAAGGTGTCGTCTCGACGATCTTTCCCGTCTCCTTATAAGTTTTGAAAATCGAACCGTATGGATCGGCGCCGATGATCTTGATCGCGGGATTTTTTTCTTTGAGGAACCGGCCGGTGCCTGAGATCGTGCCGCCCGTGCCGAGTCCCGCGACGAAGTGAGTGATCTTACCTTCAGTTTGTCGCCACAGTTCGGGGCCGGTAGTACGGTAATGCGCTTCAGGGTTTGAAGGATTCGAATACTGATCCGGATAAAACGAGTTCGGAGTTTCTGCTGCGATTCGTTTGGCAGTCGAGACGTAGTGATCCGGAGTTCCTGGTTTAGCAGAGACTGGCGTGATGACAACGTCAGCGCCGAGCGCTTTCAAGTAACGCGACTTCTCGACGGACGCTTTGTCAGTCATCACGAAGATGCATTTGTAGCCCTTCACCGCGGCTGCCAGCGCCAAACCGATTCCGGTGTTCCCCGACGTTGCTTCGATTACGGTTCCACCCGGTTTCAGGCTCCCTTCGCGTTCAGCCGCCTCAATCATCGCGACGCCGATCCGGTCTTTAACTGAGTAGCCCGGATTGAGGTTCTCCATCTTCGCGAACACTTGTGCCCTCACGTCTCGAGCGAGGCGGTTGAGTCTTACGAGCGGCGTATTCCCGATCAAGCCGAGAACGTTTTCCTGGAATTCCATCAGAGTCTCCGACGAGCCTGGTAAATGCGGACCTATCTATATAACAGAAGCCACAAAGAGGCACAAAAGCACACAGGATTTAACTCACTCATTTTGTGCTTTTGGTGCCTTTTGTGGCTTTAAAATGTTAGGACCCGGACGTGCTCTCCCCTTCACATCCGGGCCCTTACAAGGCCACTCATCTTTCAATGTGTGACCGATCTTTGTTTACAAGCTTAGTAGCGTCGGTTGTACTTATCTCGAAGCTTGTAGGTGTAGAGTGCTGCTCCACCTCCACCTGCGATGGCGCCAATGATTGCGCCTTTCTTGCCACCGATCAGCCCGCCGATTACGGCACCGCCACCGGCGCCCGCAGCGGTCGTGATCTTGTCACGATGCTGATCCCATACTGATCTGTCTCGGTCCCAATAGTCGCGATCGCGATAGCGTCGGTCTCTGTACGCTTCATTACGGTACCGCGAATCAGCAACGCGTTGTTCGTAACGTCTGTAATTATCAAAGCGTCTCGTTCGTGTTTGCGCTCCAACCGGAAGCGCCGTCAAACTCAATACCAACAAACAAAAGATGCTTACTAAACCCTTTTTCATTCCTTGCTCTCCCTCCGTGGCCCTCTTTTGGCAATGGGTGTGCCAATAGTAGAGCGGTTCGTATTCGCGCCTTTTTTGCAGTTTTATGGACACTTGAGCTACAACTGATGCGAGTCACGTTAACCATTCCGTGCGGATTGTCTGGGCTCATTCACCTTTTGGGGTAAACGCTGGATCTACAATGAAGATACTCATTCTCGACAGTGCGCAGATCCGAGAACTGCTGCCGATGGCAGACTGCATCGAGCTGATGTCGGACGCTTTGTCTGCCCTTGCTCGTGACGAAGTGCATCAGCCTTTGCGCACGATAATTCGTCCGCCGAACGCGCGCGGACTTCTCGGCCTTATGTCGGCGTATCGCGGCGGTGAGCGAGGCGCGTTCGGACTGAAAGCCATCTGCGTGTTTCCGGGGAACCCGTCACAAGGCAAGGACGCGCACCAGGGCGCGGTGATGCTGTTCAGCCGTGAGACTGGTGAACTGCTCGCGTTGATGAACGCGTCCGAGATCACGGCCATTCGCACGGCCGCCGTGTCGGCAGTAGCGACGCGGCTACTCGCTCGAGAAGATGCGCGTGACTTGGCGATCATCGGCGCAGGTGTGCAGGGCCGAACTCATCTCGTCGCGCTCGCCTGTGTTCGTTCGTTAGAACGCGTTCGCGTGGCGGCAAGAAACGTGGAACATTCGCGACGGCTCGTGGAGGAGATGCAGCCCAACTTTCCTTTTCGGATAGAGGCAGTGGAAACAAATGAACAAGCCGTGCGTGGAGCAGATCTAGTCGTCACCGCTACTTCCTCGCTTGAGCCTGTGATTGAGAAGGAGTGGGTCTCGGAAGGCGCGCACATCAACGCGATCGGCACGCATTCGCCGACGTCGCGCGAGATCGACAGCGCCACCATGGCCGCTGCCCTAATATTCGTGGATCGGCGTGAGTCTGCGTTGAATGAATCGGGTGATTATTTGTTGGCCGCGAAGGAAGACGTGATTGGGCCTGAGAGCATCGTGGGTGAGATTGGTGAGTTGTTGATCGGAAGCAAGTCGGGTCGGGCTTCTCAGAACGAGATCACGCTGTTCAAGTCGCTTGGTTTAGCGATTGAAGATGTGGCGTGTGCTGAGTACCTGTACCAGAAAGCGAAAGCGGAAAATGTTGGCTGTTGGGTCGAGTTTTGAAGGTCCGAACTAGACAGGATGCACAAGATTTACAGGATTAACAAGATAGATTCATCTTGTTTATCGTGCTAAATCTTGTCCATCATGTCTAAAGCGCAATTCGGTACGCGTACCAAAGCCCGAACGCGATACTCACAACCGCCGCGGCCATCTGCATCCTATGATGTAGGCTGGAGACGCCTCGCGACGTAAGTGCAAACGGCAATCCGATGAACCCGGACATCAAGAGCATGCCGACGATTGAACCCAGACCGAAGATTCCAAGGTAAAGAAAACCCACCCAAACGGAATTGATCTGAGTTAACACAAGCAACGTCAACGCGCCTGAGCCGGCGAGTCCGTGCATCATCCCGATGAGCACCGGCTTGATGCCGACCGCCGAAACGGAATGACTGTGCTTTCGTTCAGCCTGGTGTCGGGTCTGCGATTCGTGAAAGTGGATGTGAACGTGAGACACGCCTTCGTGGCTGTGCTCGTGAACGTGAAGATCGCTTCTCGCGCGCAACGCGCGCCACAGCGCCGCCAGGCCCAACCCGACGATCATCAGCGCCACGCCAAACTCCAACCAACGGCTCACACTCTGCGGAATCCCGATGCGCAAACACAAAACAATCACTCCGGCAATTAAGAGCGAGGCCGTGTGGCCCGCGCCCCACAACGCACCGACGAGCGCCGAACGCAACACGTTGCGCTGCTGGCTCGCGATAGTTGAAACGGCGACGACGTGATCGACTTCCGTCGCGTGTTTCAAGCCGAATAAAAGTCCGAGCCCTAAAAGTGTAAGAGTGGTGAACATTAAATCAGCCTGTCTCCCGTCACAGATACCGAATCCTGGCGGTAGTGACATCCGCGACTCTGCCGGTTGTGCTGGGCCGCTTGCGCCACGATCAGCGCGACTTCGACCGCGTTGCGTAAACCAATCAATCCGTCGGAAAGCTTCGTCGTCCGGTAAAACGTCTCGATCTCGTTCCACAGGTGGCGCAACTCACGAATCGCGCGCGACAAACGGTCGGCACTGCGAACGAGTCCCACATAGTGCCACATAATATTTTGAATTGTCTGCATGTCGCCTTGAATCAACGCGGGATCGGGTTCAGCACTCAAACCACTTTCATCCCATGAAGGGACGTCGTCAAACTTCGGCTGCTGCCCGTTCGTCTCTTTGCTCAGGGCTCTTTCGATTTCGAGCGCCGCGCGATTTCCCCACACCAGACCTTCCAAAAGCGATGTTGACGCCAAACGGTTTGCGCCATGCACACCGGTGCAACTGATCTCGCCGACCGCGTACAAGTTGCGGATTGTCGAACGCGCCCATTCATCGACCAGCACGCCGCCGCAGAAATAGTGCGCCGCCGGCACGACCGGTACCGGCTCGCGCGAGATGTCGAGACCAACTTTCAAACACTCGTGGTAGATAAACGGAAATCGCTCTTGAATCGCTTTGGCCGGCATGTGCGAGGCGATGTCGAGCAAGACGTACGAGTATCCCTGCGCCTCCATCTCGTGATGAATCGCACGCGCAACGACGTCGCGCGGCGCAAGGTCTTTCCACTCGGGCGAATAGCGCTCCATAAAAGGCCGCAGCTCAGGCGTCAACAACACTCCACCTTCGCCGCGAACCGCTTCGCTGATCAGCAAACCTTCCCTGCCGGGAGCAGCTAACGCGGTCGGGTGAAACTGCACGTATTCAGCGTTTGCGATCCGCGCTCCGGCGCGGTGGGCCATCGCGAGGCCATCGCCGCGCGCGCCGACAGGGTTCGTAGTGTTGCGGTAGATTCGCCCCAATCCGCCCGTGGCGAGGATCGTCGTGTTCGCCAGATAACGATGCACGGTCTTCTCTGCGCGATCGAAGACGTAACAGCCGTGACAGGAGATTTCGCGATAGTTGTCGAGTGGGTTGCGTGAATGATGCGGAAACGTGATGAGGTCAACCGCGGTCGCTTCGGATTTGATCGTGATGTTTGGACGATCGTTCAGCGCGGCAACGAGACCGTTCATGATCGCGCGGCCGGTGGCGTCGCCGACGTGCAGGATCCTGCGGCGCGAGTGTGCAGCCTCCTGCCCCCAAACAGGCGCGCCTTCCGCAGTGTGATCGAAAACGACGCCGGCAGCGCGTTCGAGGACTTCGTTCAGCAGTTGCGGACCTTCGTCAGCAAGAATGCGAGCGGCTTTTGGCGAGGTCACACCCGCGCCGGCCGCGACAATGTCTTCAAACAACAACTCGGAAGTGTCGTCAGGGCCACGCCCGATAATGCCGCCCTGCGCGTAGCGAGTGTTTGATTCGTGAGCGTCATGCGCTCGAGTAATGACGGTGATTTGGCGCTCAGGATTTTGAGCAAGACGAAGAGCAGCGGTTGCGCCGGCAATTCCGCAACCGATGATCAGCACTTCAATATTTTCCATAAGTAGGCCGCAGATTAACGCAGATGGACGCGGATTGACATCTTATCTGCGTTTATCTGTGTTAATCTGCGGCTCAGTCTTCCCGCCCGATCTCGAGCATACGCTGGACGGAGCGCAACGCGCGCCTGCGGACGTCTTCCGGGATAACAATCTCAAACTGCTCTTTCTGCAACGACTCGAGCGTGTCTTGGAGCGTGATCTGATTCATGTGCGGACAACGCACGCTGCACAGCCGCAGCATCTCCTTCTCGGGATTGGCCGCTGCCACGTTGTCGCCCATCGAACACTCGGTGAGTAACAAATAGCGCGGCGCGTTCGTCTGCTCGACGTACCTGATCATCGCCGTCGTGCTGCCGGAAAAATCCGATGCGGCAACAACCTCAGGACTGCACTCCGGGTGCGCCAGGATCACAACGTCCGGAAACTGCTTCCTCACGTTCTGAATGTCTTCGACACTGAACTTCTCATGCACTTCACAGCGCCCGGGCCATCCAATCATCTGGTAGTCGAGCTCGTTGGGAAATCGCATCCGCGGCTCGCGTGTCGGAAAGATGATCTGCTTGCCCGTTTCACGCGCGACGTTGCCGGCCAGGTACTCGTCGGGAATGAAGATCACCTTGTCCGTGTTGAGCGACTCGACAACCTTGACCGCATTCGACGACGTGCAGCAGATATCAGACTCTGCTTTCACATCCGCGTACGTGTTGATGTAAGTCACAACCGGAACGCCGGGAAATCTCCTCTTCAACTCGCGCACGTCTTCAGCCGTAATGCTCGCCGCAAGCGAACAGCCGGCTCTCAACGAAGGTATGAGCACCTTCTTCGTCGGATTGAGAATCTTCGCGGTCTCGGCCATAAACTTGACACCGCAGAAGACGATGATGTCTTTATCGGTTTCCGCAGCTTTGCGACTCAGCTCGAGCGAGTCGCCGACGAAGTCGGGAATCGAATGGAAGAGCGCCGGCTCCATGTAGTTGTGGCCCAGTATGACCGCGTTCTTCTCAACCTTGAGCCGGTTGATCTCCGCCGCCAACTCTGCTTTGAGACGCAGTTCGAAATCCGGCACTGTATCGGCCAGTAGCCGGCTCAGCTTCTCATACATCTCTTTAGTTGTTGTGTCAGTAATCATCTCTTACGCGACGAACTCCAGGCTCACATCAAACACCTTCGGCGAATGCGTCAACGCGCCGACGGAAATGTAGTCGACGCCAGTCTCAGCAACTTCGAGAACATTTGCGAGCGTTACGTTGCCAGACGCTTCCAGTTTCGCCTTTCCCTCACAAATCGCAACAGCCTCGCGCATCGTTGCGATAGACATATTATCAAGCAGAATCCGTTCAACGCCGAGTTGCAACGCTTCGCGAACGTTGTCGAGCGAGCGAGTTTCAACTTCGATCTCGAGCTTTGTTTGCGAGGCGCGCACGCGTTCGACCGCGGCGGTGATGGAGCCGGCGAAGTCTATGTGGTTGTCCTTTATTAATACCATGTCAAACAGGCCGGTGCGGTGGTTCTGCCCGCCGCCGAGGCGAACGGCGAGTTTGTCTGTGAGACGCAGGCCGGGCGCGGTTTTGCGCGTGTCGAGAATGACCGCGTTCGTGGTTTTGACAGCGTCGACAAACTGTCGCGTTAGAGTGGCGATTCCCGACATACGGCCAAGGAAATTCAGCGCTGTGCGTTCAGCGGTGAGTAGCGCACGCGCCGAGCCTTCGACCTCGGCGAGCACTGTGCCACGAGTGACGTGTGAGCCATCCGCGATGTGTGCGACGAATGTGACGCGCTCACTTAAAGCAAGCATCACCTGCCGGGCGACTTCCAAACCGGCGACGACGCCGTCCTGCTTTGCGATGATGCGGCCGCGTAGCGAAGCACCGGCGGGCACAATCGTGTCTGTCGTGACATCACCCGATCCGATGTCCTCGGCCAGCGCACACCTGATGTAATCGTGGATTTCGACAGGCAGTGCTGGACTCATTTGTTGCTTCTGGGCCAAGGCATATTAAAGCACAGTAATCAAAACGTCGCGATTCTCCTGCGCCTCGTTGCCAGAAAAATCCGTGGCGATAATCCGCAGCACGTAATCGCCTTTGGGCAATCCGCTGGTGTCCCAAACGCCGGGCGCGGCACGGCCGTCGCGCACGGTGTTCGTGACCTCGTAAAGAAACCTTGTCGTCTTGCTGCCGTAGACTGTTATTCCGCTTTCCGATGCATACGCGATCTTCGTCGCTTCTCGATCCCGAGGCAGACGATTGAAAAGGATATTCATGCGTGGTTGATCGAAACCAGGCGCGGCTGTTCCATCGGCGTTAAGAATTTGATACCCGACGCCGTACAGGCCAAGACGCCTGCGACTCGCATTCATGTTCGTCAGATCAAACGCGTCCACGACGATCCGCACCCGCCCACTCACGAGCAAACGCCCTCCCTGCTTCTGAGTCAAACGATTGCCTGACGCGTCAAATAGTTGAATGCCATCCTTCTCGATCACGGGAGGAATATTGTCGGTGAAGCCGACTGGTGACAGTGTCAGCGGATTGATCTCACCGCCGGGTGGTCCGATGTTCATGTGCACATGGTACATGCGATTGATGGTGCCGACTGCTTCGCCCTGGCGGAAACGTGTGCCGCGTTTGACGCGCACGCGCGTCTCGTTAACTCGAACAAAGCGACTGTCGTCAAACATCTGGTCGTCTTTGTCGCGGCCCACGTGGATGTGAATGTAGGAAACAACTCCGACGCGAAATCCTTCGTTGAGCGAACCGAAACCCCAGTTTGGCAGTGGACTCGTAACCTTCTCCGAGCGCACCGTGCGAACGACATCGCCGAAAGCGCCAAAGACATCGAGGCCGCTGTGAAGGTGGTGCCGGCTGTCAGTCGAATCGAAACTCCCGCGCACCTCGCCCATCGTCGCGACGACTTCGTGCGGGCTTTGCTGCGGATCGAGCGGCCATAGCAATGACTGTTGACCAAGAGTTTCGTTGGTCAGTCGCGGAAGTAGATCAGCGGGTGAGCCCGTCGACCCAACTGTTTGGTCCAGCTTGCGAACGAGGTAGTTGCCGCTGTCCGCGAGGTAGAGTTCTGCCGGCCGATCGCTGTGCGCACCGATCGCGATCCCTGCCGGTTGAGTGAAACCGTCTCCCGCGATCTCGCGCACGGTCCCGTCAGGAGCGATTTGAACAACTCGCGCGCGATCGAGTTCGGAAACGTAGATGAAGTTGTCGTGTGAAAGCGCGAGCCCGACAGGATTCGAAAGATCTTCGCTCACGGATAACGTGCTGACGTTGCCGTCCGTGGTTATCTTCCGCAAACGATCATTTCCGGTGTCGGCGACGATGATCGCGCCGTCAGTCGTTACGGCGATACCGCACGGAGTATCAAAGAGCGCGCTCGCGCGATCGCCATCTGCATAGCCCGGAGTCCCACCGCCCGCGATCGTACTCACCTGCCCATCCGGCGCGATCATGCGAACGCGATCGTTGTACGTGTCGGCGACGTAAATGTTGCCACGCGCATCGACTGCGATTCCCATTGGGCCATTGAACTCGCCTGCAAGTGTCGACACGTGGCCATCCGGCGTCACTTGTCGAATGCGATTGTTTCCCGTGTCCGCTACAAAAAGATTGCCGTCGTTCGCGAGCGCAAGACCTGAAGGGCTGTTGAAAGAGGCTGATGCGCCGGCGCCGTCGGCGAAGCCTTCGCTTCCGCCCGCGAGTGTGGTGACTGTTCCATCAGGCGCAATCTTGCGAATGCGATTACTCTCACCCGCGTCGGCAACGTAAACCGTACCGTCAATGCTCACCGCAACAGCAAACGGATCGGAAAACGCCGACTGCGCGCCGTCGCGGAACGCGGGGGAGCCGTCGCCGCCGAGCGTGGCGACGTGCGCCTTCCAGCCGAGTGGCGTCGGCAGCGGCTTGCGTCTGAAACGAAAAACGACGAAGGCAGTTGCGCCAGCGAGAATTATCAGGAGTAGGAGAACGACGACGAGTCTGCGCATTGTCGACTAGTCGAGAAAGGCTTCGGGCTGCGCGAGCATTTCTTCCATGCGCGCGAGGTAGCGTCCGACGTGCAGGCCGTCCATTAATGAATGATGCACCTCGACGGAGAATGGCATCAAGGTGCGGTCGTTCTCTTGCGTGAACTTGCCGAAGGAGAGCTTGGGCACTGAATCCTCACGGCCCCATCTTCGCGCGTGCGAGAAACTTGTAAACGCGATCCACGGAAGCGTTGTGCAGTGGATGCGCGCGTCGTCTTCGTGTCGCGGCCTGAATGCGCCGTCGCCGTTACGCATTTCTTCAACAGCACGCGTCGCGCCTTCCATGAATTTTGTGTAGCTCTCGGCGTAATCGAAGTAGACGAGTGTGAAGGTCTCGTTCGGCAGGAGCAGCGTCGAACCGCCGTTGATGACGTCATGGACCAGGACCTGCCCCTGGCGCAAACGATAACGAAACGGCTCGATTTCGTTTGCGGCACGTAGCGCGAGATAGTGATAAGTCAACCAAACGTTTGCACGTTCCCGTTTGCGCAATGCGCTAAGTAGATTCGTGACATCCAGACGCGTGCAAACATTGAAGTATGGCTTGTCAAACGGCAGGTAAAACTCAAACACCGCGCGTCGCGGCCAGGTAGCTAAGTCGATGTAGTGCGGCATCGCGAGGGATTGTACCCGATCGCCGTGCTTTAAAAGGAGAAGGAGGCCGTTACCCATCAGGGGCGGCCTCCTTCTTTGTCCGAGGAATAAGTTTTAGCCGCAACTGAACGCAGACGAAACGCGGATCAGAAAGCTTTTCTGATTCGCGTTTCGTCTGCGTTTATCTGCGGCTGATATTTATCTTTGGAGCAGTGCGTTATCCATCACGGGAACGATGGGAGCTACGTCACGACCGACGAGGAAATCCGGCCTCGCATTCTCGCGCCACGCCGGAACGTTCTCCACGCTGTTGAAGGTCACGATAACGACCGTGCGATCGAACGGCGAAATGTTGTTCGATGATGCGTGCACGAGATTGCTGTGAAAGAAGACTGCCGAACCCGCCGGGCCTTTCGGCGCAAAGAGCCCGTACTTGCCGACAAGATGACCGACCGTGTCGCGATCGAGAGAGTATTTGAGATCGGCAGTGAGATTGGAGATCCATGCAGGACTGTTTTCGTAAACCTGATAGCGCAGGACGCCGTCCAACGGTTGTGCCGATCTGTCAATCACGCCTTCTGTGTGCGAACCGGGGATGAGGAACATCGGCCCGTTGAATTCACTGACGTCGTCGAGGAAGATCACGACACTCGCGAGCCGATCCGAGCGCAGGCCATCTTCCTTCTGCCAGAAGATGTAGTCCTGGTGCCACTCCCACACGTCACCACCAAACGCGGCTTTGGCGTTTATCTTGAACTGGTAAACGTAGACATCGCTGCCGAGGAGTTGCCGCGCCGGTTCGACGATGCGGGGGTGACGCGACAACTCGTTGAAGACCTCGTTCGTCATGTGTGAGCCGTAGACCGAGCGTACGAAACCCCGCTCCTTTTCGAGCACGCGTTTCGGCGTGTCTTCATTAAAGACCTTCAGCAATTCCGCCTTCATCACGCCAACTTCAGCGGGGGTGTAGTAGTTTGACAGGAACAGAAAACCGTCCTGCTCGTAAGTTCGTAACTGCTCTTCACTCAGCCGCATGGGAAACTTCCTCCTTAACGCGTGGAGACTCCTGCGCCTTCGAACAACATCCTATAAATCTTGGTAGAACCTAACCGTTCGCCGCGAGGACCTTTTCCAGATGTCCGGTGCCGTCCAGTGTTTGCAAGTCAACATCCGCAATGCACCGCACTTTCGTGTAATCGACAGTGAGGCCACCCACTACCCGCACGCGTCCCGTTCCTTCGTCGAAGTTGGCTGCGGATAGATCGCTGGCCTCCTTGTCGACGGTGACTCCGAGTTCGGTGCCGCCATTTGTATCCGTGAACTTAACGCGCACGTACCCACCATCAATCGCTTCCTTGAAGCTCTTGACCGACGGTTCCGGGCGCAGCTTAACTACCACCGGATGATCCCCAGCACACAATCGATCGACGAGACTCTCTTCGTGCGACGCCGTGCTCGGCGGAGCTGGAGGAGGTGGATTGCGGGCCATCTCTTCCATTTTCTTTCGCAAGCTGAGCGGCCTCATGTCGGTCCACACTTCTTTGATGTAAGCGAGGCACTCGGCTTTGGTGCCCATCTTTCCGGCATCATTCCATCCGAGCGGATTCTCTTTGTATTCCGGCCAAATGGAATACTGCTCCTCATGGTTCATCACAACTTTGTAAATGGTTTTGTCCTCATCTTCAGAGTGTTGCATCTGATTAACTCCTTCCATGTGATTCGTATAATCAACGAGCAGCGGCAGCGAAACTCCTGCTCTGTATTTCCGAACAGATTTGCCGCAGGTTCTTTTCTGCTTTGTCTCTATCCGTGATTGGCTCTCCTCTCGGGACCTGAATTTCCATCGAGAGCAGATCGTCACACGCGCCGACAAATCTCTTGATCTGGTCCAAACTGAGCCCTTTCCCTTCCAGGTAAGGCAGGATCCAAAAATCGAAGTCATACATTGGCAGCCACATCGAATCAGTCACCGATCCAAAGAGCTTCAGCACCATCTCACAACCCTGTTCCCAGTCCATCGTGTTGTGCTGCCACTTGTACCCCATCCCCGAAATTCCATGCTGGTCCTTGCTTTTGGCATAAATCGGCGCGCGAGGGTTGTTGTACCAAATCTCTCCGCGGAAAAACGTCGGGCGCGCGTCCTGCAACAGCTCAATCGTGTTGTTAACGGTCTGCTCAGTTTCTCCCGGAAAGCCGATTATCAATGACGCGAAGGTCATGATTCCGCTCGCGTTCAGAAACTTCATGCCGCGGCGATACTGATCCGGAGTGGCGACCTTTTTCATGATCTTGAGCACATCGGGATCTCCCGACTCGATGCCCAAAAACACGCCGCCGCAATTGCTCCTCGCCATCAGGTCGCACAGTTCTTCGTCCATGATGTTGCAGCGCAAATAGGAGTACCACCGGAAGGTAAACTCATTGCGAATCATCATCCGCAGTATCTCTTTGAAACGATCCGCAGGCACATTAAACGTGTCGTCGATGAAGACCAGGTTGCGCACGTCGGATCTTTCCTGAATCTGGCGCAGTTCGTTTTCGACTTCGGAAATCTCCTGCGGCACCCACTTTCCTGCTCTTACCGGATAATCACAGAACGTGCACCTGAAAGGACAACTCAACGCGGTGCGCGTCTGGAGCGTCGCCCCAAGATCTTTGTTTCGATAGTTACTCCAATTAACCGGCGCGAGCGAAAACTCAGCCTCCGGGCCGGTAAATACAAACTGGTTTTTCCGCTTGATGTAACAGTTTCTCACCTTGCTGAGGTCGTCACTCTCGCGCAGGCGCAACAACAAGTTCGCCAGAGTTTGTTCGCCCTGTTTCTGCTGCACGTAAACATCGGCATCGATGTCTTCCAATATCACTCGGAAGTCTGCTTCTTCCAGGTAATACGAAAGGTTATCGATGAGTGGACCACCGACGACAATCAACGACTCAGGACTCCGTTCTCTTATGAACTTCACTACTTCTTTTGCGACGAGCGGCGTCAGGTACAAGGTCGTTGTTACCGCGACCACCCTGGGCTTTCGACTGAATAACTCATCCAACTCGGCGCGCTTCGAGTGAAAGAAGCTGGAGAACTCAGCGTCGATACCGAGGTGTCGCAGAAAGCTGGCGAGATAAACCGGTGCGACTTGCGTCATCTCGGTCCAATGCAGCCGTTGGCCGGTTTGATAATTAAGCACGTCGAGAAACGGCAGTTTTTTCCCATCAAGGGTAATGAAGTCCATCCTGAGATTGCGATACTCGCCGGAAGAAAGTCCCTTCGAGCGTTGCAAACCTTCGTGGAAATCAAATCCCAGATCGTAATGCCCAAGGATCAGACATTCGAGTGACGGCTTCTTGGCAGGTGTGGAGTAGTTCATGGTAATTCCTCTTCGCGGCCTGATCATCAGCCGGAGACTGTTTGCGCGCGGGTATTGAGTTTGAGACTGATGACCGGCTCGGGTTTTGTGTAATCATCCAACCAACCGGCGGAGGGATCGCTGTCGAACACCATTATGCGTCCGCAATCGAGCGGGTTAGGGGCGCGGTGGTAACGGAAGACCACTTTGTTGTCCATCTTTCCGACGACCTCGACCTTTCCGGTCCGGTGAGACATGCAGAGTCTCGCTTGTTTGGCCAAACCAGCCAGACGCCGCCGTGCTTCTTCGAATATTTCGAGCCCCTTCTCGACGGGCACCACGTAAGGTTCGTTGCCGAGTGTCGGGCGACACAGGAACAGGTAGTAGGGGACGACCCCGTTGTAGGACAGTCTGCCGAACAGCTCGGCAATGACCTCCGCCTTATCATTGACTCCTCGGATCAGCGGCGTCTGGTTCACCGTGATTGCCCCCGCCTTCTGTAACAACTGCAAACCCTTCAACGCCGGTTCGGTCAACTCGCGCGGGTGGTTGAAGTGGGCCATGACGAATATCTTTCGGTCAGGCAAACTGTATTTGCTCAGCAACTCGAGTAGTGACGGATCGTTGATGATTCGATACGGATCGAAGGCTGTCATCTTCGTGCCGATGCGAATGATCCGTACGTGATCGATGTCTCTGAGTTGTTTGATGATGTGACTCAATTTCCCCGTCGACATGATCAGGGGATCGCCACCCGATAACAGCACATTGTTTATTTCGGGATGTCGCTGGATGTATGCGGCGGCGTCGGTAACATCGTTGACTACTTCATCGTTGTCGTCCGTGAAGAGTCGCTTGCGAAAGCAAAATCGACAATAGGCCCCACACACGTTATTGACTAGAAGTAATGCAGTATCAGCATATTTGTGTTCGAGGCCCTTCAGCGCGGTGTAAGAGTGTTCGTCGGAAGCGTCCAGCTCTCCGAAGTCGTTCAATTCCTGGATGTCGGGTATCACGATGCGTCGAATCGGATCGTCCGGATCATTCCAGTCGATCAACGACTGATAGTAATCATTGGTACGAAAGGCAAATTTTTCTGCTACAGGTTTGAGGTCGTCCCTGTCTGCTTCACTCAACCCTCCTATCTGGTCCAGCTTGTTGATATATCGAGGCTTGATTTTTACGAGATCCATGACGTTACTCCTTAATGCTCAACTGTTGGATCACCGCCGTAGCCGAATGAGACTTGGGCGCGCCTAAAAGGGCGAGGTTTCAGGACTGCAGAGGTCACTGAGGATCCTTGTGAAAGTTTATTGTTTGAGAAATTGCTATCAGCTGGGCCGGAGACGCGGCGGCTTCGTCTCTAAGTTATCAGGCGGCAGCGAGGCCGCGCAGTGCATGGAGTTCCTGAAGCGAGTGTACACTCGGTTTGACACCGTTGCGAGCGCCGATTGCTTCGACAATTGCGCGCGCGCCAGTCATGGTTGTCACGCACGGGAGGTTGTACTGGAGAGCCGCTTGGCGAATCTCCTGCTCGTCGCGATGCGAAGTGCCACCCAACGGAGTATTGATGATCAAGGCGACGTCACGCTGCTTGATATGGTCCACGATATTGGGCCGTCCTTCATTGACCTTGAAAACTTCTTCGACGTCGAGCCCCACTTCGCGCAGCCTTGCAGCCGTGCCCTGGGTCGCCATCAGCTTGAACCCTAATCGAACCAGACGTCGCGCCAGCAATACCGCGGGTCCTTTGTCGGCGTTGTTGACGCTGATAAAAGCTGTACCGCTTTCCGGCAGCGTCAGCCCTGCGCCAATCATTGCCTTTCCATACGCCTCGCCGAACGTGTCGCCAATGCCCATCACTTCGCCGGTCGAATGCATTTCTGGTCCCAACACCGGATCGACTTCGGGAAACTTTCCGAACGGGAACACCGGCGACTTCACGAAGAACCGAGAGACTGTCAGCTCGTCGGGCAGATGGAAATTCTTTAGTTTGGATCCCGTCATCACAAGCGCTGCAATGCGCGCGATGGGTACGCCCGTAGCTTTCGAGACAAAGGGCACGGTGCGCGAGGCGCGAGGATTTACTTCGAGCACGTACACGCGATGGTCCTTGATGGCGAACTGCACGTTCATCAAGCCCTGCACGGAAAGTGCGCGCGCCATCTTGCGCGTGTAAAGACGCATCGTCTCGATGTGCTCCGGATCGATCCGCACGGCCGGCAGGACGCATGACGAATCACCCGAGTGTATGCCCGCCTCTTCAATGTGTTCCTGAATGCCGGCGATTACGCACGCGCTATCGTCCGACAATGCGTCGACGTCGAACTCCGCGGCCTGCTCGAGGAATTTATCGATGAGGACCGGACGATCGGGAGTGATTCCGACTGCTGCACCGACGTAGTGGTCCAGGCTTTCCTCGTCATAGACGATCGCCATCGCACGTCCGCCCAGCACGTAACTCGGGCGCACCAAAACCGGATAACCGATACGTCTCGCAACTGCTCTGGCCTCGGCGGCAGTCGCAGCCATGCCGTTGTCAGGCTGCGGAATTCCGAGTTGAACCAGCAGAGCGCCGAACCGTTTGCGGTCCTCAGCCAGATCGATCGAATCGGGTGACGTTCCGATAATCGGCACGCCTGCCTTGTGTAGACGCATCGCGAGATTGAGCGGCGTTTGCCCTCCAAACTGCACGATGACGCCGGCGGGTTTCTCGAGGTCGACAATGTTCATCACGTCTTCGAATGTCAGGGGTTCGAAGTAAAGACGGTCCGACGTGTCGTAATCAGTCGAGACGGTTTCCGGATTACAGTTGACCATGATCGTTTCGTAACCGGCTTCACGCAGCGCGAATGCGGCATGGCAACAACAGTAATCGAATTCAATTCCCTGCCCGATGCGGTTCGGTCCGGAACCGAGGATCATGATCTTTCGCGCGTTGGTGGGCGCAGCTTCGTCTTCTGATTCGTAGGTCGAATAGAGGTACGGCGTAAAGGATTCAAACTCGGCACCGCAAGTGTCAACGCGTTTGTAGACCGGAGTGATACCGACACTCTTGCGATACGCGCGCGCTTCGTCTTCGGTGCGCCCGGTCAAATACGCCAGCCTGCGATCCGAGAGGCCCATCTCTTTGAAGAGCGCGAGTGTTGGTGCCGAGATTTCTTCGAGTCGCAGGCCCTCGACTGCGCGTTGAGTGTCCATCACCTCCGCAAGCTGGTACAGAAACCACGGATCGATACGCGAGAGACGGTAAATCTCGGAGAGAGGCATTCCCTGCCCGATCGCGTAAGTGACGTACGAAAACCGATGCGAGTTTGGACGCGCCAGCTTGCGCTCTAACTCGTTCGCCGGAACGTCTTCGAGCCGGAGAGGATTAACGGACTCGAGCGAACGCAAGCCTTTGAACAGCGCCTCTTTGAAGGTCCGGCCAATCGCCATCACTTCTCCCACGGACTTCATCTGTGTTCCCAACTCGTCTTTCGCCGCGGCGAACTTCTCGAAGTTCCACTTCGGAATCTTCGCCACAACGTAGTCGATAGTCGGCTCGAACGAAGCCGGAGTTTTGCGCGTGATGTCGTTGGGAATCTCATCGAGCGTGTAGCCAACTGCGAGCTTGGCCGCAATCTTCGCAATCGGAAATCCGGTCGCCTTAGAAGCGAGCGCCGAGGACCGCGAAACGCGCGGGTTCATCTCAATAACTCGAACGTCGCCGTTATCGGGATTGACTGCAAACTGAATATTCGAGCCGCCCGTTTCGACGCCGACTTTGCGCATGATCGTGATCGCCATGTCGCGCATGCGCTGGTATTCCAAGTCAGTCAACGTCTGGGCCGGCGCGACCGTGATCGAGTCGCCGGTATGAACACCCATCGGATCGAAATTCTCGATCGAACAGATGATGACGACGTTGTCCGCGAGATCGCGCATCACCTCGAGCTCAAACTCTTTCCAGCCGAGGATCGACTCTTCGATCAGTATCTCGTGCATGGGCGACGCAGCGAGGCCACGATGCACGAGCTCCTCAAACTCTTCCGGATTGTATGCAATGCCGCCGCCGGTGCCGCCGAGTGTGAATGACGGCCGGATGATCGCGGGATAACCCGTTTGCTCGACGAGTGGTTGCGCGTCCTTCCAACAATTCACAAAGCCGCCCCGTGGCATCAACAAGCCGGCCTCGTCCATCGCCTGCTTGAATAACATGCGGTCCTCTGCGATGCGGATCGCTTCACGCCTGGCGCCAATCATCTCGACGTTGCATTCTGCGAGCACCTTTGCGTCAGCCAGCGCGATCGCGAGGTTCAGGGCCGTTTGTCCGCCCACCGTCGGCAGCAGCGCATCGGGACGTTCACGCCGAATGATGGCGGTGAGAGACTCGAGGGTGAGCGGCTCGACGTAAGTGATGTCGGAGGTCTCTGGATCGGTCATAATCGTCGCGGGATTCGAGTTTACGAGCACGGTCTCGTACCCCTCCTGCCGCAAGGCTTTGCATGCTTGAGTGCCGGAATAGTCAAACTCGCAAGCCTGGCCGATAACGATCGGGCCTGACCCGATGATCAGGATCTTGTGGAGATCAGTGCGTTTTGGCATTGCAGTGTCGACAGATGCTTTAAGGCCACTGATGAACACGGATTACACGGATGTTCTTACAGTGAAAATCCGTGCTAATCCGTGGCTAGTTTGTTTTTTCTACGCTCTTCGCTGTTGCAGCAAAGCCGTTGGAGCGCCACAGTCCACCAGTGGCGACGTTGCGGTAAGGAACGTGATCGATGACGAGGTAGTCGGCTGTTGACGAAACCACGCAGCGGGCGGCGTCGAGCGGTGTTTCCACGAGCGGTTCTCCCGCACGATTGAAGGAGGTATTCAGTAACATCGGAATACCTGTCAGGCGTGCAAAAGCATTGATCAGCTTGAACAGCGTCGGATTGTCCTGCTCTCGGAGCACCTGGTAGCGTGCCGATCCGTCAACGTGAGTCACGGCGGGAATCACATCGCGCTTCTCGTCTCGAACCTGCGCGACGAACGACATGAAGTAGCTGGGATTCGACTCGACAAAGTAATCCGACACTGCTTCACACAAAACCACCGGTGCGAATGGCCGGAACGATTCGCGATTCTTGATCTCCGCATTCAAGCGTTCACGAAGATCGGCGCGTCTCGGATCGGCAAGGAAGCTGCGATGGCCCAACGCTCGCGGGCCCAACTCAGCGCCGCCTTCATACCACGCGACGACAGCACCATTCGCGATCTCCTCTGCCATCGTTTGGAAGACGTCCTGCTTTTGGAAGCATGATTCAAGGCCGAGGGCCTGCACGGCGGCAACATCGTGAGCGTAACTGTGACCGAGGTAGCTCGGATTCGTAACCGGCTCGACGCCGCCGTTGATCGAAGCGCCGTAAAGAGCACAACCAACCGAAATGCCATCGTCGCCGGGACACGGAGGAACAAAGATTTCGTGGAAGCCGGTCTCTTCCGCGAGACGTGTATTGGCGACGCAATTCAACGCCACGCCGCCGGAGAAGCAGAGTCGCTTGAGGCCGGTGCGTTTTTGAATCCAGCGCGCATGTTCGATCAGCGCTTCTTCAGTTTCGAATTGCAGGCTGGCGGTGAAATCTGTCAGCAGCTCGCTCTTATAGTTTGAAGCGGTCGTGTGGCGCCGCCATTTTTCGATGCGCGCTTCGAGCGCGGCGCGTTCGGCAGAAGTCAGTCGCGTGAAGGCGCGCAAATCCTCCGGACCCGTCTCTTCGAAAAACATCCTCATGGGATACGGGCGCCCGTACGGCGCGAGTCCCATCGTCTTGCCTGCATCGAGATAGTCACCGAATATCAACTTCGATACGTGGCCGTACACGGCGCCGATTCCGCACCAGTGTCCGAGGACTTTTCTGAGTACTTCTCCTCCCTGATCGGTGAACCGGTAGAAGCTTTCCAACTCTCGCGATCCGTCGCCCTCAAACGGAGACAGGTTCTGAATCATGACAGGAGCGCCCGAGTTGATCTTCTCCGGCTCAGGACCAGTGCAATTCTTCAGCATCGCGCCGAATGGTCCACCTGCACCGTCGACGATCAATACGGCAACGTCACCTCTGAAAGGCGATGAGTAGTAGGCGCCGCACGCGTGCGCAAAATGATGCGGGATCGGCAACAACGGGCGAGTGCGGAGATCGAGTCCACCTTCCACGGCCAACGACTGGTAGACCTCGTTCGGCGCAAGATGATCCGTATGACTCCAAACTATGAGGTCGACGTCGTCCAGTGTCAGGCCGTTCGTTTCAACGCAGTATTGGATTGCGGGCGTCAGGTCGAGGCGGCAACTTCCCCACCTGATTCCGTCACGCTTCAACCGAGTCACGCGTTCGCGCGCGATCGCCGATGTGAGTTTGCCGTCGATGACGAGTGCAGCCGATGCTTCGTGATCGCTGAAACTGAGTCCCAGGACGTTCATAAATAATGTTCTTTCTTTGAAACTGATTGCCGGATTGGTAAAGAGTTACATGACGGGAGCGGCGGCTGCGGTGACGACAGTCTCGGCGTGGACGACCGGTTGATCGTATTCAATCTTGCCCGACTCCAGCTTGATCAGGCGATCGGCGATTCCGTAATACCGATCGTCGTGAGAAATAACGATGACCGTCTTTCCGCGGGCCTTTAGCTCAGGCACCAACTCGTAATAGAAGATCCGTTTGAACTGCGGATCTTGATCCGCGGCCCACTCGTCGAAGATGTAAATCGGTCGATCTTCGAGATACGCATTCAGCAGCGCTACTCGTTTGCGCTGGCCCTGCGATAGATCGACTGTCGACAGGTGACCGTTTCTGATCTGGAGTTTGTGGTCCAGTTGCAGCAGGTCGAGATACTTCTGACTTTCACGATCGATATCCTTCGCCTCGATTCCGAAGAGCCGTTCGAATAAGTAGAAATCGTAGAAGACAGCGGAGAATTGCTGCCGGTAATCATCGCGCTCCGTCATGCTGATCGGCTTTCCGTCGACGCGAATCTCTCCGGATTCCGGCTCGTACAAACCCATCAGCAGCTTGATCAGAGTGGTTTTGCCGCTGCCGTTTCCGCCGATGAGGAAAACCAGTTCACCTGCGGAAAGCGTGAGGTTGATAGGTCCCAGCTTGAAGTCGGTGCTGTTTCCATCCTGCCGGTAAGAGTGAGTGACGTCGATTAGATCGAGCCGGCGCCAGTCAGTATTAAGACTGCGCACGGGCGCGAGCTCTTCCGACTTGGTTTTAGTGAGCGAGAGTCCTAACTCCTCGATGCGTTCCGCTGCGAGATAAGCGCGTTCCAGTGCCGGTATCTGATTCAGAATCATCGTCAGGGGTGTGATCATGAAGAGGACGGCCAGCGTGTAGCCGACCAACACCTGAGACTGGATATTGATCAAGTAAGGAGTTACAAACAGCACGAGTCCGATGAAGACGAAGAACAAGATCTGTCCCCAACTCGATACCGCCATCGAGATCGCATTGCCTTTCAGGCCGTAGTTCTGAATGCCCGCGGCCGCCGGCTCGAGTTGCTGAGTAAGGAATGCGTCGCGGCGGAGACGATTGAGTTTCAGTTCCTTCGTTCCCATGATGACGCCCTGAAACGCCTTGTACATCTCGTCCCACTGTTCGCGCACGAGCCGAAAGTATCGAAAGGCTCTCATCAACGGTAACTGATGCGTCAGTAACCCCACGACCATGTAACCGACGAGAATCAGCAACAGTCTCCAATCGAGCCAGCCGAGATAAACCAGGCACCCGAGTATCATCGCCAACTGAGTCAACGTCTGCGGCAGCAGCGTTACGAGCTCAATCACGCGCCCGATGTCCTCGCTGATGGTCGCGAGGAGACGATGCTGTCCGAGCTTTTCCAACTGTTGGAGCGGCGCCGAGAGGATCTGTCGCGAAAGTTGAATCCGCAATTCGTAGCTGCTCTTCGCCGTGAGGTAAAGCAGGACCATTTGCGAGGCGAACGCGCAAATGGGGATCGCGAGACACAGGGCGACGAAAGTCCAAATCAACCTCGACTGGGCAAACAGACCTTCCGACAAGCCTCTCTTGATGAGTGCGATCAGCAGCGTGTAGCCGACACCGGCCAGGAAGCTGGTCACAACCGCGACTGCGATCAGGCTCCTCGAACGAGGAATTCCTTTGGACCATCTCGCGACCACGTATACGAGCTTTAGCAGGTTTGCCATGATTGAAACCTCCGCGGTGGTACTTGGAAAGGATTTCTAAAAAGTGGTTAGCTTACTGGTGTGCCGAGTGTCTGCTGAATGCGGCTGCGCAGTTGTTCCGCCAGCACCTGAACGTGAGGCTCCTGCATCATCGAGAAGTGATCGCCCGGAACGACGATCAGATCGACACCTTCTGTCGCAACTTTGTCCCATCCCTTCAGCGGGTCGTCGAAACCGGGATGGTTCGCCTTCCACAACAGGCGGTTTTTATCGTGGCTGAAGATCTGTTCCTCGATGTCCTGTTCAGCGGCGAAGAGCGTGATGCGTCCGCGATACTCTCCGGGCCGGTAGCTGGACAGGGTCTTGGCGTTGATTTTGAAAATATCGAACAGCCTTCGGAATTCGACGAGTGTCATGTCCGACGGCACGACGCCGGCGAGCTTCGCCTCTTTCCAGAGCTGGCGAAGCTGCGCCATTTGCGGCAGCGCCGAAATTTCTTCCACCGACGTGCTGAGTTGCGACAACTGAAGCCCCAGGTCGACTGCAAAGATCGAAAGTAGCACTCCCCAACTAAACTCCGGCGCCTCCTCAAGCAAAACGTTCGCCTCAGCATCCATCAGGGCCAGCATCGCGATCTCCTCGCCCTGCGCTTGAAGTTGTCTGGCCATCTCAAAAGCAATTACGCCGCCCATGGACCATCCGCCGAGCATGTATGGTCCATGCGGCTGAACGCTGCGTATCGCTTCGACATAGTCAGAAGCCATCGGCTCGATCTCGGTGTGATAGACGAGACCCGTCTCAGGCCGTCGCGCCTGCACTCCGTAGAACGGTTGGTCCTGACCGAGATGCTGCACGAGCTCCTTGTAGCACCAAACGTGACCGCCGCTTGCGTGCGGGCTGAACATGGTGAGATTTGTTCCCTCGGCCTGCAGCGGCACCAAAAGCGTTTGAAGTAAATTTTCCTTACCGTGTCCGATGAGCTCCGACAGGTGCTCAATCGTCGGGTCGTTGAACAACTCCGCCATCGTCACACGCTTGCCGAGTCGTTCTTCGACGCGTGCCATGAGCATGATCATCTGCAACGAGTGACCACCCAGCTCAAAGAAGTTGTCAGTGACACCAATCGGATGAAACTTGAATAGTTCTTCCCAGATCTCAACCAGTTGCTGTTGCAGACCATTTTTCGGAGCGACGTATTCTCTGCCGGCGCGGCTGAGCGAGAGTTGAGGTACAGGCAGCGCCGCTTTGTCCACTTTCCCGTGCTGCGTGAGGGGCATTGCATCCAGCATCACAAACAGTGAGGGAACCATGTAGTCAGGTAGGCGTTCCTTCAGATGGCTGCGCAAGTCTTCACTGGTCGGGGTGTTCTGCGGATTGGCAACGACGTAGGCCACGAGGCGCTTATCGCCCGGCGCGTCTTCGTGAGCCACGACCAACGCTGCCGTCACTTCCGGATGTTCCAACAACGCCGCTTCGATCTCGCCGGGCTCGATCCGGTAACCACTGATCTTGACCTGGTTGTCAACGCGACCGAGAAACTCGATCAATCCGTTCTTCAGGTAACGAGCTGCGTCACCCGTTCGATACAGTCGACCACCGGGCCGTGAACCGTACGGATCAGGCAGGAAGTGTTCGGCAGTGAGGTCAGGCCGGTTGTGATAACCACGTCCGAGACCTGCTCCGGTCACGAAGAGCTCGCCGCGTTCTCCGACTGCCACCGGCTGCATGCCGTTGGTGATGTAGACGCGCGCATTCGAGATCGGTCGACCGATAGGAACGGAAGCCGCCGAGTAATCCGGCGTGACGCGATAGCAGCAGACCATCACTGTCGCTTCGGTTGGGCCATAGCAATTCACGAACTGGCAGTGTTCGATCTGATTCAAAGCCTTGCTGAGGTGCGTTGAAGACAAAGCATCGCCACCGGTCAACAATTGTCTGACTGCGCCGATGCTGCCGACGTCGGCTTCCATAAACTGGTGGAACAAACCTGTCGTCAGGAACAGTGTCGTCACTTGCGTGCGCGAGATGAACCCTCCCATTTCACTTAACGACGGAGTTCCCGGCGGATAGACCATCAGCCGCGCGCCGTTCAGGAGACAAGCCCAGATCTCGAAAGTCGAAGCGTCGAAGGAAACCGGAGCAAATTGCAGGAAGATCTCCTCCGAGTTGAGGTCAGCATAGTTCGCGCTCTTCACGAGTCCGAGGACGTTGCGATGTGAAATGCAGACGCCTTTTGGCGTGCCCGTCGATCCCGAGGTGTACATCAAGTAGGCGAGATTCTCGGGACCAACCGCATTGACCGGATTATCGTCAAACTCGATTTCCGGATTGCCGAATTCGTCGGTATCAACGCAGACGACGTTGAGCGTCGTCGTATCGGGCATGCTGTCCGCAATCTGTTTGCTGGTGACTAGTATCGAAATGCCCGCATCTTTGAGTATGAAGCGAACGCGCGGGCTCGGTTCCGCCAGGTTCAACGGCACATAAACGCCGCCTGCTTTTGCGACGGCGAGTAACGAAACAATCAACTCCACCGAGCGCTCGAGCATCACGCCGACAAATACTTCCGGTCCGACGCCCTCTTGACGCAGCCTGTGAGCGAGAGCATTCGCCCGGTGATTCAATTCGCGATAAGTAACGTTCTCCTGATCGAATTCGACTGCGATCGCGTTGGGCCGCTGTTCTGCCTCGTGTTCGAACATCTCGTGAATGCACAAAGTGTCGGGAAACGGCACTGCCGTCTGGTTCCACTCTTCGACCACCTGCCGGTATTCCGCTTCCTCCAACAGCGGGAGCGAGCGCAGCTCTTTATCCGGATTGCTCATGGCCTTCTCGAACAGACGTTCGAAGTGGTCCACCATGCGCGCAATCAGAGCCGGTTCGAGCAACTCAGGACTGTAGACGAAAGCGCCTTGCACTCCTTCCGGCGTGTCCGTCAGATGAACTTCGAGATCGAACTTAACGTCGGCGTTCACCGGCACTCCCACCGGGAGATTCACCGTCGCCATCTCCATCTCCGGCGGCGCATTCTCGAAGGCGAGAATGGCCTGGAAGATCGGATTCCGGCCCGGCGCCCGCTTGGGTTGCAGATCTTCGACGAGCTTATCGAACGGCAAATCCTGATGTGTGTAGGCTGCGAACGAAGAGTCGCGAACCTGTTTCACCAGATCTCTGAACGTCAAAGAATCGCGGAAGCTGGTGCGGATCGGGATCATGTTGACCAGAAATCCGATCAGCGGCTCCAGCTCCACGTGGCCGCGTCCGGCGATCGGAGTTCCAACGAGAATGTCATTCTGGCCGGTGTAACGGCGTAGCAAAGCATGGAATCCAGCCATCAGGGTCATGAAGAGCGTCGCACCCTCTTGACGGCTAAACTCGCGCAGCGATCTCGAAAGCTCTTCCGAGAAAGAGATCGAAAAACGATCGCTCCGCAGCGTGCGCATCACTTGCCTTGGTTGACTCGTATCCAACTCCAGCAGCGTAGGAGCGCCTTCGAGCTGCTGCTTCCAGTAGCTCACTTCGCGTTGCAGGACTTCGCCCTGGAGCCACTCTCGTTGCCACCGCGCATAATCGGAATATTGAATCTCCAGTTCCGGCAATGGCGAAGGCAGTCCTTGCGAGAACGCCTCGTAAAGCGTCTGCATCTCGTGCAGCATCACTCCCATGGACCAGGCATCGCTTACGATGTGGTGCATGTTCGTTAGCAACAGAGAGTGCTCTTTGCTGATGCGGATGAGAGTGGCGCGAAGCAACGGCCCGTTGGCCAAATCAAACGGCCTGAGCGCGTCCTCTTGTCTTAACCGATCAACTTCGGCCTCTCGCTCTGCCTGGTCCAGGCTTCCCAGGTCTACGACCGGCAAACTCAATGTTCGCGGCGGATTGATCCGCTGAAGCGGCTGGCCGCCAGAGACATAGAAAGTCGTCCGCAACGCTTCATGCCGGCGTACGACTTCACTCAAAGCCTGCTCCAACGCGCTGACGGTGGTATCGGCTTTAAGGTACATCTCGGCCGGGACGTTGTAGGCATTGCTGCCAGGCATCAATTGATCGAGGAACCAGAGCCGTTGTTGTGCGTACGACAATGGTAGCGGTTGGCTGGTGTCCGCAACGCGCTGGAACGGAGGCGCAATCAGGCCTGTGCCGGCCCGCATTGCCGCATCGATGCGCTCCGCCAACTCAACCAACGTCGGCGACTCGAAGATGCTGCGCAGTGGTAAGTCGACCTGGAAACTTTCGCGCACGCGCGAAACGATGCGGGTGGCGAGTAATGAGTGCCCGCCGAGCCAGAAGAAGTTGTCATCTCTTCCGACGACGTCCAGACGTAACACTTCTTTCCAGATCGCCGCCAGCACTTCCTCGATTAAGGTTTGCGGAGCGACGAAGCTCTGGCCGGTATCGACGCGCGCACGACCCGGATCCGGCAGCGCTTTGCGATCGACTTTGCCGTTCGGAGTCAACGGGAGTTGGTCCAACAGGACCCAGTTCATTGGCACCATGTATTCCGGCAGTCGCTCGCGGAGGTAATGGCGCAACTCCGCCACAGGCAACGAGGCCGGCTGCTTGCCATTGTTCGCGGCCGCTGAGTTTCCATTACCACTGTGAGCCGCTTCTCTGCGGTGGGCCACCACATAAGCTACGAGCCGTCTGTCGCCGTCGTCATCGCGAGTGACGACCACGACGTCTCGCACCGCTTCATGCGCACTCAACTGCGCCTCGATTTCTCCGGTCTCTATGCGATAACCGCGGATCTTGACCTGCTGGTCCACACGTCCGAGGTATTCGATATCGCCATCGCCGAGATATCTGGCGCGGTCTCCTGTTCGATACAACCGCGCACCCGCGAGACTAAACGGATGCGGAATAAAGCGGTCCGCCGTCAACTCCGGAGCGTTCAAATAACCACGCGCGAGGCCCGCGCCGCCGACAAAAATCTCACCGGCCACGCCTACCGGCACCGGCTCCATTCTTTCGTCGAGTATGTAGAGTTCGAGGTCAGGTATGCGCCCGCCGATGACACTGTTGCTGCCGCGCTCCGCGTCTGCCTGGACCAGCGGCCGGTAAGTGACGTGCACGGTCGTCTCGGTGATGCCGTACATGTTCACGAGCTGCGGCCTCGCCTCGCCGTGTCTCTCAAACCACGGGCGCAAGCTGGCCGGTTCCAAAGTTTCCCCACCGAAGATGATGAGGCGTAAAGCTAATTCATCAACCTGCTGTTCGCGCGCAGCGACTATCTGCTGCTCGGCTTGCATCAGTTGCCGGAATGCGGACGGGGTCTGGTTCAAGACCGTGACTTTTTCCTTGCACAGCAACTCGTAAAACGCGTCTGGAGATCGGCTCACCCAGTAGGGCACGATCACGAGCCGTCCTCCGTAAAGCAATGCTCCCCACATCTCCCACACCGAGAAGTCAAACGCGACGGAGTGAAACATGGTCCATACATCTTGCGAGTCGAGGGAGAACCAGCGGTCGGTGGCGGTGAGCAGACGGAGCACGTTGCCGTGTGTAACCACGACGCCCTTCGGCCTGCCGGTCGAACCTGACGTATAGATCACGTAAGCAGCGTTTTGCTCGTCAGTCAGCGTGTTGAGGTTCTCTTCCGGTTGCGCCGAAATTTTTTCCCAATCGGTGTCGAGTTCGATTACTGACATGGACGAGGATGGCCGTTGTGCGGACAGTTTGCTTTCGGTGAGAAGGACGGAGCAGCCGGCGTCTTGCAGCATGAAACTCAGACGTTCTGCCGGGGCGGCCACTTCGAGCGGAACGTAAGCTCCGCCAGCTTTGAGCACTCCGAGAATGCTGACGATCAGCTCCACCGAACGCTCGAGAAGTAAGCCCACTCGCACCTCCGGCCCGACGCCGAGGCTTCGCAGGTGATGCGCTAACTGGTTGCTCCTGCGATTGAGTTCCTGATAACTCAGCGCTTCATTCTCAAACGTCACCGCCATCGCGTGAGGATTTCTCTCCACTTGCCGCTCGAAGTTCGCCGCCAAAGTCCCGGCGCTATCAAACTCCTCCGTCTGATTCCAGTCGTAAAGGAGGTCCTGCTTCTCCGTCTCACTCAGCAATGGCAACTCACTCAGCCGGATCTCTTCATCCTCTGCAACCGCACTCAGCACGCGTTCGAAGTGCCGCGCCATCCGCGCGATGGTTTCGCGGTCAAACAGATCAACGCTGTACTCCAGCGTGCCTTGCAGCTCATCGCCTTTTTCGTTCAACGCGAGCAACAGGTCGAACTTCGCCGTCTTGGTCGGCTCCGAGTCGCTTCCGCGCTCCACGCTGCCGAGTCGCAAACCACTCATCTCCAACTCTTCAACCGCGGTGTTCTGCAACACCATCATCACTTGAAACACCGGCGTTCTCGACAAGTCGCGCTCGATGCCCAACTCCTCCACCAACTTCTCGAACGGCACCTCCTGATGCGCATAAGCTTCGAGACACACATCCGCCACGCGCTTTGTCAATTCATCGAAGCGCGGATTCCCGGAAAGGTCGGTCCTGATCGCCAGCGTGTTGACGAAAAATCCGATCAGCCCTTCGATCTCCGCCCGCGTGCGGCCCGCTACCGCTGTTCCCACGACGACGTCGTGCATCCCGCTCCAACGCGACAGGAGAGCCTGAAACGCCGCGAGCACCGTCATGAACAGCGTCGTATTGCGGCGCTGACTCATACTTCGGAGTCGCCTTGTTGTCTCGGGTTCGATCGAGATCTTTTCGAGCGCGCCATAATGCGACTGCACCGGCGGACGCGGTCTGTCAGTCGGTAACTCCAGCACTGCGGGCGCGCCGTGCAGTTGCTCTCGCCAGTACGCGAGTTGTTGCTCCAAGACCTCTCCCTGCAACCATTCCCGCTGCCAAACGGCGTAATCGACGTACTGGATTTCGAGTTCGGGCAGGGACGCCGGCTCACCTTTCCTGTAAGCGCTGTAGATAAGTCCGAGCTCTTTGGTGAGCACGCCCATGGACCAGCCGTCGGAGATGATGTGATGCATCGTCGCCGCGAGGACGTGTTGCTCTGCTTCAAGTCGAAACAGCCTGACGCGCAGCAGTGGTCCGGTCGCGAGATTGAACGGCTGTTGCTCTTCTTCTCTCAGCCGGCGCTGGACCTCGGTGCGTCTCTGCTCTGCATCGAGGCCCGAGAGATCTTCCGTAACCAGATCGATGTGATGCGGCTCAAGGATCACCTGCCCGGGTTCTCCGCCGTTGTCTACGAAGCAAGTGCGCAGACTCTCGTGACGCCGCACGAGTTCGTTAAGACTGTTTTCCAGCGCTGCGACGTCGAGCACGCCATTTAGTTGGACCACCTGCGGAAGGTTGTACAGCGGACTCTCAGGTTCGAGTTGATCGAGAAACCAGAGGCGCTGTTGCGCAAACGAGAGCGGTAAAACTCCTTCTCGCTTCACTGGCACAAGTGGCGGAGCAACGTCCCGCGCACCAGCAGTTTCGCGCAGAAAGCGCGCGATCTCCTCTTTGTGAGCGGCCAGTTCGGCTCGCAGGTCCGGTGTGAGCACTCCCGTGGCGGCGCTGTAACGCAAGCGCTCGCCTTCAAGCCACACGTTCACATCCTGATTACGGAATTTAGTTAATATCTCCAGCGCTGTCATACTTCTCCTCGTTCGTAATCATGCCGGTCATGATCAGTACTGCGGGTTAGCCACAAAATGGTCTCGATACTCTCGGCCAGTGCAGCGATGGTGGGACGCTCGAAGAGCGTGCGTACAGGTATCTCAACCACGAGAGCTTGCCTGATGCGCGAGATCACCTGCGTCGTTAATAGTGAGTGTCCACCCAGTTCGAAGAAGTTATCTTCGACACCGACTTGCGCCACTCCAAGCACGGACGCCCAGATCGCTGCAATTGCTTCTTCGGTCGGAGTGCGCGGCGCGACGTAACGACGGCGCAACTCGAAATCGTCAGGCTGTGGAGCGGGCAGGGCGAGGCGGTCGACTTTGCCGGTGCCGGTCACCGGCAGGTCGTCGAGAAAAACAAAGAACGCGGGCACCATGTAATCGGGTAATCGCTCGTGCAGGTACTGGCGCACTTCCGCTATCTTCAACTGCTCGGCCTGTTCCGGTTGGGCCACGCAGTACGCCACCAGTTGCTTCTGCCCGCGCGCGTCCGGTCTTGCACAGACGACGGCTTTCAGGATTTGTGGATGTTCACGCAGCGTCGCTTCTACTTCTCCGATCTCAATTCGATAGCCGCGAATTTTGACTTGATGATCGCCGCGTCCCAGAAACTCGATGTCGCCGTTGCTGAGGTACCGGGCGAGATCGCCGCTTCGATAAAGCCGGTCACCCGAAGTGGTCGCAAATGGATTCGGGATGAACTTCTCCGCGGTCAAGTCAGGACGGTCGAGGTAACCACGGCAGACATTCGCGCCGCCGATGTACAACTCTCCAGTCACGCCAACCGGAACAGGTTGAAGATTGCGATCCAAAATGTACGTCGTCGTGTTGTCGATGGGCCGTCCGATCGGCGGCAGCGTCGGCCATTCCTGCGGTGAACGGTTCAACGTGTGGGCCGTCACGACGTGCGTCTCTGATGGTCCATAATGGTTGCTGAGCCGGCACTGAAGACTTTCGCACAACCGGGCAATCTGCGTGGTGCTTTGCAATTGTTCGCCTGCGGTCTGGAGTTCGCGCAGTTGCAAGCGCGTCGGCCGCTCGGCGTATGCTTCGGCGAGATGCTGCAAATAAACAAACGGCAGAAAGAGTCGTTCGACCTGTTTCTCGTTCAGCAGGCGCAGCATTTCGAGCGCATCCAGTCGCTGCTCGTTCGTCACCAGCACCATCGTCCCGCCTAAGCACCAGGTCGCGAACATTTCATGAAACGAAGCGTCGAAATTGAGCGAGGCGAATTGCAGTGTGCGCGTGGGTTCCGAAAAATCGACCAGTTGCCATTGAATCAAGTTGCTCAGCGCGCGATGAGTCATCGACACGCCCTTGGGCCGACCAGTCGAGCCCGAGGTGTAGATCACATAGGCGAGATTGTCGGGGTGAATTTCGGTTGGCGGGTTCGCTGGACTGTCACAAGCGAGCCGCCGCCAAGCGTTATCTAGGAAAAGTATTTGTGAGTTCGTCTCCGGCAGACTTGCCGCCACTGATTCGCTCGTCAGCAGGATTGCACACTGCGAATCTGCGACCATGAAGTTGAGGCGTTCGCGTGGATACGTCGGATCGAGCGGCACGTAAGCAGCGCCGGCCTTCAAAATACCCAGGACCGAAATCACCATCGCGAAACTGCGCTCCAGCATGATGCCGACGCAGACATCAGCGCCGACGCCGAGATCGCGCAGATGATGAGCGAGCTGGTTCGCATTCCGGTTCAATTCGCGATAGGTGAGTTGTTGGTCGCCGAATTCAACCGCACACGCGTCCGGAGTTAACTGGGCCTGGTGCTCGAAGAAAGTGACCAGCGATGTGTCGTCACGTGTGACCGTGGTTTCGTTCCAGTCGATCAGCAGTTGCTTTCGCTCTTCGTCCGTGAGTATGTCCAACTCCGAGATACGCCGCTCGGGATAGGTCGCCACACACTCGAGCAACTTCTGATAGTGTTGCAGCATTCGCCTGATCGTCTTTGGCTCAAACAGGTCGGTGCTGTATTCGAGCAACATTTCCAGGCCGTCGCTGGTCTCGTTCAGAAACAGAGTTAGGTCGAACTTTGCCGTTACGATCTCGCCCGGCACAAAACTCATCGTCAGATCCGAGAACGCCGGCAACTCTGTCGCCGGCTTCTGCAAGACAATCATCACCTGGAACAGCGGGTGCGAACCGAGGTCGCGTTCGGGTTGCAGCTCCTCCACCAACCGCTCGAACGGGAGGTCCTGCTGTGTGTATGCTTCGAGCGCGACCTCGCGCACACGCTTCAGCAACTCGGCAAATGTCGGGTTGCCGCTAAGGTCCGTGCGCAGCACAAGTGTGTTCAGGAAGAACCCGATGAGACCTTCAGTTTCTCTTTGCGTGCGGTTCGCGACGGGCGTCCCCACGACGATGTCTTCCTGTCCGCTCCAGCGCGAGAGTAACGCCTGAAACGCAGCCGTCACGGTCATGAACAGCGTTACTTCGTGCCGGCGACTAAGACCTTTGAGTTTTTCGAGGGTCGCGGCGTCCACGTGAATACTCCGAGAAGCGCCATGAGGCGAACGCACGGTGGGCCGCGGCCGGTCTGTCGGAATCTCGAGGATCGGCGGCGCGCCCGCCAACTGAGCACGCCAGTAGGAGAGTTGCTGTTCGTAAACTTCACCCGCGAGCCACTTCCGTTGCCACACCGCATAGTCCGCGTATTGAAGAGGAAGTTCGGTGAGGCGCGGCTCTGAGCCGGCACAATAAGCTGCGTAAAGCAGACCGAGCTCGTTTATCAGCACGTTTATGGACCACGCGTCGGAGATGATGTGATGCATGGTCACTGCCAGCACATGCTCCTCTTCGCCGAGCCGAAACAATCGCACGCGCATCAGTGGTCCAGTCGCAAGGTCGAAGGGCAACTCCGCTTCTTCTTTCAACAACGCCCGGAGATGCGACTGCTTTTCGTCGGGACCAATCGTCGAAAGATCTTCAACCGCCAACGTGAACGGTGAGGGAGGAAGAATGACTTGCGTGGGCTGACCGTCGCTCTCGACGAAGCACGTGCGCAAACTCTCATGCCGCCGGATCAGTTCACCAAAGCCCCGCTCGAGGGCGATCGTGTCGAGCCGTCCATTCAGGCGAACTACTACCGGGATGTTGTAGAGCGGGCTGTCAGGCTCGAGTTGGTCCAGAAACCAAAGTCGTTGTTGCGCGTACGACAGCGGTAGTGGTCCACTTCGATCTACTGCGACTAAAGGCGGAGCCCCTTCGACCTGTTCGCCACGAGACAACTCCTCGATATGCCTGGCGAGCGTGGCCACGTTCGGATACTCGAAAAGCGCGCGCAACCGCAACTCCGCCGCGAACGCTTCGCGGATACGCGAAACCAGGCGCGTTCCGAGCAGCGAGTGTCCTCCGAGGTCGAAGAAGTTGTCTTCCACTCCGACGCTTGTTACGCCAAGCACACTGGACCAGATGTTTGCCAGCAGCTCCTCCGCCGGCGTTCGCGGTGGAACGTAAGAGGCGCTCGTGTAGCTTTGCGGCGCGGGCAACGCGCGCCTGTTGACTTTGCCGGTAGCTGTCAACGGCAGAGCATCGAGCAGCATGAAAGACGACGGCATCATGTAATCGGGCAGTCGCTTTCTCAAATCGCTTTGCAGCTCGCGAATAAGTGACTGCTCGGCGCCGTCAACTGCCTTCGCCGAAACGATGTAAGCAACGAGTCGCTTGTCGCTCTCTTCCGTTGCGATGACGACCGCTTCTCGCACGCCTTCGTGTGCACTAAGCGCCGCCTCTACTTCACCAATCTCGACTCTGAACCCACGGATCTTCACCTGATGATCGATTCGGCCCAGGTACTCGATGTTTCCATCGACGCGGTAACGGACCAGATCGCCGGTTCGATACAGTCGCTCGCCCGCGCTCTGTGCGAATGGATGCGGAATGAACTTCTCCGCCGTGAGTGCTGCTTGCCCGAGATAGCCACGCGCTAACTGCACGCCGCCGATGTGCAGTTCACCTGCCACTCCCACGGGAACAGGTTCCATCTGATCGTCAAGAATGAAAATCTGCGTGTTGGCGACAGGCTTTCCGATGGGTACGAGCTGCTGATCGTCGTCGCGCCGGCACTGCCAGAAGGTCACGTCAACCGCCGCTTCGGTCGGGCCGTAGAGGTTATGCAACTCCGCTTTCTGCCGCTCCAAGAAGCGTTGCTGCAATTCGAGACTCAGAGCTTCGCCGCTGCACATCACCTGCTTCAGCGTCTCGCACTGCTCAACACCGTCCTGCTCGAGAAACACCTTCAGCATCGAGGGGACGAAATGCAGTACCGTCACCCGCTGCTCTTTGATCACGCTGACGAGGTACTCGGGATCTCGGTGTCCGCCTGGTTCGGCAATGACAAGGCGCGCGCCGATCATCAGCGGCCAGAAGAACTCCCACACTGACACATCAAAACTGAACGGCGTCTTCTGCAGCACACAGTCGTGTTCGGTTAGCCCGTAGGCGTCCTGCATCCACAACAGGCGATTGCAGACGGCGGCGTGTGTGTTGATTGTGCCTTTGGGCCGGCCCGTCGTGCCCGACGTGTAAATGACATAGCACGCATTCGCGCCCGACACATGCGATGGCATCACCGGCCCAAGGTTCGAACCACGCGCGCTGATTTCGTTCCACTCGGTGTCGAGACAAGCGGTCACCATGCTGTGTTCGGTAACTCGCTCGCGCAAATGCTGCTGGGTCAGCAGCACTTTGATCTGCGCGTCTTCGAGCATGTAGGCGAGACGCTCCTGCGGATACTCCGGATCGAGTGGTACGTATGCGCCGCCCGCCTTCAGTGTGCCGAACAGCGCGACCACCATTTCGATCGAACGCTCCATCATCACGCCGACTCGCGATTCCGGACCGACGCCGAGGCTGCGCAGGTAGTGGGCCAATTGATCTGCTCTGCGGTTCAGCTCACCGTAAGTTAGCTGCTCGTCTCCACTCACAAGCGCGAGAGCAGATGGCGACTCCGCGACGCGTTTTTCAAACAGTTCGTGAATTCGTTGCTCCGGCGGGTACGGTACGAACGTGTCATTCCAATCGACGAGCAATTGCCGTCGCTCTGCATCTGAAAGTATTTCGATTTCCGAGATGCACTGATCGGGATTGCCAGCCATGGCTGCGAGAATCGCGTTGTAATGCCGAATCAACCGATCGATTGTGGACCGTTCGAACAGTTCGGCGTTGTACTCGAACGAGCCGTAGATCCTTCCGTCCGCCTGGGCCATATCGAGCGACAGATCAAACTTCGCGGTGGAATTGCGCGCTTCGGCGATGCTGACGGTCATTCCCGGCAAGGTGACGGCTTTCTTTTGGCGATTCTGGAAAGTGAACATCACCTGGAAGAGTGGCCCGCGGCTCAGGTTTCGTCCGGGTCGTAACTCCTCGACCACTTTTGCGAAAGGCAGTTCCTGATGCGTTTGTGCTTCCAGCACGACTTCGCGTACGCGACGAAGCACTTCCCGGATGGTTGGGTCGCTCGTGAGCTTCGTTCGGACGACCAGTGTATTGACGAAGAACCCGATCATTCCTTCAGTTTCGAGCCAACGCCGGCCGGCGACCGGCGTGCCGACTGGAATGTCATCGCTTCCGCTGTAGCGAGCGAGCAGGATTTGGAGCGATGCGAGCAGCGTCATGAAGATCGTTGTTCGCGCCGACTGCGTCAGGTCCATCAGGCCTTTTGCCACAAACTCGGGGACGGTGATCGAAACGGTTTCGGCTTTCGGATTGATCGCGCCTGAGTGAGGCCGGTCGAACGGTAGATTCAACGAAGGGGGGCTGTCATGCAGTTGCTGCCGCCAGTAGGAAAGCTCCTTCTCGAGCACGTTGCCCGTCAACCAATCGCGCTGCCAATGAGCGAAGTCTGCATACTGGATGGGCAGCTCAGGCAACAGCGAGGCTTCGCCGTCGGCGAACGTTGAGTAGATCTCAGCCGCGTCCCGAATCAAAACCTGCATCGACCATTCGTCGAAGATGATGTGATGTAACGACATCAGCAGAATGTGATCCGCCGCTCCGAGTCGCAACAATACGGTCCTGAGCAGCGGGCCGTTCGCCAGATCAAACGGGCGGTCACTGCCTTCGCGGATCAGACGCTGCGCCACGGCTTCACATTCCGTGTCCGGCAAACTCGAAATATCGACGATCGGTAGAGCCAGAACACGTGAGGGCGAGATCACTTGAACAGGCTGGCCGTCCCTGGAGACGAAAGTAGTTCTTAATGACGCGTGACGTCTGACAGTCTCGTCGATGCTTTGCTCGAGTGCGATCGCGTTGAGCCTGCCGGTGATCCGGAAAGGCGTGCACATGTTATAAGCAATGCTGGCTGGCTCCAGTTGGTCCAGGAACCACAGCCGCTCTTGCGCGAATGAAAGCGGAGACGCTTCGTCGCGTGGGCGTCGCGGGATCACCTGCGCCGGAGCACGTTCGCTCTGTCGCAAGAGTTCGTCGAGCTTTTCTCTTTGGAACGCAGAGAGAGTTGCCCGGCGTGCTCCGAGTTCTGCTTTTCGCTGTGCGAGTCTGTCAGTTAACACGTGTAAATCCTGTTAACAGGATGGACAAGATGTTTTAGTTCGCTAGACCTACTGCGAGCTCTTGTTCGATTGCGGGAGTGATTTTTGCGGCATTGTTTGGTCCTGCGGTGAGCGAGTGTATCTCGCCGAAGATCGGATAAAAGTCCGGAAACTTCCTCTCAGACACCTTCTGCCGCGCGCGCCCGAGCCACCCATCGTCGTCGAAGTCGGGGATAGGCCACCGCACCACCACCTCGTTCAACCCGTCACGCACGACCTGGCCTTCTACGTTGATGGTCCAACTGGTCCACTTGCGATTGACGACGATTTCCGCTTGAGGCTTGCCGTTAATCAGGACAGAGATCGCGTCCTCTTCAAGGGCAGTGCCGGGCAGCCGGCACGTCAACAGGAGAGTGATTGCGCAGCCTGTGTCCCCGACGAAGATGAACTTTGACTCGGGCCAGTAAGCTCTGTAGTAATCCGCGTCAGGCCGATACCTCGGTTCAGTGTTGGTCACCCATGCGAACTCTTGTTCCTGGTCAGTCGCCGAACAGTAGTAGTAGTCGAGCAAGTTGATCTCGCCAAAGGCTACGCTGTGTTCCTCGCGACAGAGCCGCTCGACGTTTTCACGCACATCGATTCCCGTTTCCTCGAGCGCATTTAGAATCGCGTTGGAGAGCAGGTTGTGCAGTCGCTTCTGGTTCAACTGATAGCGCTGCATCAGCGACGATCCTGACTTCGCAGTCTGATCTTCAGATTCGGTCATCCCTCTCGGCAGCAGGCGACGGTTCTGGACCTCGAGGTAGTTGAGCATCAACTCGGCGATATGCGGCGAGAGGTCAAGTGCGCGCGCGCAGAAATGGTGGACCACGTCGTATGTCTGCGCGCAGTGGCCGTTCATAATGGCGGCGAGGAACGATGCTTCAGCTTCGATTTCACGCGGCGGCGCGACATGATCGCCGACCAGTGCATGCCACGGTCTTTCGATACTCTTCAGCGTTCGCAGAACGCAGGAAGCGGCAGCGCCCATCGCCACCTGAATCCCTTCCGTCGTCATGTGACAATAATCGAGAAACAGGCGCCGGTCCGGTATTCCGCCGTCGAGGTATGCTGTGAAGAGGACCGGCAAATCGACTAGCTGGAACTTGAGTCTGGCCGCTTCTTCACGCAAGACACCTTGCGTGATCTTGTATGGCCGCGGTATGGGCATTCTCGACAAATCCCAACTCATACAGTCGCGGGCCAATTCCAAATAGTTTCTCTTGCCGTCGATGTCGTTCGATCGATTACAACACTCGGCAAGAAGATAAAATCCCGCCATGGAAATGCCCTTATCGATCTCGATCATTCGCTGGGCCAGCTTCGCAGCGTTGCTAACATCTCCCTCGCGCAAACTGCTCTGAGCTTCTGCGAGCAAGGCGAGCCATTCGCGGTTCAAGCCCTTGCCGAGACGCGGCGCATTCGTGATTGGATCGTGCCAATCGGCGAGATTGAATTCCGGAATGATCCAGATCAGTGGAACTCCGCTTCTTTCGTAGGCGGATGCGATGTCGTTAACGACACGTCTCGCATTTCGCTCGATTTGTGTGTCACAGATCCGTTTCACTCCAGTAAGACCGTCCTTCGACAGCGCTTCATCGATTTCCGTAAGCTCCGAAGGCCGCGGGTCGGCAATGTTCCAGTTGTTGCCGGCGAAGACGATCGTGATATCCGGCTGGAGTTGGAGAGCGTCGATGGCGAGTTCCCTCACCTTGTAGCCGAGGTTGACCCGCGCGAGATCGATCACTTCGATCCCCTCGTCGCCCAAGTGTGGTTCGAGGATCTTCTCGAGCGCCAATGCTGGAGTGAACTCCGGATCGTACAGGTAACCGCGGGCGACTGATTCGCCTATCAAGAGAACACGTCGCTTCGTTCCTTTGGCGTCGATGCGGCCGAGTTTCGCCCAGAAGTACCACTCACCCATCGCGTCCAGTCGACGCGCGAAGTACGTCTTACCGTTCTCGATCTTCCGTTCCCAGATTCCCACGTGAGCGGGATCGAGAGACATTGGAAATGTGTCGCTGCCGTCGTAGAGATCGCTGATCTGACCGGCGCCGCCTTGCAACCCGGAGAGCCGCAGCAGGCGGATCAGTTCGGCAGCGTCGCTTTGGCAAGTGACCTTAGCGATGCGATTAGCGAAGGACTTTAACGACTCTGGAGGGCGTTCCATGCCTCATTATCCTTTTGTGCTTTGCTTCTTCGGGACGATCGGAAGGTCTTAAGCAGCAGTGGCAAAGCTCGGCATCGGCCAGCGACTGATCTGTTCATTCAGTTTGTGCAAATGCTGCTGTTGCAGTCGCGCCTTGTGGTTCGCAGGCACCGTGGCGATCTCGAGTGACAATAGTTTGTGCGCACACTCCATGAACTCTTTGAATTGCGGTGGTGAAATGCCTTTGCCGATGAGGTAGGGAATGATCCAGAAATCGAATGACCACTGCGGCAGCCAAAGCGACTCGTCTATCGAAAGGAACATGCGATCGATGTGGTCCATCGCTTCGAGGCTTCCCATCGTTGCGTGCGTCCACACAAAACCGTCGCCTTTGATTTGATACTTGTCTTTCTCGTGAAAGATCGGAGTGCCGGGTTCGCAGTACCACATCTGCGCGCGATAGTAGTCAGGCTTGTGCTGCTTGATGAAGTCGATGGTCTCATTCACGGTGTCTTCGGTTTCACCGGGAAAGCCGATGATGAAAGAGCCGAACGTGAGAATGCCGTGCTTGCGCAGCATCTCGATGCCTTTGGCATACTTCTCAGGCGTGGCGAACTTCGCCATGTTCTTCAGAATCGCCGGCGAACCGGATTCGATCCCGAGGAAGACGCCCTTGCAGCCGCTCTTCGCCATCAACTCAAAAGCTTCTTCGTCCGAGTTGCTGCAGCGAAAGTATGAGAACCAGTTGAAGCCGTAGTTCTTTTTGATCATCAGCCGGCAGATCTCTTTGAACCGCGGCAGCGGGACGTTGAACGTGTCGTCGATGAAGACGACGTTCTCGACATCTCCCGCACGTCGCATCGAGTCGAACTCTTTTTCGAGAGTATCGAGGCTGGCGAGGGTCAACGCACCAGCGCGTGTAGGGTAGTTGCAGAACGAACATTTGAAAGCGCAACTGCGTGCCGTACGCGTTTGCAGAGTGCGGCCCAGATCGTTACCAGCAGCAAACGTGTTCCAGTCGACGAAGTTCTCATCGAGAGAGTTGTTTTCCGGGTGCGGCAGTGTTCGCGTGAGCTGTCCATCTTCGAAAAAGATTATGTTCGGCACCTTCTTCAGGTCGCCGCCACCCTTCAGGCATTCGACGAGCTGATAAAGAGTCTGTTCACCCTGACCTTCCACGACGTAGATGTCCGCGCCCATGTCGTTCAGGGCTTCCTGGAGAGTGTCGCCTTGAGCGTTACGCGCGTGATTTGCGATCAATGGTCCACCGACGACGATCTTTACTTTCGGATTGTGCCCGCGGATGAATTCAACCATTTCGTTGACGGGCAAGTTCACGACGTAAAAGGTGGTTGTGATCGCGACGCAGAGCGGATCCTGGTCCAGGTACTCGATGAGTTGTTCGCGTTCGTATTGAAACAGATTGATGTAACGAGCTTCGAGTCCGCGTTTGTTCAGAAAGTTCGTCAGGTAAACGGCGGCGAGGTTTGGGATGTCGCCCGACTTTAACTGATGCGGCGCAGCCGAGCCCTGCTGGATATTGCTCGCCTTATCAAGCACGTGATTGAGAAGCGCCACGTAATCCATCTTCTGCCCTGCCAGCTCGACGAAACTAAACTTCAAATCACGGTAGGCTTCAGAGTCTTCGCCGTACTTTTGAAGAAACGTCTCGTATGTTGGAAAAGGAACTTCGTTGTAACCGATGACAACGCAATCAAGTTTCGGACTCATCGCTTAACTCCGGTAGGTCAGTAGGACAGGATTTATAAGATGAATCTCAGGATGGAACGGCTGCGAGTTCTCGCTCGACTGCGGACGGTGTAGTTGAGACGGCCGCCGCACGCGATGCGGTGAATGAATGTATTTCACCAAAGATGGGATAAAAATCCGGAAACTTCATCGCACACATGTCCAGCACGGCTTTCTTCAGAGCCGCGCTGGTGCGGAACCCGGGCATGGGCCAGCGCACCGTTACATCATTCGTATTGTCCCGCACCAGTTCGCCCGGAAACTCTAGTTCCCAACTGCTCCACTCGTGGCCAATCACTATCTCTGCGTGAGGCTTTCCATTCAGAACGATCGAGATCGGCGCTTCACCAGCGGAGTCTTCCGGCAGCCGGCACGTGAGGCGGAGTCTCAACGGGCAGCCCGCTTCACCAACAAATACGAATCTCGACTCAGGCCAATAAGCCCGGTAATACTTGACGTTGAAATTCAAGTGACCTTCGAAGTTGACCCACTTCAACCCTTCCAGCTCGTGCGGCTGTTGCCCCGCGGAGCAGTAGTAAAAATCGAGCAAGTTGGTCTCACCGAGTGCGATGCTGTGTTGCTCGCGCTGGACCTGGGCCAGTCGTTCTCGGGCCTCGAAACCAGCCTCCGCCAGCGCATCGACAATCACGTCGAGGAGCAATCGATCGAGACGTTGTTCGTTGAAGCGAAAGAGATACCGGTGCATCAGCGCCGATCCGAGGTTGAACATCTTTTCCTGCGAGTCACTCATCGACATCGGGATCGAAGGCCGCGTCTGAACGTCGATGTAGTTAATCATCAACTCCGCGACGTGTGGTGAGGCTTCGAGAGCTCGCAGCAAGTAATGCCGGACGAGATCATACGATTGCCACCGGTGCGCGTTGTGTACAGCCGCGAGAAACGATGCTTCAGCTTCGATCTCGGGCGGCGGTGCGATTGACTCGTCCAACAACGTGTACCACGGCGCGTCTTGTCCTTTCAGCGCCCGCAGCACGCACGAAGCCGTGGCGGCCATCGACACCTGAATTCCCTGAGTTGTCATGTGACAGTAGTCGAGGAACAGACGACGATCGGGTAGTTCGCCCTTGAGGTATTCGTTGAAGAGGACGGGCAGGTCGACAATCTGATTCTTGTTCTTCGTCATCTCCTCACGCAGGATCTGCTGCGTGATCGAGTAGGGCCTGGGGATGATTGTCATGAACGAGTCCCAGGTCGCGGCATCGCCCGCCATCTTTAAATACGTCCGCTGCCCTTCGATGTCGCCCTGCTTGTGACAGCACTCCGCCAGCACGTAATAGCCCGCGATGCAGATGCCTTGATCGATCTCGATGATCCGCCGGCCGAGGTGCCTCGCCTTCTCAATCTCCCCGTCGCTTAACGCGCTCTGAGCTTCTTCGACCACTCTGAGCCATTCCCGGTTCAAGCCTTCGGGCAGATATGGCGCATTGACGATCGGGTCACGCCAATCGCCGAGATTGAATTCGGGAACGATCCAAATCACTGGAACGCCTTGCTTCTCGTACGCAGCCGCGATATCGCGCACGACGCGCCGGCCGTGTCTCGCGATCTGCTCGTCCGAGATCCGTTTGGCGCCAGCCATACCGTCCTTCGCGAGTGCGTCGTCAATCACTGCAATATCTGCAAACCGCGGCGTCGCAACTCCCCAGTTGTTGCCGGAAAAGATGACGGCAATGTCCGGTTCGAGTTGCAGTGCTCCGATGGCCAGTTCCCTCACCTCGTACGAGAGGTTCGTGCGAGCCAGATCGATAACTTCGATGTCATCTCCAAACTGAGGTTCGAGCGTCTTCTTGAGAGCGAGCGCCGGGTTGAACTCCGGATCGTATAGATAACCTCTCGCAACGGACTCTCCGAGATACACGATCCGCTTCTTCGCTCCCTTCGGATCGATGCGGCCGAGGTTTGCGTAGTAATACCACTCGTCGATCGTTTCCATGCGACGCACAAAACAGACTTTCCCGTTCTCGACCTTGCGCTCCCAGATGGCTAAATGGTCCGGGTTCTGCGGCGCTGAAACCATGTCGCCTGTCTTGAGATCGATCCCGTTGGGACCGCCGCCGAGAAGACCCGCGAGCCGCAGCATGCGGTTTAATTGGGCCGCGTCGCCTGCACACGCAAACCGGGCGATACGATCAGCGAAACACTTCAACGATTCGGGTGGGCGTTCCATGCCTGCATCCCTTTCCATGTCTTGTAAAGCAGTGTGTGTAAGAGGAGGTGTTAGAGACGTAAACCGTCAGGAGACTGCGACGGTAGCAAGCTCCCGGTGCTGCGCTGGACGAATCGGTGAAAGAACCGGTTCGCCGGCTGCGGTGAAAGAATGTATTTCACCAAACACGGGAAAGAACGTGGGAAACTTCAGCTCCCAGAAATTGAACATATTCGTCACTACTTTCTCGAGTGCCTCACTACTTTCAAATTCGGGAACGGGCCACCACACTTCGACCTCGTTCAAACCCTCACGAATGATGTCGCCCGGTAGGCTGATCTCCCAACTGCTCCACTGATGACTGATCATCATTTCTACCTGTGACGTTCCGTTCAGTCCCACGGAGATCTTCGCCTCACCTTTTGCAGTGTGTGGCAGCCGGCAGGTGAGGCGCAGCCGTACGGGATGGCCGGCCGTTCCCACGAAAATGAATTTTGATTCAGCTCCGAAAGCGCGGTAGTACTTCGGCTCGAAATGCGGCTTGTAGACCTTGTAGTTGATCCTCATGGTCCATGCCAACTCTTGTGACTGATCGGCAGACGAGCAGTAGTAATAGTCAAACAAGTCGATCTCACCAAACGCTACGCTGTGTTCACTGCGGAGCCGGTTGAGAAGCTCACGCCCATCGATCCCGAACTCCTGCAATGAATCAACGATCACTTCGAGCAGCACCTTATCGAGTCGTTTTTCGTTCAGGCGCACCAGGAAGTGACGCATCAGTTGTGACGCTGTCCTGCTGATCTCTTGCTCCGCTTCACCCATTATCTTTGGCGAAATGCGTCGCGTTTGTAACTCGATGTAAGTGAGCATCAAGTCGCCCATGTGCGGCGAAAGGCTTAGTGCCTGCGTGCAGTAGTAGCGGATTAGTTCGTACGTCTGCCACCAGTGGCCGTTCATGATTGCAGCCAGGAATAATGCTTCCGCTTCAGTCTCAATCGGCGGTGCGACGTGTTCGCGGGCGAACGAGAACCACGGCACCTCTCGTCCTTTGAGCGCACGGAGGACGCAGGACGCAGTCGCAGCCATCGTTACCTGAATTCCCTCGGTCGATAGGTGGCAGTAGTCGTTATATAAACGACGACCAGGTATCTCACCGTTGAGATGTTCTCTGAAGAGCGCGGGTGAGTCGACGATCTGGTTCTTGTGCTTGGCGGCTTCGTCGCGAATCACGCGTTGCGTTAGACCATAGGTCCGTGGCAGGAGCATTCTTGATGAATCCCAACACACCGAGTCGCGCGCGTGTTCCAAATACTTCCTTCGACCTTCAACATCATTCACGCGATGACAGCACTCAGCCAGGATGTAATAGCCGGCGGCGCAAAGGCCCTGATCGATCTCCAACAGTTTCCTGGCAAGCTCCTCAGCTCTGCGCAGATCGCCGTCACCGAGAGCGCTCTCAGCTTGTTTCAACACGCTGAGCCATTCGCGATTCAAGTCTTTGCCAAGGTGCGGCGGATTTGTGATCTGATCGCGCCAGTCGGCAAGGTTCCATTCGGGGATGATCCATACGAGTGGAATACCTTTACGTTCATAAGCAGTAGCGACGTCGTTTACGATCGTTCTCGCGATCCTCTCGATTTGCATCTCGGCGATGCGTTTCGCTCCCGGCATGCCTTCTGTACTCAACGCCTCGTCCAACTGGGCGATGTCGGAAGTATCGGGAAACGCAACGCCCCAGTTATTACCGGCGAAGAGGACCGTGATATCGGGCTCGAGTTGGAGCGCAGAGATGGCCAGATGTTTTATCTCGTGCGAGAGGTTCGTCCGCGCCAGATCGAGAACTTCGACACCCTCGTCGAAGTGTGGTTCGAGAATCATTTGCAGCGCCATGGCTGGAGTGAAAACCGGATCGTACAAATAACCTCGGGCGACTGACTCGCCGATCAACACGACGCGCTTTTTGGAACCCTTCTTGTCGATGCGACCGAGGGTTGGGCACCACTGGTCCCACTCACGGATCATGTCGAGGCGACGAACGAAGCACTCTTTTCCGTTCTCTATCTTTCGCTCCCAGATGCCGACGTGGTCGGGATGCGGTGGCGGCCCATACGTGATTTCGGCGGCGCGACCGGGTGCTTTATCGGATTCACCAAGCAGACCGCCGAGTCGGAGCATACGGACCAATTCGGGTGTATCTTGCGCGCACGCGACCTCTGCGAGCCTGCTGGCGAAAGACTTCAATTTGTCTGGCGGACGTTCCATAACCTGTCCTTCTTTAAAGTTCTAGAGCAGGGTATACACGGAGTGTTCTACCAATTGGCTTGCATCGCCCTTCACGCGCAGGTTTCTAACTTCCCAGAACGGCGGAATGCCGGCGCGATCGAGGACGAAGTCTTCGAGCACGAGAAAATCAATTTGCGACGCAGTGAAACACAGCACCGCATCAAGTGGCGCGCACACGATCGGCTCTCCGCGCACGTTGAAGGAGGTGTTGAGAATGATCGGACAGCCGGTGCGGCGGTGGAACTCCTCGAGCAACGCGGCGAAGCGCGGGTTAGTCTCGGCGTTCACGGTCTGGACACGCGCTGAACCGTCGATGTGCGTGATGGCCGGCAGGTCGATACTTGAAATCACGTCGCATGTTTCCAGCATGAACGGCGACGCATGGTCCAGGTCGAAATGATTTTCAGCTTCTGACTCCAGCACCGCAGGCGCGAACGGCCGGAACGCTTCTCGCATCTTCACCAAGGCATTGATGCGATCGCGCATGTCGGGGCTTCGCGGGTCCGCGAGAATCGACCGCGCGCCGAGAGCGCGTGGTCCAAACTCCATGCGTCCCTGCGACCAGCCGACCACCTTTCCTTCGATCAAACGGTCGACAGTAAACTTGATAAGCTCTTCTTCCCTGCCCCGGAAGTCCAGGAACTTCGCCGAAGAAGCCATTAACAACTTGTAGGTCTCGGAGATTGAATTCGCCGGGCCAAGGTAAACGTGTTCCAGACTCTTTACGGCAGGCGGCTCGCCAGTCACCTTCGCGTGCGCCATCGCCGCGGCGCCAACTGACCCGCCGGCGTCGCCCGCCGCCGGTTGCACAAACAATCGCTTGAATGGTCCTTCTCTCAGGCAGCGGCCGTTGGCGACGACATTCAGCGAAACGCCCCCTGC